>DATHTL010000088.1:0-45944 GCA_035463255.1 Anaerolineales bacterium | reverse complement strand
TAAGTATGATTGTGATGGGTGGGGGTGTGGTGCACGCCAGCCCCAACTTTATTCAGCGGATCAACACCCGTATTCGCGACTTCCTGATGACGGAAGAAGCCAAACGAGACCTGCAGCTCGTGAAAGAGTCGTTTGAGAACTCGGCACTTCTGGGGGCGGCAGCAGACGTGTTCCTGCGCAGCGGAGCGCTACCCCAAGATATCGCGGCGCGCATTTCCATCGAACGGGAGGAAACATGAACAACGAAAACGGGATTCGCTCGGATCTTTTGGCAACCCTCGTGCAGGTCGCTCAGATGTATTACGAGGGCAACCTGTCGCAGCAGCAGATCGCGGATGAGCTGGGGGTTTCGCGATCTTTGATCGCTCTCTATCTCAAGCGTGCCCGCGATCAGGGCATCGTGAAAATTGAGATCAATAACCCGCAGGATTACCGCGAAGATCTGGCCCTGATCCTGCAAGCGCGTGCCAGTTTGAACCGGGTGGTGGTCGTGCCCAGCACCGGCAATTCCGCGGCGCTGACACGGCGATCCATTGCCGGCGCGCTGGCGCGCCATCTCGAGAACACTCTGCAGGATGGCGATGTTGTCGGCATCGGTTTTGGACGGACGATGGCGGAGGTCGCCGAATTGCTCGCCCCGTCCAGATCCTGCTCGGCTGACTTCCTACCTCTGGTCGGCGAGAGCAGCAGCGGATTGATCGGCACGTACTCGCAGGTCAACCTGCACGTGCTCAAAATGGCAAGTAGTTTTAACGGCACACCGCACTTTCTGCATGCACCCTTGATGGTCAATTCACCCACGTTGCGCAACCTTCTGTTGGAAGACGATGTCATTCATTCGGTGACGCGCTACTGGGACCAGCTTACCCATGCCTGTGTCGGGATCGGCACGCTCCCCCCGGTGACGGGTGAGGTGATCTACATTGGACAGGAAAACCTGGATCAATTCGAGAAAGCAGGTGGGGTAGGCGATGTATGCAGCCGCTATTTCACAGCAGGTGGAGATTTCATTGAAGCCCCATTATATGATCGGATTGTGGGCATTCACCCCGAGCAGTTACGTCGCACACGGCATGTACTTGCCGTTGCCAGCGGACCCGAGAAGGCACAGGCGACCGCAAGCCTGCTGCGTGCCGGGTTGATTACGGATCTGTTTGTGGACGAAGACCTGGCAAGGGCGATCCTCGCTGAATTTCCCAACGGGTCATAATATTCCCTTTCTTTAGGATTTACAAATGCAATTCCCTAACGACTATGTTGAACGCGTGTATGCCGGTGTGCTGGGCAAGATCATCGGGGTCTATCTGGGCCGCCCCTTCGAAGGCTGGAGCTATGAACGGATCTTGCACGAGCTGGGCGAAATTCGTTACTACGTCCACGAGAAGCGAGGCCTACCTTTGATTGTCACCGATGACGATATCTCTGGCACTTTCACGTTTTTTCGCGCTCTGACCGATCACGGCAATTCACCCGATCTCACCGCGGAGCAGATCGGCCATACCTGGCTAAACTACTTGATCGAGAAAAAGACCATTCTCTGGTGGGGCGGAATGGGAAATTCCACGGAGCACACCGCCTACCTGCGCCTTAAGCATGGCATTCCTGCCCCGCTGAGTGGAGCCATCGAGACGAACGGGCAGGTGGTTGCCGAGCAGATTGGCGGGCAGATCTTTATCGATGCCTGGCCAATGGTGTATCCGGGCGAGCCCGAGAAAGCTGCCGAATTAGCGCGCCGTGCTGCCTCCGTCAGCCACGATGGAGAAGGGATCTACGGCGCGCAGGTCCTTGCCGCGATGGAAGCCCAGGCGTTTATCGAGCCTGAGATTGACCGGCTGATCGAAACCGGAATTTCGGTCATCCCAAAAGATTCAGTGATTTACCGCATGATTGATGATCTGCGCGAATGGCACGTGCTAGACGCCGATTGGCAAAAAACATTTCGCCGGATCGAATGCCAGTACGGCTACGATCAATTCCCCGGTAATTGTCACATGGTACCCAACCATGCCCTGATCATCCTCGGGCTGTTGTATGGTCAGGGCGATTTCCAGCAATCTCTTATGATCACGAACACCTGCGGCTGGGATACTGACTGTAACTCCGGCAACCTCGGCGCCTTGCTCGGCATTCGAAATGGGCTGGCGGGTTTCGAAGGCAAGGTGGACTGGCGCGGACCCGTCGCCGACCGGATGTACGTGCCCACGATGGACGGCGGGCGCTGCGTGACTGATGCGGTTATAGAGAGCTACTACATCATCAACACGGCACGGGCGATGCAGGACCTTCCTGCCCTGCAGCCCAAAAACGGTGCCCGCTTCCACTTCGAACTGCCGGGCAGCCTGCAGGGTTTCCGGGTGGATGTTGCTGAATTTCAGGACACGCAGGTCAGATTGGAGAATACAGCCGGACATAGCCGCCTGGGTCAGCGCAGTCTGGTGGTTCATTTTTCCTGTCCCGACGGTGAAGCCGCAGCGCGGGTCTCCACGCCAACCTTCATCCTGCCCGAAGATCTTAACATGCCCGGGTATTCATTGATTGCATCCCCCACTCTGTATCCGGGGCAGATCGTCCAAGCCGGATTCAGCGCTAACGAGTCACACAGGGGACTAGCGCAGGTGGGACTGTTCGTCTGCTACTACGATGCTAACAACCAACCGGCGCGGCTGCCTGGTCCTTGGACGTGGGTTGAACCGGGCGACTACCAAACGCTCACCTGGCAGATGCCTGAGCTACAGGGCATGCCAATCTACGCGGTCGGGATTGAAATCCGAGCAGCGGATATAGGGGAAGGCACCGTGTATTTGGATTACCTGCATTGGGAGGGCGTTGCGGACACAACCTTTGGGCGGCCGGAGGGCATCCAGATAAAACCGAACAACCCAAACTTATGGTCACAGGCGTGGGTATGTGCTGTGGATACCTGGGAGCGAAATGGAAAAGATGCCTTCCGGATCGGACACAATGAAGGCCGCGGTTTGATCGCAACAGGTTTGCGGGAATGGGATGACTATTACATCAGTGCGCGAATTCGACCGTCTCTGATGAAGTCGGGAGGACTGGCAGTACGCGTGCAGGGACTGCAGCGCTATTACGCTCTTCAGCTTTCCGATAAAAAAACGATCCAGCTGATCCGGGTGTTCGAAGGTCAGGAAACGGTGCTGACCGAAATCACCTTTGAATGGCAACCCTGGAATTCATATGAACTCGCTCTGGAAGTCCAGGGAGATCATTTCCAAGGTTGGGTGGATGGGCATCTCGTGATTGACTTCGTGGATACAGATACCGCAATCGCCAGCGGTGCGGTCGGACTGCTTGTTGAAGAAGGTTTTCTTATAACGAATTCTGTAAAGCTAAAGCCAGTGTAAACGAACTCCTGTGGAACAAATTTACTTTGCCACATTTTTCATGGCTTCCTTGAGCACGTGACGGAATTTCTGCCCGTCGGCTTCCGCTTCTAACACAATGGATGTGATACCCGTCCTGTTTTTATCTGTATAGCGTCAGCGTCCCGTGATATTGAGCCCCTGAGCTGGAGTGATGGCATGTTGAGTAGTATCCCGGTAATCGCGCATATCGACCTGCCGTAATTGCGCTGTACCAGCCGCAACATTGTTCCGTCCACTACTATCGGCCCACACCAGCCATTTTGGAGTGACATAGACGGCGGAGAGTGCCGTCCCGATACCGCCAAAAAGCCCTTTCTGGTGAAGGACTGAGATCGTCTCACAGCACATCAAAATATCAACTTCAATATCGTCCAATTCATATTTGGCTCCATGAGCGCGTATGGCGGTTTTCAATTCTTCATCAGTGTATCGAGGGTACAGGTACGCGTTTTCCTGGTCGTCACATTCATATGGCTTCCTTTTGTTGGCTACATCAAAAGCGGGGATTCGCTGAAACTGGATCTTTGGCGTTTGGAAACGGGCAAAGTGCGCTCATAGCATTTCTACCCGGCTTGATTCCAAAATATCCTTCAGTAAAGCCAGATTTTCCCGATACTCTTTCTTAACCGTTTTTTCAGCCGTAATGAGATTCGATTTGAACGGTTCGCTCAGGCTGATTTGGGTAGAGTGACCGATCTTGGTAATGCCTTTGATTATTTCAAAAGTGTATAACGTATATGATTCCATGGGTCCGGATTGTGACTTGAATCCATATCTTTGGTCTGGATTGAATTCCGTGACCTCGTAAACACTTTCAAAGCGCCGGCCCATAAAATGACCCACGGTTCGAAAGAGCGTTCCGACACCCATTTCACCTCTGGATATCTTGTCTGACGCCAGAGTTCCATATTGCCAGTAGAAATCGTTCTCGGGCGTAGTGACGAAAGTAAAGACCTGTTGTAGAGGCCGATAGATATTGGTGTTAAGGTCAAATTTCATCATCTGAATTTCCTTTCCTGGTCATACTACCGATTCTTCAAAGAACCATTCCAGGAGGCGCGGGAACGCTTTCAAAAACGTTGACAAATTTCTGCAGGACTTCTATTTCAATTGAAAACAATGGTTCTCAGGGCTTTTGCTAGTTAGGGTTTATCAAACGCACGTTGCTTTCTTGCAGGTGTTGACCACACTGACGGCTTTATCGGCTCCACTTTGTGCCCCCCCGTGGTTACAGAGGCAAATCCCTTGGACTTTCCACTGTGCAGTCTTTGATCATATTGGCGGATGCGATACCTTCGGCTCGCGAAAAGGACTGCCGTTTTCAGCCAGTCCCAGACGCTCAAGGCTCATTGTCTCATAGGCTGGCACACTCTAGTTCTGTGTGCCTTCTTTACGTCATGAGCGACTCACAAGACTATTTTCTCCTCGTTCATTAATCGATAGCGCTGCTTGAAGATCCTCAGCAATGGTTTTCTCAGCACCGCCCGGGAGTAGAGTAATTAGGCTGTTTCTCTCAGGCTGTCGTGCAAGTTCATCTGCCAGTCCTCCTGTGTTACTTAAAGCTACGACTGGGCGGCCGTTTTCCAAACTCACTTCGATTTCTTTCCGGGAGATCTCTCCACCACTGATCAAGACCGTCACCGACTGATGTCCTTTGGATAGTAGGACTGCTGCATCCTCAATCCAGGAGGACTCATCCCCAAACTCGCTGCCGGGTACAAGGATAAAATGGGAATAATGAGATTCCAATTGCCAGCGCTGTTTTCCCAACCATAAGAAATTCGTGTGAAGCGGGCCGCCGGGCCAGGTGACCAGCTCTTCGGGCGTTACACCAACCAGGGGGAATTTGTAACCGTTCTGCGACCTAATCTGGCCGATTTCAGCCATCACTCCCCTGTCTGTGCTGCCGCCGATAATGACAGCGATCATGTCCTCCGCGGTTTTTGCAATGGTCTGCATAGCCTGCCGCGTCAAATCCCGGTGTTTCTCTTCAATCTCCCCGCCGACTAATACGATTACCGGGTGCCCACCGCTCAAGCCCAACTCCGTAATGGCTTGTGCCAGATAAGATTTCTCAATGGGAAAAACGCTGAGCGTTTCCTGGTCTGGAAATTTGATTGTCTCTGTACGCATAAAACCTCTCATAAATTTGTTGGTGATTTGCTGATCGCTTGCTTACTGCTTATGAGTGACCCAATAAGCAGTGAATTCGCCGGCGTTGTGTTTTTATTTGAAAATTGACGCAGTCTGCCATGCATATATACGATCGGATAAGCCAGTAAGATAAGCAGATCCATAAAGATAAAAAGTAAACTCAGTTTCAATGTCCGTTCTCCTTGGTAAACCTGCCAATACAACAACCATCTGTTGGGGGCCAGAGAAGTGCTTTTTTCATTCTCTTATTCCGTTTCAATATTGCCAGAAGAAGCGTTCGTTTAGAAAATATCAAATTGAGAACGGACTGGAAATAGCTTCCGGACTTTTGTGGCAATCTGAAGGTTCGTCAATGGGCCTGCGTCTTCCAGGCTAACGATATGTTGTGCCAGTCCTTCGCTCTCGAGGCGCTTTTGGAGTTCATACTTGGCCTGTTCGGGCCCAAAAATCTGGATCGCTGTGGCATCACGAAGTTGGGCGATAATCTTGTCGTAATATTCACCTAGATGATTCCAGAAACGTCTGTTACGTCGCTCCTCCAGAGAGCCATCCCCAGAGACAACGGTGGGGGACAGGTCATAATGCTCCATATCTGAAGGGATTATGGTTCTCCCCTCAATGTTATCGGTAATACTGACAATAACTGCCTGGTTGCGGTCGAGCCATAGACCAACTCGTTTATTCATTGTTTTTTCTCTCCGGTTCTGATCAAGCGTTGAAGGATTCTTTGCCATGATCTTTTCGTCATCCTCCTTCCAGCGCAGGGTAGTTATAAGCGGGGTATTCAGCCATTCAGATTTCATTGTTTTGACCATAATCCTTCTATCTTTCTAGAAAGCGATAGCTCTAGCCCAGCCAGGCCTTCGAATAATAATTCTCCAATTGGTATATCGCTTCCTCTCTGCTATACCCATAACGATTTTGAAGAATGCTTATGGACCTCTCATGGACGAGACTGACTTTGTCGAATTGATCGTTGCGGCGTTTATTCCGCCAGTCAAGGACCTTGCGGCGAAATTCATACCATCTCGTATCTACGCCATCTTTGTCCAGACTCATGAGTAATTCTCCTGTCTCATTTGGTGGAAAGTAATCCTGGATGAATTTTCTGGTCATCAACTTCGTGCTCTGCTACCCGTTTCTTGAATTCATCTTCGTCAATGACGAGTACATCAGGCACGTTTTGAGCAGAGAGTTCTGAGGCAGCCTCACCCCTGAGCTGAATATCGTCAAATACCTTCAGGAAAGCTCCCACGCCTTGGTGCACCAGCGAGCGATCATCAACCGTCGCGATATCTACCGGCGGAGCTGGCATGGGTGTCAGCTTATCGCTGTAAACAACCCTTACCAACAGCTTGCCGTTATCGATGAAGGGGAAGTCTATATGAGTCGGTAACTTGCCTAGCTGGCCGCGGTCCAAGATAAAGGCATAGCGGAGGCCATCGCTGTTGCAGGACACAACCTGCACTTGCAGTTCATTGGCGAGATCATGTAATACGCGCGGATCGAAGTAATCACCAAAGGGGATGGAGGTATGCGTGGCAATATATCTGTTATTCAGTACGCCAAACAGCACTACCATTCCAGTGCCTGGATCCTGGGTTAATCGCCAGCGTTTAAATCGTGGTAGCAATCCCCAGCTTGTCAGGACTTTCGATACCTGGGCCCTGATTCGCCTAGCCTTTTGAGGGAAATGCCCTGGATCAACCGTCTGTATTGTCATCCTTATCCTTCTCATCACTGTCCAGCAATTTATCCTTGACTTCATCAAGCCACTGTTCCACCTGATCATCCGGCTTTGTGACCTGATAACCGTCACCGGCAATATCACTATCAAGATACGGTAACGAACCACCATGGTGATGATGTGGCACTTGGACTGGTGGTGGTGGCAACCTGTCAAGGGGTCGTTCCAGAATACGTTGGTTGGCTTGCTGGATCTTTAGCCGGCGCCAGACTCCCCAGAGAACCAAACCCGCTAATAACACAATGAACACTGGAAGGCACCACACCCATAGAAATGTGATGGGGCCCTGGCGTTGCTCTTCACGTTGGCGGCGTTGGTCAACATACGACTGGGATGTCGCGGCGACGACCTGACCTTGCGTGGCAATAAGATTGGCAATTGCTGTCTGCGTGCCGGCGGCGAGTTCATCTTTATATTGTTGATTCATGACAGCCTGTGCACCTGTAGTCGCCAGGTCCGCCATCTGGGTCTGGTGGATCGCATCGGCGGTCAGCGCGGCGCTCTGCGTTGATCCAGCCGAAATTAAGGTCGCCTGTGCATTGGCGCGCACGATTTCAGCGGTGGCCGCTATCTGCGCCGCAATGACATTGGCATCGTTCTGCTGCTGAGTCTGGACTGCGCTCAATGTTCCGTTGGCTGAATTGATGGTTGCCTGTGCATTGGCGCGTACAACCTCGGCGGCAGCTGCAGCTTGACTATCGGCGTTCATCTGCTGCTGGGTCATTGCGACCGCCAGAGTTGCCTGAGCGCACGTCTCACAGGGTGCACCGAGTTGCGCTGGCGTAAGCATCAACTGCGACGCAGACGGAGTCCCTGTCTGCGTCACACAGGCCGACAGGATCAGCAGCATCGACGCTGTTCCATAAATAAAGACAACGCGCAATTTGCGGTACGGGGAGTTCATGTTAATTTTGAATCCGCTGCCCTGTAAAACACTTTTTTACTTCCCATTGGCTTGCGAAATTTCCTTAACCACTTCGGCGGTTTTTTCCGGCTGGTCAGCGCGAGTCGCCACATCCGCCTGCGCAATGATTCCCACAACCTTATTGTCGTTATCCACAACCGGAATCCGACGGAGTTGATGTTCAGACATGGCATCCAGGGCCTTTTGCAGATCATCATCTGCATGACAGGTGACCATCTTATGGGTCATCACCATCTCCACGGTTGTGGATTTAGCATCCAGTGCTCCGGCCACGACCTTCAAGGCAAGGTCACGATCGGTCACGATTCCCACCAGCTTTTGGCTCGGCTTGCTGTCAATAACAGGGATCGAACCGATATTCTCGCTTTTCATCAATTCCGCTGCTGTTACCACGCTGTCATTTGGCAGGCAACAAACAGGGTCTTTCGTCATTACTTCATGACACTTCTTCATCAGGAAACTCCTTCAATACGAGCTATTTGCTCAGCGTGTCGATCATCGTTGATATACATTCCGCCCAATCTCATAGTACAGCAAACACTCCCCGGGCGCATCCATCATCCGGGGAGTGTTTGTCTCCACCACTTGGGGGAGTTTTCGCTGGCCCTACGCTTTTGCCGTTGGTCGGACTGGTTCCTGCGCCGGTACAGCCTGTAAAACAGGTTCAGCTTTCTCGAGCAGACCGGCGAGCCTCTCCATGCTGCTGATCACCAGTGGCGGAGGCGGTTCTTCCAGCGCTTCTATAGTCAGGCGCAGGCGCGCCTGTCGTTCTTTTAGATCTGAAACCTGAATTGCTGTAGCAGGAGCCAGACGGTCCGTGACGATCAGCTTCCAAAGGATTTGACAAACAACCGATAGGGGTGGCGCGAGAATAATTCCAAGCAGACCCAGGGAATCTGCCAGAGCGAGCAATATGATCAGGGTCAAAATAGGGTTATTCCACTTGCGTCTGAATAAGCGTGGCTCGACCCATGCCTGCAATGCCACTAAAACAACCAGCGTATAAAGCACCATAAAAAGGCTAAACTGGGCGCCAGTCAGTAGTCCCAATAGCAGTGGCAGGATCACGGCCAGGGCCGCCCCCACCACGGGCACCAACCAGGCGATGGCGCCAATCACTGCCAGGAGCGCCGGGTATGGGGATCCAAGCATCCAGTAACCAAGCCCTAATAGCAATACCGCCAGTAGACTCTGGATGATTTCACTGCGTGCGTAGGCGCCAAGATCCTGCTCGAGCGTCCGCCAAATATCTCGGGCGTGCGTGCGTTGTTCGGACGGAAGCAGGGAGAGCCACAGGCGTTCGAAGTGATTTTGATTGATGCTCCAATAAATGCTCAGGAAGAGAATAACGATAAAGCCGCTTGCGATACCGCCGACTCCCTGAGTGAAGCCAAGAACAGCGGATACTACAAGTTCGCGCTGGCTGGTCATTGCCTCAAAGAGCTTATCCGGCGCTGGCAACCATCTTGCCAATGCATCTTGGAACAATCCGTCTTCGAGCCAGGAAGGCAACACCCATGTGGTTTGGACCGATAGGGTCTGGGCTAATTCTTGAAGGTCACCGATCAACAATCTGCCGACGAGCACGATCAACAGACCGAAGCTAGCAATGCTGACCACGTAGAGCAAGATCAATAGGAGGCGTGTCACGAGCCTGCGTCTCGATTCGCTTATGGCGATCGGGCGGACTGTTGCCGCAAGAGCGAGCGAGATCAGAACGTAAATGACCACAATACGAAATTGCCATAACACCACCAGGGTGAGTAAGGTGGTCATGACCGCAGTACCGATCACTACCAGTTGTCTCGTCATTTCTGATCTGCCGTATTGACTCTGGCCAACAGTGCGTCCAGGCTGGTTGTGATCGTTTCAATCTCATCCATCACGTTTTCGATCTGTTCGATCTCCAGATCTGAGCCTCTCTTTTTGAGGCGCGCTTGCTTGCGCAGGTCCTGCGCCAGATCCTGCGCCTCATAACGAAGCCGGCTTGCATAATCACGTCCCGCCGAGGCTTCCAGTTCGACTGTCGTCTGCTTAAAGACGAAATGGTTGAGAACTAGCTGTATCATTGCCGCGATGGGGATCGCCATCAGTGCGCCGGCCAGGCCAAAGAAAGTGCTAAATGCAAAAAGCGCCAGCAAGGTGACAAAGGGATTGACCCCCACTGCTTTCTTCATGATGCGAGGCACCAGCAGGCTGTTTTCCACCTGCTGGATAATGACTGTCGCGACGATGACCCAAATCAGCTTGTCGGGCCCAAGAGATAGCGCAACCAGCGCGGCCGGGACAGCCCCGAGCAGAGGTCCGATCATCGGTACAGCCTCCAGCACGCCTGCGATCAGAGCCAACACCAGAGCATTGGGCAAGCCAATGAGCATATAAGCGATCAGCGCCATGATGCCTATGACTGTACAAAGGATGGACTGTCCGACCATATAGAAGCCAACCTTGCTTTCCATAGCTGAGATAAGGTCACCGATGCTTTCACGCTGGTCTTGCGGAATCACCAGTAGAAATGACTGGATAATTCTCGGGCCATCCAGCGTCCAGTAAAAAGCGAGTGCCAAGATCATTATGGTTGTAAAGACAACCTTGGCTAACGACGTGACGTAACCCGCAACCTGCCCGGCGGAAGCCATCATCTCCTGTTCCGTTAGTTGCACGGGCCGCAGGTTCGGTAGCGCAGCTGGGAGGAACTCACTTAAGCTCGCAAGAAATTGATTGGGATTATTCACCACCCATTGGCGCAGGCTTTGATAGTAGTCCGGCATTGCGGCAGCAACCGTCGTACCTTGCTCGCTGATCAACGGAAATAACAACAGCAGGAAGCCTGTCAGCAGGAGGAGCAGCAGGAGGTATACAAGAATAACTCCTGCCGTCTGGGGGAGCCCTCGCTGATGCAACCAGGCGACTGCCGGTCGAATCACGGTGCCGATTACGATGGAAACAAACAGGATGAAAATGACCTGGTTGAAGCGATAAATAAGCCAGAAGCCCATGACGACAGAAAGGAGCACGAGAGTTGCCCACACGACGCGACGAAAGGTCCAGTTGTATGGTTGAGGCAATGAATTAACTGCCATCGTTATCGAACTGCTCCAGATCCTTTAAGAAGGATGAAAATTTGAGTCATAGTTTCCAGGAGCATTCCTATTCCGCTTCTTTTTTCTCTAACATCCATCATTCTCCTGTCCGTTCCCGATCCGTATCCGGCTTTGCCCTGGCGATTAGCGGTCCAAGATCCAACATTCTGCCACCATCATCCGCCCAGCGTAGGATGTCTTCGATTCCAATTTCGACTCTCTGCAATTCGGCCTCGGGCTTTATCAATTCAGGCATGTTGCCTGAGGAGACCGTGCCAGGGTTTCGTTGCCCGAAAAAATAGGGCAATCTGAGTTTTGACAATTTCTTTTTCATGTCTATCCTCCCAGACTGTCATTGGCCAGGAGTTCCTTACTGAGCGGTGGTTCCACCCATGTAACGACGAATGGAGACCGCGGGACCTGTTCCAGAATCTGATACTCCGACTGTCGTTTTTCAACGGCGAACAGTACATCAGCGGGGCAATAGGGATAAGGAGGATTCCAATCCACATCTGGCGTACAAAAGGCAGCAGATTCGAAATCCATATATCTGTTTCTCTCGTTGCTGTTGATAAGCAAAAATCCTGAGACCTTCGTCATATAACGGACCAAATCTATGGAAAGGACGACAAGGCGCTCCGGAGGCAGGGCTTGACCCATGTTCAAGGAATGGAGCTCCTGCCGTTGGTCTGAAAACTTTGCCCAGACCGTCATGGCAACCACGCGCCGGTTGTGCGGATTAATAATTACCTGCTTTACAACCCCGGAGATTCCGTCACGAAAATAAATATTCTGTCCGATGGTGGGTTGTAAGAAGGATGCGGTCGGCAATTCCAGCTCAGCACCCGAGACGCGCACATTGTTGATCACGCCGCGGACGCTGGGATGAGCGGACACCTGCTTCTCTGCCAGAACCCTCACATTGTCATCGCTCACGATTCCGTTCAGTGTTACCACCCCGTGCGATGCACCCGTGAAAAACTTGCAGCCATAGGTCTGCTCCAACGTACCTAACGAGCCAGCAACTTCGCGGGTGAGCTTGTCGTCCAGAACGAGATTGTTTTGAACTTCCACGATGCCGGGAACGGCCCGAATGGCTTTTGCAATGCGGCTCCAACTGGTTGTGTTCACGATGTGCCCGCTCAGGTAGACGACCGCATTTTTTACGTGCACAGCCATTTCGTACGATTCGATCGCTCGCAGAACATCATCTTTCCAGAGAGCACGATCGATGCGTTCTTTGATAGCCGCATCCGTTTTTTGGATTGGGCTGAGGCTTTTTCGGTGATCTACTACGAGGCTGCGTTCTTCGCACCTGGAAAATTCATCGGCATGGATAGTGGGTAACTCTATTGGTAACATATTTTTCCTCGTATTCACTGGTGGGATATCTGCGGTTGTTAAGACGTCATCAGGACGGGTCTCTTTTGCAAAACAGGGAGGACCGTTGAAAATCAAACGTGGTGGTGCTTTACTATGACAAAAATTTCATAAGTATCAGGACAACAATAACAACAGAAAGCATATCGCTGAGCCCCGCTGTGTGTGGGATGCTGCGAACGGTTGAATGACCGAAGAAACTGAGCAGCCAGTAGACCGCCAACAACAGGATCAGCGCAAGCAAGTAAATCTTCTTATCAAGCGTATGGGTGCCATCCGGCCTGAAATTCGGCCGGATGGAAGTATGAAGGTGCCTACTGCGTTCGCGAGGCTGAGATTAGCTAGGGGAGCTGGCAAGAATAAATCTAGCGCTCTATTGGATCTCATGCAAATACTGGTCGAGGCGCATTTCAAGAACTCTCGATTGCCTTTTTTCCGGCTTGCGCGGCTTCGGATACATTCTCCAATTGCTCAGCGGCCACTTCCTCTCCGCGGTTTTTCAAATCCATCGTGATTTTGTTCGCGTTCGTACGTACCTTGGCCATGGTATCGTCTACCAATTCAGTGGTCCGGTCGCGCAATTCGATGCTTTTCTCTTGGATTTGTCTTCTAGTATCTTTTCCAGATTGCGGCGCCAGCAATAGCGCTGCAGCAGCGCCGGCCAGAGCACCGATCAACATGCCGCCTAAAACGCCCAGTGTATTATTTGTGCTGTACTTAAAATCTTGATTCTCGTGGATCATTTACTTTCTCCTTATTGCCTAGTCATGGTCGCTATTTGCGATCGATGTGAGACGTTCGCAGGGCGAACGGATATTTATTCGCCTCTCGGGCGATCAAGATAAATACCTGCATCCTCCCGCTCTTCTTCCGTGAACTTGATAAGACCTGCCAGCCACCTAATGATGCCGGCAAAGGTAGTTAGACTTATCAAAAATCCCTTTGGATGTTTCAGCCTGCCTGACGCTGGTTCAGGAAAGGAACCATCCATTGTCCACCTGTCATGTTTATGGATTACTATGGTGCTCAAGGGTCGTTGTTTGAGTGGTATCCATCATCAGCTTATTATTCGGAGCAGGGGCGTAAGTAATACCGCCCCTGCTCCTCTTACTTCTGAAAACTAAATCTTTAGTGCCAGTGCTATGCGCGCCGGACGACTGCCTTGTAGAGTGCCAACAGGATCATAGCTCCAAGCAGGCTTACCAGCACGGTCGAAAGTGTAATGGCGTCGTTGATCGTCCCAATTCCCAGCAGGGGGCTAAGTACAAGACCTGCCAGGAAGGCGCCGACAATGCCTACCACGATATCGAGCAGCAGACCCTGTTGCGAATTTGTATTCATGATCCGGCTGGCGATATAGCCGACGAGCGCTCCTACAATAAGATATATGATGAGGTTCATTCTTGCTTCTCCTTCTGAATGTTTCCAGTACGCAGTTGCCCGGGTACTGGTTGTTTATCTGTGCCGTTGCTGATTTGAAAAGGCACAGTCTGACTCCGACAAATTACGACTTGGGCATGCTCTCTTTGAGCCTGGTCTCGTACTCATTCATCTGCTTTTCGATTTCTTCTTCGGCCTGTTCTCGAGAATAACCATATTTCTCCTGCAGCAGTCCCGCGAAGACGTCGAATTGACCGCCTACCTTGTCCAGATCATCGTCGGTAAGCTTACCCCACCAAAGCTTGGCTTCCCCTCGCACTTGTTTCCACTTGCCTTCAAATACATCTTTATTCATAAATCCTCCTCTGGATTATTGGAAAAACTGTCCCAATTTACGCCGGCGCTCGGGACAGCCTTACGCGCCGGATCTTCAGACACTTATTCAACCAGATGGCAGCCTCAAGCGCGAATGCTTGCGGCAAGGGCTTGCAGGCGTTCTGCCACACGATCAGGCGTTTCCGTCTTACTGATAAATGCATCCGCGCCGGCAGAAAGTGCCGCTTGCTGGCGGGCGTCCAAATGGCTGATAAGGATAATGACCAGCGCGGCCGGACAGGCTCTGCGGAGTTCCTCCAGAGCTGCATTGGGCGCAGTACGGGGCAGCAGATTCCAATCAACAACTAAAATATCTGTAAAGCATACGGGTGCTTGCGCCAGGGTAGTCGCCCAGTCCGCGGCTTCTCCTGCCAGTTCCATGTTGAGGTCTAGCAACATGAGACGCAGGGCAGAACGTTCTTCTGTTAAAGCATCGGCTACATATACGCGGGTCATATACTCATGGTACGACAAATACTCCCCGGACGCATCCTACGTCCGGGGAGTATTTGTCTCCGCCACTTGGGGGACAGAGCTTCTGATGCTTTTACGAGGGATAAGACTGCAAGCCTGCCACAACGACCCGAGCGCGGCCTTCATGCTTGGCGCGGTAGAGTGCAGAATCAACAGCTCTCAAGATTCCCGTACGCGTCACGCCATGCTCCGGGAAAATTGCAACACCTAGCGAGAGGGTCACTCCCACGAGCCTTTGTCCGTCGAATTGAAGATGGAATTGTTTGGCATACTCGCAAATGGATTCGGCGCGCTCGTGAGTTACCTCTTGTGATGCATCCGGCAGGATCAGGATGAATTCATCGCCGCCATATCGACAGGCAATATCCTCCCCGCGAATCTGCCTGAGCAAAAGGTTGCCCAATGCAGCCAGGATTTCATCACCGGCAGCATGTCCCCAGGTGTCGTTGAATTGTTTGAGGTTATCCAGATCCAGCATAATGATGCCCAGGGAAAGCTGCTTACGGGCTGCTCGTAGGAGCTCGCGCTCCAGGGTCTCTTCCATATAGCGCCGGTTGAATAAACCGGTCAAATGATCTCTTACAGATTGCTCACGCAGGAGCGCCTGGGTCTTGAGAAGAGCATCCTGAGCCTGCTTACGCTCTGTGATATCGCGGATGTTGCATTGAATCACTTTTTCTTTGTCCACCAGATAGATGTTACTAACGAATTCCACATCGATCAATTTGCCGCTTTTCGCGCGAAGCGGCAGGCCGTCATAGCGAATATACTCGTTCTTCTGCAAGGCAGCGAAGGCCTCTTGGCTGGCTTCTATATCTTTGAACGCCCCCACCTGCCAGAGCCTCTTTCCCACCAATTCTTCGCGCGAATAGCCCAGCATTTTGATCAGGAACGGGTTTACATCTGTGATTGCGCCTGTCTCAGCATTTAGAATTAAGATCCCATCCTGAGCGGCTTCGAACAGGCGGCGGTAACGTAGCTCTGAAGTTCTTATTTTTTGTACACTTGCCATGGCGTGAGACTAGGGTGCCTCAGCACTGTTGAGCGATCCATGTGGTTCAGCGCCCAGTTCGATGTCGATGGCAGTTCTCACCTGATCTTCAGTTGTCACGTCCGCTGCCTTAGAAGCATCGGACATATGTCTCGGTTCAACAACCAGTTTGATGGCAGTTCTCTCTTTATCTCCAATGGTCACATCTGCAAATTCCGGTACACAGCTTACATGGATGCCGTCGAGACGGAGATAGCCGGTTGCCAGGATAAGGGCTTTCATTGCCTGGTTGACAGCGCCCGCACCGATCGCCTGCACTTCGGCGCGGTGATGTTCGCGAACAATGCCAGCAATGGCGCCAGCTACCGCAGACGTCCGTGAAGTGGCAGATACTTTGATCAGGTTCATTGTTAGTCTCCTAGATTATGATGATTAGTTGCTGCTTTTATTTTATAAGAAACACGTCCCGGTCGCATCCATCGGCCGGGGAATATTCGCCTCCGCCAGTTGGGGGAGGGAAGCATTCGCTGGCTCTACCTCCCGCCTCCCGGGTGAAGACTGATCAGTTACATAGTGAACGCAAGAGAAAACCCCGCCGTGAGGCGGGGCTGACGTTCCAAACACGAGCAAATTTCCAATCAGTTTATTTGGTGGGCACTGCGATGCCAAGTTGACTGAGGATCGCCTTCAGGCCAGCGCCTTCAGTTGGGTCAACAGCCCAGGAAGTGATCTTATTGTCTTTGACTGTGATCTTTGTTTTTTCGAGCTTGGCGTCAAAGGTTTTGTTCGTGGCGGGGATCACGCCGATCTTCATATTTGTCAGGTCAAAAGAGCCACGGTGGGTTCCGCTCAGTTGTGAGGTGGTTTTTACGACATCATCATCTGCGCCAATCACCTGGAAATGATAGTCCAGGTCTGGGAAGGCCGTCTTCAAGCTGGCAATCATTCCAAGCCAGGCTTCTCTATCGATCGGTTCGGGGATCGGGCCGCTGAATTGAAAATCATCTGCGAGCAAGGACTTCGTCTTGACGAAGTCACCCTTCTGGACAGAATCTAACAGGGTTTGTACGATTTCTCTCTGATTCATGATATTTTTCCTTTACTTTCAATGGAACTGCTTCAAAGCAAATGGGCCTGGGTGGTAATGGACGCTCCCTTTAGAACATCCTCCGCTTCCCCCAAATGATAAACGCCTTGTTTATTTATAAGCCGTATTCAATGTAACACGCTTATGGGTCAGAATACGCGACATCACAAACTTGTAAGGATAATGACTTCTCCTGCCAGGCCACCCGATGGGCAAATCCTTCCTGCTCATACAGGAGACTCGCCTTTCCTTCCTTTTGCATCTTCCCTTTGTTTTGATGGACACTGCCTATCCCCAAATGAACAATACACACAACATACTCCTGTCAGCGGATGAAGGATTGCACCACAACTGGTGCATTGATAAAACACCACTCAGGTAGCAGGCGGCGTTTGCTCTTGTTTGGCAAACCCGGATTGTGGACATGTGACTGTGGCATTCCGCTGGATCGTCAGCTTCGCCTTCTGACCCTGTGTCATGATTCTCCAGTGTAACATGTCATTGCGAGGAGGGTGTATTTCCCGACGAAGCAATCCCAGTATAAATCTGGGGGTTGCTTCGCTTCGTTGCACTCCGCTCGCAACGACATTTGGCGCAGGCATACAAGAAAATCCTCAATGAGGCAAGTGCAAAAGCATTTCAACAGCTATTGGAGCTTGATTTCTCCATCGAACTTGACGCTCAGTTGTAGTCCGGCCACTTCCAGCGTTACTGTTGCAGGAAAAGCTTCTGTGCCTGCGATGGCGCCATCCGCAACAGCCTTATCCACCGCTTGCTCGATGGCGCGCTGAGAGTTGACACCTACCATTTTTAGGAATTTACGTATGCTGAGGTTAAAGGTTTCTTCATTCATTCAGACCTCCAAACTTCCATACAGATAAGCATACAAGAAAACCCCTGATGCGGCAAGTGCAAAAGCATTTCAAGTGCATACACCTTCGGGTCGTGATAAACAACGGCTCGACCTCGCCAGCCGGGTCAAGTCATTCGACATACAAACAGACAGGGAAACGCAGCTTACTATTGTGGCGCGGGAACTCATTCCAGAACGATTGGCGTCTCCGGGCGCTTAGAGCAATGTCTGCGCTGTGGCTGACCTCGCCTCTAAACGATGCCCTTCTCGCTTTTGCAGCGGGGAGGACCGAAGTTTGCTGCCGGAAGAACCGGCGTTGCAGCCGAGGAAATGAATTTTCCTCGAAGGAAATTAAAAAGAAACCGGAGAATCCTGCCAATCTCTCCGCATCTTTAATCAAAAACATCGTGATGTCTTATAAAACACATCACGATGTCTCAGGAAACACATCACAATATCTTGTTGAACACATCACGATCTCTTTGCAGACAGACCATGATGTGTTTTGCGACCTCTCAGCGGCGTTTCTTGAACTTGACGTCAGCCAGCACATTCTTGAACTGCCTTCCCGGGATAAAACGTGGGATGAGGGTCGTGATCTGTTCGCCGCGGACGTCTGCGGCGTCTTCAACGCCTTCCGCGCTGAAGCGCAGCCAGAAATGCCCAAAATCGCCGAGCTCAACGATGTTGCCGTTCGCCAGCTCCTGCAGGATAATGGTCAGCAGGGCTTCCATCGCAGCCATCATGTCTGGCCTGCTGAGTGTGGAGATATCGCTGGCATGTTCGGCTAGCTGTCGGGCACTTACTCTTCCGGTGGACTGGATGGAAGGATAATACTTCTTCGGTGCTTCACTGTCTCCGGGTCTAATCCGTTCCACGATATTGAACTTGATGCTCATCAGAGGCTCCTGTCAATGTGATATGTGCGGGGGAGCAGGATCGATCCCCGTGCAAAACGGACTCTACAATCGAGCTGCAAAGATTCTGCTTTCAAGTTTGAAGGGTGCATATACATTTGTGAAAAGACCGCCCTGGGAAGACAGCCCATAAAACCTCCTGAATTGGTGCTGCCCATACATCATTCACTCACATCGACGAGAACGGCGCGCACCGCGACCCGTCGTAAATAGGTACCCGTCTTTTCATCATAAGAATCACATGTAATCAGAGTCAAGAATGACTTCTCTTCATGTTTCATTACGCTGGCATCATTGGGTTGGACAAACACATTCGATACAACTTTGTAGGTATAGCGATAACCGGAGTGATACACAAAGACATATTCACCAACACCCAGGGCTTTCAGTTGGGAAAATACGCCAGGCTTTCCATCTGCGTTGGTTACATGTGCTGTAAGCACACTATTGCCTTCCCATGTTGGATACGCCGTTCCGTTCAACCACCCAATTTGATCCTGTAACCAGGAGATATCCCACTTTCCGTCCTTGAAGTCTACTCCCATAATGGGTGTTTTCACCTTAAGCACAGGGATTTCAAGCGTAAGGCTGGTCGCGTCATAAACAGGATGAGAAGAAATATCTAATCCAGTCACCCTGCCGGGAGCGAAGCCTGTCACGGGAATGGGGAACGTGCTGGCAGCCGAAACATCTGGCGTTGAATTATTGCCGCCCCCACTGCCACCCCTACGTCTGGCAACCGAATTGACCGTCACTACCAATGTATCAGTGGCAACATTGTGATTTGTGGCCCCTTGATCTGAAATCAGAGTCCCGGCGGGAATGGTGTTTTGGTAACTTCCAGGAGTACTACTTATAACACTGACAACGATGCTACAGGCCGCGCTAGCAACCAGAGACCCATTCGTCAATTGAATGATTTGAGTCCCTGCCACGGCTGTCAAGTCCCCACCACAAGTATTGGTTGGTGCGGGCGCAGGCGGATTTGCGATCATAAGACCTGCAGGAAGAGTTCCTGGAAGGGTATCCTTTAACCCCATTCCACTCAAAGCTACGTTTCCAGTGTTCTGGATAGTGATTGTGAGTAAGGAGTAAGAGCCAGCTGTGATGGGATTGGAGGAGAAGTACTTGCTAACACTCGCGCCTGGCAGGTTGGTCAGTGAGGCTTCCGCCGGGTCCGGATTACTTGCTCCTTCCAAAGTGGTTACGGCGTTCTCCGGGATGATGTTTGTCAGATTACCATTGATCGTCATGGTCACGCTAAGGGTCAGCGTGCATCTGCTACCAGCCGGCAAACTACCGCCACTGAATGAGAAGGAGCTCGTCCCGGAGACTCCGCTAAGGGTGCCGCCACAGCTCCCCACGTTGAAGTTTAGAGGGTTTGCAAGGATCATGCCACTTGGCATAGTATCGGTGAAGGCAATGCCGGTCAGTGCGACATTTCCCGGGTTGATCAACAGGACACTCATGGTTGAGGAAGCGCCGCCAAAAACCGTCAATGGATCAAAGCCCTTCACCAGCGCCATCGCGAGATTGCCAGGAGCAGGATTCGTAATGCTCAGGTCTGCGGTCAGATCACCTGGTGGGAGTCGATTCTCATTGTTGGTAATATTGGCAAGAGGAATCGTGTTGGTGTAGGTGCCCGTTTCACTGCCAGTCACAAAAACATTAATCCTGCAGCGCTGCCCGGCTAAAATCAAGCCGTTGGTCAGAGAAATCGTAGCTTCTCCAGTATTAGCAGTCAATATCGCAGCATCTCCACAGCCACTCATGGAGGGAGGCGTGGAATTGCTTATCGTTATGCCTGAAGGTAGATTATCGATGATCGAGAAACCTGTCAGGTTCGTATCACTGGGCGCAATGTAATCGATTCTCAACCTCGAGTTTTCACCTACCGTGATAGAGTTATTTGAAAATGACTTGGATGCAGTCACATCGGTTCCCCGGACCGTGACCCGATCCGTTGCTGGGCGTGGATTACCAACACCCTGATCGGTGCCCAAACCGTCACGTGGGATCGTGTTTGTCAAAGTGCCGGAAACGGCCCCCACCGGCACAGTCACCTGGACTGAAATCGTACAGGTTCCCGGCACAGTGGGGCTGCCGGCGGGGATGACACCACCGGTCAAACTGATCGTATTCGACGGTGTCGTAGAGAGTGTCCCGCCACAGGTATTGGAGATGGATGGATTAGGCGCCACAGTCATCGGGCTGGGCAGATTATCGGTAAAGCGGGCACCGGTATAGTCAGAACCTGTTGGGTTCTGCAGCGTGATGGTCAGGGTAGCCGTTCCGCCGGCTGAAATTATCCCTGGCGAGAATACTTTCGCAATGCCAATTGCTTGCACGGTGAGCCGGTCGGTGGCATCGCTAGGATTTGAAAGATTCTCCCGGGTGCGCAGCGAATTGGCAGGAATTCTATTGGTATACGTTCCCTGCACATTGGAAGTTACATTCACTCGAACGGTACAGGTGGAACCAGGGGCAATTGTGCCGTTGTTCAGCGTCACCGATGTACCACCACTGACCGCAGTTACGGATGCAGAGGCTCCACAACCTGTGAGCGAGGGCGAAACCGGATTGGCAAGGAAAACATTGGCAGGCAGATTATCGGTCACTGAAGCCTGGGTCAGGCTAGCACTCGTTTGATTGTTCCTGATCACGATCGTCAGCTGGCTGATCCCCTCAGCCCAGATTGTGCCCGGGCTAAAGTTCTTGTTGAGAGTAACGGGAGGCAAGGAAGGCGGTGGAGGGGTGGGAGGCGGCGTCGATGTTCCGGTAACATTTAAAGTGGCGCTCGCCGGCGAAGTATTCGTTATAACGCCACCGGCCCCCATGGATGTCAATGCATCAGATGGGAGTGTGTTGATAAGATTACCCGGAATGGTTGCTGTCACGTCGACTGCAACTGTGCATGACCCTGGTGTGATCCCAGATTGAGCGGGGACAATACCTCCGCTTAACGACAAAGTTGTCCCTCCGGCAACCGCACTTACAGTGCCGTCGCAGGTATTGCTTAAATTTACAGAGCTTGCAATAGCAAGGCCGGGCTGTACTCCGATCAAATTATCCGTCCAGGAGGCGCTTGTCAGTGGATAGTCATTGGGATTATATATGGTCACCCTGAGGCGCGATATGCCTCCGGCTGGAATCGAGATCGGCGTAAAACTCTTGTTAATCTCAGCCGGGAAGGATAGTTGCTGAGCATAGGCAGTCTGCCCTTGAGATAGGATAGAGACAATCAGTACCCCCAAGAGGAAAGATACGATTGATTTTTGCATATTTTGTCTTTTCCAAATTGCATGACCAATATTAAACAAACGAAACCGACCCAACGCGGTCGGTTTCGCCACTGTGCTCACCACGCCCTCTCCGGTAATCCGGAAAAGCGACCAAATGGGCTGTGGGTCAATGCACCCGCAAACAAGATTAAAAAGCGTTAAATACCATTTTATATCCGATTATGGCTGTGTCAAGTCCAGTTCTAATCTCTACCAGGGGTATCTTTCTAGTTACAGAAATATTGATCTATGGTCGGCATTGATCCAATAACTTTAAGCCCCGTTATGCTTCCTGATTTCCCATCAGACAACGTGATTATCTGCTTGAAATCTCGCGTGCTCTCTACCGATATAAGCCGCAACGGCAGCGGGAGCGGGTCTCATTCGGCGCATGTCGCGGCTGGCAGGGTGAAGAAAAAGAGGCTACCCTGGCCTTCCTCGCTTTCGACACCAACCTGACCACCCAGTTTCTCGACGATGTTATACACGATCGGCAGACCCAGCCCGTCTCCCATACGACTGCGGTGGCTGAGTGGGCTGGCTGGTGTAAACAGGCATGCACAGGCTTCAGGCGGTATGCCCGGTCCATTGTCACGCGTCCAGAACCGGAGCATACCATCCGAACTGGCTGAGACGCCGAGTTCCACACGCGGCGGCCGCCCACCATACTTGAGGGCATTGCTAAGCAGGTTGCTCCATACCTCTTCGATCCAGGGCCCATAACCCACGGCGTCCGGCCAGACCTGCGGGAGGATGAGCTGAGCCTGCTGTTCCCTGATCATGTAGCTCAACCGCGCCTGGACGTTCGCCACCACCTCAGCCATGTGAACAGCTCCACGCGGCGCCTCCGCTTTGCTCACTTCAGCGAAGAGCAACAGGCTTTTGATGATGCTTTTCATTTCGTAAGCGGTGGATTTGATCTGGAGCAAACTTTCTTTCAATTCCTCGCCCGCTACATCGGGAACCTCTTTGATCAGGTCTGCGGTCAGGATTAGGACGGTCAAGGGTTCCTTCAGGTCATGGGCAACCATGAAGGCGTATTCTTCCAGTTCCTTGTTGCGCACTTCCAGGGCGCGGACCTGCTCGCGTAACTGGGCTTTCGAACGTTGAAGGTCGTCGAATACATCTCGTATCAGGCACTCTAGAGCCTCCGGGGCTTCAGGTACGTCTGCCAGGCTTACACCAGGCTTCCTGTATAAAAATTCCAGGAGCGATACGCGTTGTTGGTAGGATGTCACAGTAATAGTCCTCCATAGATATTGGATAACCATCGCAAATTTGATTAAATCTATATTAAAGCAAATCCTCCCCGGCCGCATCCATCGGTCGGGGAGGATTTGCATCCGCCACTTGGGGGACGTCTGGAAGGTCAGGGGATGAGGCGGCTGCGCAGTGCCAGGGTTACCGCTTCGGTGCGGCTGGCAACCCCTAATTTGGACAGTATATTGCTTACGTGGGATTTAATCGTGGACGGACTTACAGAAAGCTTTCCCGCGATCTGTGTATTGTTCAATCCTTCGATCATTAGAGCCAGGACTTCACGCTCGCGTTCTGTCAGGTCTAGTCCGGGCGCGGACGGCTGACTGGCTGACTCGACCAGAGCCTGCGCAGCCTCGGTCGAGAGTGTGGCTCGACCGGCATGGGCAGCACGGATGGCGCGCACCAGTTCATCGGCAGAGATATCCTTAAGTAAATAACCGATCGCTCCAGCTTCCAGCGCGTTCTTCACAAGGTCCCCCTCCTTAAAAGATGTCAGAGCGATCACCTGCACCCGGGGAAATTGTTGGCGGATTGCACGTGTTGCGGTGGCTCCATTCATATCGGGCATGACCATGTCCATGAGGATCACATCTGGCGAGACTTCCGCGCAAAGCTTGATGGCCGCTGCGCCGCTTTCCGCCTCACCCACCAACTGCAGGTCATCAAAAATCTTCAGAAAGGTCGCCAGCCCCCTGCGTACCATGGCGTGGTCATCCACGAGCATCACCCGAATCGGTTGGGATGTAGAGTCTGTCATAAGAACTCCTTGCATACTCTCCTGCTACTTAGCCAGACGCTTCGGGGGTGGGCGGGATTTGAGCCCAGTGGATGCTGAGTTGCGTTCCCTGACCCGGCTGGCTTGTAATGGATAATCGTGCGCCCACTCCTTCGGCACGCTCTCGCATCATGCTCAAGCCATAGTGACCGGAAGGGGTTCGTTCCGGATCAAATCCCTCTCCATCATCCCGTATCGTCAATTCGATAGCGTTCTCTCCATGTTGGAGGAAGATCTCCACCTTTTTGGCCCCGGCATGTTTGAGGATGTTATTCAGGGCTTCCTGACAGATTCGGTAGATTGCCACCTGCACATCCGCGGGGAGCACGCCCTCTCCCACGACGGTGACCCTGGCCGGGATATTTGTGCGCCCGGTGAAGGAGTTCCCCAGCAGGCGCAGAAGGTCGCCCAGCTCTGCATCGGTCAGGGTGGAGGGGCGCAGCTCTGCCAGCAGGGCGCGCATTTCTGCCATTGCACCACGTGTCAACCTGCGTAAATCCTCAAGGGACCGCCTTGCTTCCTCCTGGTCCCGTTCCCACAGCCGCGGCAGGACTTCTGCGATCAGGCCCGCAGAGAAGAGCGACTGATTGATGGCATCATGCAAATTATGCGCCAGGCGTTGTCGCTCCTCTAACACGGCGAAGGCCTGGGCCTGTTTATTCAGCTCGGCGTTGACCATACTGATCGCGGCCTGGTTGGCGACACTCAATGCAAGGTCAGCCTGGTGGAGCGTGAAATAATTTGGCTTCTCGTGCGCCACACCCACGCCGCCAATGATGCGGCCTTTTACGGCCAATGGTACCCACATCCAGGCGGACATGCCTTCAAGCAGCACAGCAGCTCCATCGTTCAGAAGCGTGCGTAAAAATTGAGCCTGCGGGTCGTCGCTCCAGATGTTAGCAATGCGGATGGGCCGGTGCCGGTTGAACAGCGCAGCAAGGGTATCCGGTCCCTGCAGGTGGATGCGGAGCGGCGACGTTCCTGCCAGGTGGGGTGTCCCATGCATTGCCAGGGCCACAAGGGTAGCATCTTCCAGGGCGAACAGCCCGCCGTGTGTGTACTCAAGGATCTGCTGCAATTGGTCGAGGATCAAACCGGGCTGAAAATCCAGCGTGGATGCCAGAGTATGGGAGATGGCCAGCAGAGTCGCTTGTTCGCGTATCTGGGTGTCTACCTGCCTGTTTAGAGCTTTCTCCCTCTGGATGCGCCGACTGACATCCCGGATGATGCCCAACACGCACGGCCGGCCCCGGCAGTCAATCCTTGATCTGCGTTCCTCGGCGTGAAACGATGAGCCATCTTTGCGCCGATGGACGGTGAGCGATTCAAATAGACTACCCGGCTCAGCCATCCGGGCCTGCTCTACGAACAGGGCATGGCTCTCGGGAAGCATAAAAACCACCGGATTCAGTCCAATGAACTCCTGGCGAGTGTAGCCATGCATCTCGGAGGCCGCGGAGTTGGCCTCCACCACCGAGTTGTCCCCGATATCATAGATCACCAACCCGTCGCTGGCGGCTTCGAAAATGGTCCGGTACTCTTCTTCTGAAGTTAACCGGCTATAGGGAACTTCACTCATAATACGTGCCTTTTGCTTTCCTATATGGTTGCATCTCTCTATCTCATTGTACTGCAATAGACAAATAGTCTTGTCACCTTTGTTCAATTTACAGCACGCTGCTCTATCCCATGCAAGACACTGAATTGCAGTGGAATCATCGCAAGAATTGCCCAGTTTGATACTGCCCCGTATTTTGCGTCGATAGTGTGTTACACTGATTATGGCATTTTATAAACAATGTGTTTATCAATCGGGGGAAACGGAGGATGTTCCATAGGGAGCATCCGTCAATACCTGGGCCCATTTGCTCTGAATTTGCTCAATGAGTAGTAAAGGAAAGTATTTTGAATAAAAGAGAAACCGTACAAGCCCTCGTGGATGCCATCCAGAAGGGTGATTTTGAGGGTGCAAAATCCATGCTCGCCGATGATTTTCAGTTCAGCGGCCCCTTCCCGGAACCGATCAACAAGGAGTCTTGGCTTGGAATGAATTCAAGCTTGAGGACGGCCTTTCCAGATCTGGACTATCATTTCAAGGTGATCGGCGCGCAGGGTGATGTGGTAAGAGTCACATCACAACTGAGCGGAACGCATACCGGCTCCTTTGATCTGACCAACATGCAAATGGGAGTGATCCCTCCCACGGGCAAAACTTTTACAGCCACACCTGAAAAAACAAAGGTAACTGTCAAAGAGGATAAGATTACTGCCTGGGCCGTAGAGCCGACGCAAGGTGCAGGTGTAATGGAAATCCTGACGCAGCTCGAAGTCGAAGCCTCAGCAGCCTAGTCCTTTACAGCCTCAGCTGGCATTACAGGGAATAAGCAGTTGAGTGGCCCAGGACTCGATTTGTGGTGTAACGCAGTCGCCAGACCTGTTATGGCGTCGTCAACGTTTTTTATCCCGGCAGTCCTGCCGGAGAAAGCAGTAGGAAAACATGGAAACCAGGCTATATGTAGGCAATCTCTCGAAGTCCACAACGCAGGAGGAACTGAATACCCTGTTCTCACAGGCAGGCAAGGTCAGCGCGGTGGAAGTGATCAAGGAGCGCAAAAGCGGTGAGTCGAAGGGGTTTGCTTTCGTAACGATGAGCGAGCAGAGCGAAGCCGACAAGGCCGTTAGCATGTTCAATACCTATTCATTAAGTGATCACCAACTGAAGGTGAGTCCGGCAAAACCGCGAGAGGAACACGGAGCGATCAGAGCAGTGATTGAGCCGTAACAGATTCAATTTTCGACGGAGACGAAATCTCTCCTGATCTTTTCGAATGGCGAAAAGCCAGTCGTGCATCCCCATTTTCAGCGTACTACTGATATTGAGAGCATGGCCTGCAGCTGAGGAATGCTTGCTGGCTTCTTCCCTCCCAAAAACGGAGTTTGCCATGGAAAGAAGAATTCACTGCTTGCAGGGCTTTTTAACATGCTAAGACAAGCGGTATATCTCGGAGCAGGAATACGAAAGTCACAAGGATAGCATCGCTTCGAAGAAATATAGTCCTGCGCGTCAAGAGCCGAGTCACCGAACAGCATGAATACCCCATCTGGTGTCTTCATACGGAGCCGACATTCGGACGCGCCTGACATTGCAAGAAAAACAGATTTCGTTAACACCCCATTGATTGGGCGGGTTTCTGGGGTCAGCCATGCTGCATTACCAGAAGTACTCCTACGATCATCCCGCCTCACGGCGGGATGTACTGCGTGAGGCTCAAAATCATTCCCGAGCGGAATTCTAACGCCTCCAGCCATCCACAGGATAACATCTCGGAGTAACAACCAACCGGGCAACAAAACAACAGAGGAGAAATTTTATGGACAAGACCCAACACTCAATTATCAAGCGCGTTGCTTTCATCGGCAATTACCTGCCTCGTCAGTGCGGCATCGCCACGTTTACTACTGATCTATGTGAGGCTGTGGCTCAAGAATACAAAGGCACGGCATGCATTGCCCTTCCGGTCAATGACACGGAAGCAGGCTACGAATACCCGTCGCGCGTACGGTTTGAGCTGGCCGAGAAGGATATCGAATCCTACCGCCGAGCGGCCGATTTCCTGAACATCAACAACGTGGATATGGTGTCTTTGCAGCACGAATATGGCATCTTCGGGGGACGGGCGGGTAGTTATATCCTTGAAACTCTGCGCCAATTGCGCATGCCTGTCGTTACTACGTTACACACCATCCTGCGCGATCCCAATCCCGACCAGCGCCGGGTGCTCGAGGAGGTCGTTTCCCTATCAGACCGTGTGGTGGTAATGAGCGAACTGGGCGCGGACTTTCTACAAAGTATTTATCATGTTCCTGCCGAAAAGATCGACCTGATCCCCCACGGCATTCCCGATGTGGCATTCGTGGACCCGAGCTTTCACAAGGATATGTTTGGAGTGGAAGGCAAAAGCGTCCTGCTGAGCTTCGGGCTGCTCTCGGCAAACAAAGGTATCGAGAACGTCATCTCGGCACTGCCCGCCATATTGGAAAAAAATCCAAACGTGGTGTATATCGTTGTCGGCGCGACCCATCCCCATGTCATAGAGACGGAGGGTGAAACGTATCGTCTATCCTTGCAATGGCTGGCTCGGGAAAAGGGCGTGGAAGCGAATGTGATCTTTTACAACCGCTTCGTCAGCCTGGAGGAGCTTGTCCAATTCATCAGCGCCTCAGATATCTATATCACCCCCTATCTCGATGAGGCGCAGATCACCTCCGGCACACTGGCCTACACGTTGGGAGCCGGAAAGGCAGTGATTTCGACGCCCTACTGGTATGCCGAGGAAATGCTGGCGGATGAGCGCGGCGCGCTGGTGCCTTTCAGTGATCCGGCAGCGCTGGCTGACCAGGTGATCGATCTGCTGGGAAATGAGTCGAAACGGCATGCCATGCGAAAGCGCGCCTATCTGTTCGGTCGGGATATGATCTGGCCGCAGGTTGCTCGCCGTTACATGAAGACATTTGAACGCGCTCGCGCGGAACATCGTTATCATGCGGCGGAGTTCGCGGTCAGACCGTTGGATAAGCGTGCAGCGGAACTGCCACCACTTAAACTGGATCACCTGCATCATCTAACAGATAAGACTGGCATCTTGCAGCATGCCGTATTCACCATACCGAACTATCATGAGGGTTACACGACCGATGACAATGCACGCGCACTGATAGTCAGCGTACTCCTGGAGGCATTAGGCAATAAGGAGGCGACCGATCTGGCAACTCGCTATCTTGCCTTCACCTGGTACGCCTTCAACACAGAGACGAGACGTTTTCGCAACTTCATGGATTACCAGCGCAATTGGCTTGAAGAGAGCGGCTCGGATGACAGCCATGGGCGCGCTCTGTGGGCGCTGGGCACGGTACTCGGCCGGACAAACACCCCCGCTCTTCATAATATGGCTGCCCGGGTATTTCAACTATCCCTGCTCGCAATCCTGGAAACAACCAGTCCGCGTGCCTGGGCTTTTGCACTCATTGGCATTTATGATTATCTGCAGCGTTTTGCGGGTGACCGGCGCGTCACCCAGGTGCAGGAGGAACTGGCAAACAGGCTGCTGGCGCTCTATCAAAACAATCGGACCACGGGATGGAGATGGTTCGAAAACAGGCTCACATATTGCAATGCGGCGCTGTCACATGCTACGCTGTTGAGCGGTGACTCGCTATCCAACCCTGCAATGACCGAGGTGGGGCTTGAGTCTCTGCGCTGGCTGGCAGACCTGCAGCGATCGGATACGGGAGGCAGGCATTTCGTTCCCATCGGATCTAACGGTTTTTATCAACAGGGTGGCGAACGTGCCCGCTTCGACCAGCAGCCGGTAGAGGCACAAGCTATGGTCTCTGCCTGTCTGGAAGCACACCACCTCACCGGAGAAAAAAACTGGCAGAAAGAAGCCCGCCGGTCCTTCGAGTGGTTTTTGGGGCGAAACGACCTGCATCTCCCGGTCTATGACCCTACGACCGGCGGCTGCCGCGATGGTCTACATTCAGATCGACCGAATGAGAATCAAGGCGCAGAGTCTACTCTCGCCTTTCTCCAATCCCTATTGGAATGGAGATTGGCAGAAAATGTCGCTCAACCTAATGAGCATACTCCAGATGAACAATCATCTCTCGGACCTATTTCAACACCACAGGCTCAATTCCATTCTGACAGCCGCGAACGGGCTCAATAAGGCTTCCATTTCCATCAGGTGATCCAGTTGTATATTTACTGGTACGTATATATAGAATGTGACCGTGCCCTGGCCTTGTATTGCGAAGGAAAGGGATCCAGGCGAAAGACGTAGAGCCGTTAGAGACCAGGCTCCTCGTCATATATGATCCATTCTGAGCTGTGTTTTGGGATACGATCTCCCTTTCTCAGCATATTCTCAACACAAATTATATAGAAATTATTTCAGGATTTTGAGCTATATCCCTCACATTGTCACATTGATGCTCTGAATTAAGCGAGGACGTCTCTTAGGACCTGTAGCATCATCAAATTTGTCTGCTTATCTTTTACGGCAATACGCAGTGTGCGTTGGTCAAAGCATTTGCCCATACTTGTGACATCACGCAGATAGAGCTTTTGTTTACGGCAGGCATCTACCAGGTCTCTGACCAGAGGTTGACTTGGAGGAAGTTGGCAAAGCAGGAAGTTTGCACAGCCGGGGTATACCTTCCAGCCGAGTTGTTTCAGCTCCCTGGCGAGTTCCTCGCGCAATTTATGTGTTTCCTGCCACTTTTCCGCATAGTAAGACATGCTCTTTAAGGCTTCACATGCCGCGATCTGTCCTGGAAGGCTCACCGCCCACGGGGGTGAAAGCGGGCGTAGTTCTTCGATCATATCTGCGGGCCCACACAGATAAGCGCAGCGCACGCCCGAGAGGGCATAGACTTTCGACATGGACTTGCAGATCATCACGTTCGTTGAACGAGCGGCAAATTGCTCTAGGGATTGTGACGGACCAGCATACTCAACATAGGTTTCATCGATCCAAAATCGAGTGGATGGAGGCGCAGCTTTGAGAATGTTTTCCAATCCTTCCCTTGGTATATGTTGGCCTGTGGGGCTGTTGGGATTGACAAGGATCACCCAATCACAGCCGTGTTGGAGTTCAGCTTTTATCTCATGTGGTTTCACGCTGTAGTTCATATTTTGAGCAAGATTCAATCGTTTGACATGGCAGCCCGTAATCTTTTCAAGCACATGAGCGTACTCACCGTACATTGGGTCTAAAATCAGCACGCGTGATTCGGTGTTTAGCCAATGGCGCAAAGCCAGGAAGATCAGATCGGAAGAGCCAGCCCCCGGCAAGATATTGTTGTGATGGACCCCTCGGCTGCGTGCAATCACACGGCGCATCCCTTCGCAACCGGTCGGTGGTGAGGTCCTTAACACCCATGGAAGGTGCTCTCTCAATGCCGTGATGACACGAGGGGCTGGGTCAAACCACGCATCCAGCACATCTGCACTGATCACGTCCTCTTTTCTTTCCAGGCAATCGAATTCTTCACCAATCGCCTCGAAAAAGGCACCCCCATGATAGACCAGGTCGATTTTATGGAAACTGACGCCATTCAAATTCCAATCCGAGTGTTTTTCGAGGTCTGCGATTAATGGCAAGAATTGAGAGCGATCTTCTTGAACATCGGCTACGATCAATTCAAATGTAACTTTACCGGCGCAAACCTGTTTTTGAAGAGACCGAAAGCCGGCATGCTTGTACATCTCCAGGACTTCCAGGCGTCCAATCCCAACGACCGTTTTGCCTCCTACCGATTGGATATAGCGCAGAGCCGCATACATCAACAACGCGGCAACACGACTGTTCCGCCACGATTTTGAGACGGTAAGGATGCGCGTCTCATAAAGCTCTTGATCAAAGCGAAAAGGCAGTTCTTCCCGTGTGAAATACTTGTCAATAGAATAACCAACCTCATTAGGCGGTGTAACGGACACAAAACCTGCGATCTCTTCTCCCACCTTTGCCACAATATAAACATTGATTGTGTCGAGATTATCCATGAGCCGCCCTTGACTGTTCTCAGCGTGTTGCCCCAATTCGCGAGCATAGACTTCATGTCGCATTCCATAGATGATTTGACGGTCGTGTTCATCGGCAAGGCTGATGGAAAATTTGGTTGGCTGGGTGTCGTGACGGGGCGTGTTCATGTCTTCTCCTTATCTCTTGTAAAGCTCGTGTCCTTGAGAACCTTGACGGATGAATTGTCATTTGGACTTCGCGATCAGTTCGCGCCGTAGAATCTTGCCCACGTTCGATTTCGGTAAATTCTCGCGGAACTCTATGAACTTTGGCACTTTGTAGGCAGCAAGTTTCTTGCGGCAGTATTCGCGCAGCTCCGACTCGTTGAGCGCCTGTCCCGGTTGGAGCACGACCCAGGCTTTGACCGCTTCCACAGTGTGTGGATCGGGAACACCGCCTACACAGACCTCAGCCACTGCTGGATGCGTAGCAATGACTTCTTCCACATCACGTGGCCAGACCTGAAAGCCACTCGGTTTGATGAGGTCCTTCTTTCGATCTACGATGAAGACATAGCCATCCTCATCCTGGTAACCAATATCACCGGTGTGGAGCCAGCCATCTCGGAGCATATGGGCAGTCTCCTCCGGTTTGTTCCAATAGCCTTGCATCACCTGTGGGGCGTGCAATAGAATTTCGCCGATCTCACCGGGCGCAAGCTTGTCCTCGCCTGTTTCCACATCCACGATGCGGACTTGGACATCCGGCAGAGGAATGCCAATCGAGCCGGATTTATAAACACCGAAGACAGGTGAGACGGTTGCGCCTAGCATCGACTCCGTCAGAGCGTATGCTTCGATGATCCGCCCACCCGTCACATTCTCGAAGCGCTGTTTGGTTTCCGCCAGCAGGGAGGAAGCGCCCGAAATACATAGTTTGATCGAAGTTAAATCGGCCTCGCCCGATTTCACTTTAGGATGATTGAGCAACGCGTTGAACAGAGTCGGTACGCCGGGCAGGAAGGCGGGTCTGATCTTTTGGATGGTTGCCAACAGGTCATCGAGATCCCGTGGATTCGGCACAAGCGCCAGCGTGTTGTGACCGACTAGCCCCGTTGCCAGCACACCCAGCAATCCATAGGCATGGAATAATGGCATATTGAGCATGATGATGTCGTTCCAGTCCTCCAGCACAGGCCTGAGCCAGGCATGAATCTGCAGTCCCGCCATAAATAGGGAATGATGAGTACCAAGTGCTGCCTTGGGTGTACCTGTTGTGCCCCCTGAAAAAAGAAGGATCGCTAGGTCCGAGGGCTTTACCTGGTAAAAGCCTTGAGTGGCATTCGGAGGCTTATGCAATAAATCAGCCAACCAGAAATCTCCATGTTGAAGCTCAATACGATGACCATCCTTTTTTTCTTTTAAGAGTGTGAACAACAGCCTTTTGGCGGCTGGAAGAAACTCTTTGATGTTTGCGCCGATCACATGACGAACCGGCGTGCGCGCCTGAATAGCTTTGAGCTTTCCGTAAAAAGGTGTCAGCACCACCACAGTCTCGGCACCCGACTCGCACAGGGCATGTTCGAGCTCAAGTTCCGTGTAAAGTGGATTTAGAGGTACGGCAATTCCACCTGCTTTCCACGCGCCAAACAGGGACAGGATCATCTGCGGTGCATTGGGCAGTAAAAACGCCACCCGATCACCCGGTTTTACACCCAGTTCGATCAGAGCGCCGGCGAAGGCTGTGCTCAGCTGTTCCAATTCACCGTACGAGAGGCTGTTGCCTTGAAACATCAGCGCGGGGTGATCTGCCCGCTGTCTGACAGACTCAGAAACGACATCCATCAATGTACATTCCGGATATGGCGCCAGTGTGTAAGGCACGCCTTGATCGTAATGTTTGAACCAGGATTTGTTATTCATGAGATACCTCCATGCTTGAAAGTCAGTTGTTGTGGAATTCAATGTAGGTTGCTTTTTATTTCGACCAGGACGGATTTTCATCCGCCGCTGGATGATTCGTGAGATTTACCAACCCGGTGCCATCGAGTTTTATGCTGAATATTTCATGGTTTCCGGTTCGATCGGACCAGAATGCGATCAGGGTTCCATCCGGCGACCAGACAGGATTCTCGTTGTAACCGACAGTTTCACTGGTGAGTGGGTGAAGATCCGTACCATCTGAGTTGACCACATAAATATTCGACCTCAGCATTCCTTCTGATGACACAAAGGCGATCATCGTTCCATCAGGCGACCAAGCTGGCTCTAGTTCTGTCATATTGCTCTTTGTCAGCCGGCGTTGATTTTTTCCATCGCTGTCCATCAGGTAAATATGATGGTTATCATCTCTCTCCGAGACAAACGCAATGGTCTGACCATCTGGTGACCAGGCAGGCTGGTAATCATTTGATGGGTTGCTTGTGATTAGTTGTAAGTCACCACCCAGGACGGATGCCACCCCAATATCCATATTGTTTTCTCCGGTGTAGGTGGTCAGGGCAATTGATTTGCCGTCAGGAGCGAAGGACACATACGGCATTACATTGCTGGCAAATTCTCCTCCAGAACCATTGGACTGCAGCCACTGCAATACGACAGAAAAAGGCTCTTCTGTATAGCTCCAATACAAGAGGAGTTGACCATCAGTTGAAAATTTTGGGAACCAATCACTCGTCGCCGGTGATTCTGTTAGCCGAGTTGAATCCGCGCCATCCGAATTCATGCGATATATTTCCCAATTCCCATCCCGGTCGGTTGAAAATGCAATTCGTGAACCGCCACCCATTGGGGTTGGGATGGGCGTCTGAGTGGGGGTGCGTGTTGGCGTTCGCGTCGGGGCTGGTGTATTCGTCGCTGTGGGGGCTACTGTCTTTGTCAGCGTTGGGGTCAGTGTTAGACCAGGGAGTTGGTCAGGTCCACAGCCTGAGATGATCAAAGACAGAGGTAGCAGCAGCATAAGATTGAGTATGCTCTTGATAGGCAATGGGCTGAGTTTCATTGTTTTCTCCTTTTGGGATCAAAACCAGATGAATGCAACAAAGCGACTTTCGATACATCCATAAGTTTCGGAAAGTAGATAGACATCCAGTCCATTCCTTAATGGATCTGGCTCACGGTTAGATTATCAAAACTGACACTTCCGGAAATGCCATCTGGCTGATACAGACCCAGAAAGAGGTCGCCTTTACGAAAATCGCGGTTGGTTACATCTGCGACAGCGCGGTTTCCAGCGAGTATTGTGAAACGCGTATCCAGACAACGGAAGGTGGCTGTAAATCCATCGCCACTTTGCGAATCAGGCAAGTGAGCTGGGAAGAATTGATAATCAACCAGCGTTGATTCCTTGAATTGTAAAAAAGTGGCTATAAAGAGATCATCGACCCCCGGGGCAGGTGACACGCCGAAGAAATAGAAGTCACTGCCTGTCTTATTAACCCTACAACCCACGCCATATAGAAACGCGGATGGATCGGCGCCTGCTGGGGGATTGGGAATAATATCTACTTGAACTGAGACGTCGTTTGGGGTTACATCGAGTGGAATCTTGATTGCCGCTAAGTCGAATTTTCCGCTGCTTATCTGCATCAAACCGTCTTCGATCTTTATAAAATTAGCTGGGTCCCAATGATTACTATTGTCATCGAAGGTATCGCTGAAAATGATTTTGTCTGGAACCTTAGTGGGACGGGGAGTGACCGTTGGAGCAATGGTTGGAGTAAATGTAGGAGTCGGTGAACTGGTTGCAGTAGGGGTAGGTGTATCTGTTGGAATGGGGGTCATCGTGGGGCCAAGAAATTGACCGGGCCCACAGCCTGTGGTTGCCAGAAAGACAACAAGTAGCAACCCCGTTTTGAAGAGTGTTTTGACGGACAATCGATTGGTATTCATTGCATTCTCCTTTTCCAATTGCAATCATTCCTTATGGGCAATCGCAGTGGGATGAAAAAAAAGGCTTCGCTAACTATGACATTTGGCATAGACTAAATTAAGGCAACCGCCATACCCAGCCCTGTGTAAAACTGCAGACCGAAGAGCCTGCACCAGCCCAGGGAAAGACCCCAATGCGGCCTTTCACGAGTCCGTTTGGAAGTTTCGCAGAGCCGATCAGTTTCCCATTGGCATAGGCCGCGGCAGTACCCTCGTCCACGACAAGTACGTAATGATTTTTGCCGGGGCCGATTACGTCTTCGTATTTTCCGTCCTTGTAGATAGAGCTCTTTCCTAATAAACTGCCCTGGTAACTGTCACCCCAGTGTTCAAAATTCCAGCTATTAGAGACCGGCTGAAGCTGGGTTCTAAAGAGGATGGCTTCTCCTCGGAAATTGTCTTGGGCATGGAAGGCAATACCGCAGCCGCCAATGTCCCCTTTTGTAAATTGGCCCCAATTAATAACGATGCTCAGTATAAAATCTGCAAAAATAGGATTGGTCGCCTGTAGATCAGCTAGTGGCGACTCTTGGTCATTGGCGCGCAATACAAGAGGGTTGGGCTGGGACCAACCCAGCTCTCCCTCGTGCAGGTCATAACCTAGCTTGTCTAACTCCGCTACGATTTCCTCATCTACTGGAAAGCTGGCCTGATCAATCGACTCAAGAAGCTCTTCCGCAGGATCCATGACTGCTTGGGGAACAGCCGAGGGTGTTAGTGTGGATACCAGCTTGGTGGCTGTTGCAGTAGGTACCGGCGTATCCCTGGGAGCTGGCGTAACTGTTGGTGCAGATGGTTGCCCAATCCCGCAGCCTGTAGTTGATAAGGCAAATAAAAACAATATTCCCACCTGAAAAATAATAGTGATTGATTGTTTGGTGATCATGGTCTTCTCCTTATGGTATTGCAATCATTAAATCTGACTTAACGCATCGACATAAGGCATTTTCCGATATAATCGGCGATAAGAAAAGCGATACATTGTTGCAGAGAGGGCAGGGATAACATGGACGATATCCATTCTTTTGGGAAATGGCTGCGCCATCGCCGCCGAGGGCTTGACCTGACCCAAGAAGAACTCGCACATCAGGTGGGGTGCGCGCCAATTACCATCCGTAAACTAGAGGGGGATGAGATGCGCCCATCGAAGCAGCTGGCAGAAGCGCTCAGCGGGCCGTTGGGAATCCCACTCAACCAGAGGCAGGAGTTTGTTAAATTCGCGCGAGCAGATCCAAAGGACGCGCTGGACTCCCGTTTTGGGTCCCTGTTCGAAATACCTGTTCTATCGAAAACACGTGATATTCATTTCCCCTTCGGCACAGTTCATCTTCTTTTTAGCGATATAGGAGGTTCAACGCAGCTTGCCCAACGCTTGGGAGGGAAGTACATTCATGTCTTGGAAGAGCATCAGCGCATGCTGCGTGATGCCTTTAGCAAATGGAACGGACACGAGGTAAGCACGCATGGTGATTCCTTCTTCGCAGTGTTTTCCCGGGCGACAGATGCCGTCTCCGCTGCTATCGAGGCACAACATGCGCTGGCGGGTAAAAAGTGGTCAGACGGCATTCAATTGCAGGTCCGAATAGGAATTCATACAGGCGAGCCGACACTCGTAAACCAAGATTATGTCGGAGTGGATGTTCATCGCGCGGCACGGATCTGTGCCGCTGCCTCCCCCGGCCAGGTGTTGCTTTCAAACGAAACCCGGGTTATGGTCGAACGTCAGCTTCCTCCCAACGTGCGCCTGCAGGAGCTGGGCAAGTACCGGCTAAAAGATCTAAATGAACCTGAGCATCTTTATCAGCTGGTGATGAACGATCTGCCCTCAGACTTTCCGCCCCTGAAATCACTGGAGATTATGCCGAATAATCTTCCCGTGCAGCTCACCAGCTTTATCGGGCGTGAGCGGGACATTGAAGAAGTCAAACGTTTGCTGACCAATACGCGCCTTGTCACTCTAACGGGTGCCGGGGGTACCGGAAAAACTCGGCTGGCGATCGAGATCGCCAAACAGATTAAGCATCAGTATCCGGATGGAGTCTGGTTAATCGACTTTGTTGTCTTACCCGAATCCAGTCTCATTTGGCAGGCCATCGCGGCAATCATCGGGCTACGTGAGGAGCCGAATCGTTCGCTGCAACAAACCCTCACCGACTACCTTCGTTCCAAAAAGCTCCTGCTCGTATTTGATAATTGTGAACATTTAGTTTCTGCCTGCGCGAGGGCGGCAGATGCCTTATTGCAGGCCTGTCCGCAGTTATATATCCTGGCAACAAGCCGTGAAGCATTAGGTATTCCCGGAGAAAGTCTATATTATGTTCCGACACTGACACTCCCGTCACTGGGCGCAGCGTCATCCCTCGAAGATCTAAACCAGTCCGAAGCGGTGCGCGTCTTTCGGGATCGCGCGAGCTTGGTTCGATCTACCTTTAACGTAACCAGAGCCAATGCCAGCTCAGTTGCTCAGATTTGCAGGAGGCTAGATGGCATTCCTCTTGCCATTGAGCTCGCCGCGGCGCGCGTCAAGGCGCTGAGTGTCGAAGAGATTGCAGCCCGGCTGGATGATCGCTTCAGTTTGCTCAGTACAGGAAACCGGACCGCGCTCCAGCGTCATCAGACCTTGCGAGCCACCATTGACTGGAGCTACAACCTGCTCTCCGAAAAGGAGCAGACGCTCCTCTCCAGGCTCGCGGTCTTCGCTGGCGGCTGGACGGTGGAATCGGCTACTGAGGTTTGCCTGGTTGTCCAGGTTGAGCAGCGTGACGTCCTTAGTTTGCTGCTGAATCTGTCTGATAAATCCCTTGTCATCATTGAAGAGCAGGAGGGAGAAACACGCTACCGCTTCCTGGAAACCATCCGTCAATATGCGCTTGAAAAACTGGCTGAGTCTGGAGAGGAACGACTTGTGCGCAATCGTCACCTCGATTTTTTTATTCATTTCGCTGAGGAGGCGGAGCGAAACTACAGGAGTGAGAAGCAGTTATTCTGGTTCCATGTGATGGAACGAGAGCGGGATAACTTCCGTGCGGCCCTGGACTACGTCTTGCATACGAATCAGGTGGAAACCTCGTTGCGCCTGGTTGGGACGGCATTTTGGCTATGGTTCTTTCAAGGCCCGTGGAGTGAAGGCCAGATTTGGACGGAGTCTGCTCTGGCACAGGCTCCCGACCTGCGCATAAAAGCCGGGGCAAAGGTACGGATGGCGCTTGGCTTGCTCCAATTCGCGCAATCCAATTATTCTGCTGCAAGAACTAATCTGGAAAAGAGCCTTTCTATCTGGAAGGAACTGGGTGACAACTGGTGGAGTGCCTTTGTCCTTGGTTTCCTGGGTCTGACCCAGAGACCTCTGGACCAACAGAAAGCCTCCAATTTCTTTGAAGAGAGTCTGCGGCTTGCCGCCGAAACGGGAGAAGATTGGATCCTGGGGTTCGCCTTATGGAATAGCGGCGAAAACGCTCTGTACTTACACAATATAGCGGATGCAGAGTCCATGTTGAACCACAGCCTGGCATTGGGACAAGCGTTGGGGGACCGGATGCTGCAAAATGAGGCACTGCGCGCACTGGGGGAGATTTACGAAGTAAAACAGGAATATGGGCAAGCCGTAAATCTATATAGGGAAAGTCTGGCAATTGTCCAGGAATTACGCGATATTACCAATGTCTCACATTTATATTTCAATGTGGGCAGAGCTCTCCAGCTAGCCGGCGACAACCAAGAGGCAAAACGCTACTTTCTGGATGCACTGCGTCAAAGCCGCCAGCTTGGGAAGAAAGCAGGGGAAGTGCGCGCCTTGGTAGGGTTAGGTGTGATAGCTTCCGCCAATGGGGAAGCAGAACGGGCTGTTTACCTGTTGACGGCCAGTCGATCTCTTTTTGCAAAACTAGGGTTGAATTTTCCATTCACCCAGTCCACTTGGCTTGACCGGCATTACGAGGCGGCTCGTGGGCAGCTCGGAGAAGAGAAATTGGCAGCTGTTGCTGCCCGAGCTGAAAAGCTGTCGTTGGATCAGCTAGTAAACTATGCGCTGGAAGGGGAAGATCCCGCCTAAATCGAAGGAAGTCCCGTCGTCATACGCTGCATTAAGTCATGAGAAGGGGGGCAGAAGCTAATTTTTTCCACTGCCATTCTTAAGTTCCTATCGCTTTTTATATCGGTCAACCTATCTGAAATCGCCTTATGCTCATAAATACGCTGTGATTTAATGGTTTCAACATAAACCTCTAGCGTGAGGAATAAAACAAGATAGAAAGGAGCATCCATGACCAGGAAAAAGAATACAATTGGTGGGTTGCAAATTGGCGGCAACGTCCACATCACGCGTGGTGATTTTGTTGGCGGAGATAAAAACGTCAGAGTGGACAAAGGAGCTGTGTTCGTCGGAGGCGATGTCCAGGGTAGCCATATTGTCACAGGAAATCGTAATCAAATTGGCAACCACGGACTGAGGTGCGATGATTTTTTTACAGAGATTCTCGAAAAGATTGAACAACGATCGGATATCCTAGCTGAGGACAAGGAAGACCTGAAAGCCAATGTTGCCGAGATCAAAGCCGAAACCGAAAAGGAAGAGCAAGCCGATCCATCCTTTTTGGCACGGCGGTTGCGTAACATTCAGCGTATTGCCCCGGATATGGCTGAGGTAGTACTGGCAACGTTGGCCAACCCGATGGCTGGTTTTGCCGCAATCGTTAAGAACGTTGCCAGGCACGCCCAGAAATCTGCATGGGGATAGGAGAAGCGGCTATGGCAAAGCGGACCCGCATCCAAGGCGATGTCAATATTACAAATGGCGATTTTATTGCTGGGGATAAAACAATCTCTCACAACCGTAGCCAAGGTCCCGAGCGGCCCGCCGCAAAGAAAGATGTATCCCACCCGAAAAGCAGCAATACTACTCGTGATCTTGAGGTCAGCGGGGGTGACGTCGTCTTTGGTGACAAGATCATCAAGTTCTTCCAAAAGAATCTAAACATTTATCTATTCAGAGATGTTCAGCAACTGGCTCTGTTTTTAGGGTTCCTGATCGTGGTGTCGGGGACAATGGGAGGCGCCTACTGGTACTCCATCCAGCCCAAGAAGATGACCGGAGACTACAATATTGCGATTGCCCAGTTTGGTGAAATTCAAGAGGATGGAAGAATCAAATCTTCTAAAAATGCTGAAAAAATACGCAGCACACTTTTTGATTTTCTTGACAGTGAATACCGAGCTGCAGGGCTTGGCTTGACGATCCAAGTTGAATACGAAAATCTTCCTTTGATTAGAGAAGATGCACAGGCTGAAAAGTTGGCGGATCAAATCAACGCTGATATCGTGATTTATGGGAACGTCTCTGTTCATGGTAATAAAGCTGAATTTATGCCGCGCTTCTACGTGGCGGAACGACCTGATACAAGAGAGCTGACCGGTCAAAATGAACTCGCGCATCCAATAGAATTCAAAATTTCCGAACTTGGAGCGCAGGATATACTCAACACCGAGTTGCGCACGCGTACTGAGATTCTTTTCAACTTTACTAAAGGATTAATTTACTTTTCTGAAAAAGAACTAGAATACGCCCACCAGTCGATACAGACAGCGATTGCCGCCGCTGAAAAGCCACCTCAACCGTTTGGAGGGCAGGAAGTTCTCTATTTATTTGCAGCCCATATTCAAGCCAGTCGCAAAGATTACGCTACTGCTAATCAATCTCTGGAGAAGGCACTTTCTTTGAATCCTCAATATGCACGCGCGTACTTAGCTCGCGGGAACTTCTTTTACTTGCAGGCAACGTCGGTTTACCCTCCAGATTTGGAACTTCTTAAGAGAGCACAAGCAGAATACATGATCGCATACGAAATGCCAAACCAACCACTAGGAGCATATATTCCTGCCAAAGCTCATTATTCGCTAGGAAATGTATTGAGCGTCCGTGCGCAGGTGGAAAATAATGATCCAACCCTTTTTGCACAAGCGATGGAGAACTATCTTTATGTGGTCAGGGAGTATGAGCGAACTCAGGATCCCATTCTGGAAAAATTATTAGATGAGAGTTACTATGGGATTGGAGCGATATACCAAAAACAGGGAGCAACTGACCAAGCAGTAGAAGCTTACCAAAAAGCGTATGAGCTTACCAATGACCTTGAATTTAAGGCTGAAATAGAGCTGCGCATGAACGAAGTAGGCAATCACTAAGAACATATCCGTATTACAGGTGGGTTTATGAAGTGGGACAATTCATCTATAAGGGGGTATCACTTTTTCTATCCCTATTTTTATCGAAAAAAGCCTTATATGGGCAAATGGCGTGTGATTTAATGATTTTAGACTTAGGAAGATATCCAAATACAAAAATAAGGCTTCAGAAAATAAGAAAGGATGCAGAAATGAAACACATAACTTTTAAGCAGATCTTGCAATTCTTCTTACCATTAATGACATTGTTAGCCGGCTGCAATTTTCCTATCACAAGCGGAACTCGCGCGACTGCAACCCCAATCGAACTTAGATCTTCATCAACTCCTATCCTTCAGCCTTCTGCAACAGCCATGCCGACATGGACTTCAACACCTACTTTAGCTTCTACACCAACGCTCACGGTGACTTCAACACCTACTTTGACAAATACACCAACGTTCACAGCGACAGTGACTTCAACACTCACCTCAGTGCCTACTTCCACACCGGTCCCCCCGCCGACTAAGAAATCGAAAGATGAAAACAATCAGGAACAACAATCTTTCATTATTGCGCCTACTACTATCATTACAATCGTAGAAGTTACTCCTGATCCCTTACAGCCAGTTGCGCCTCCAGCTGATTAGCTTATCAGTAATTGCCTCCTGCTCACAAAGCGGGAGGTTTGTTTTTCAGTGCATTTCATGAACCTGTAAATCGGCCTGCAAAATTGCCGACTGCTGTTTCCAGCCATTTGGCTATATGCGAAATGATTCGCGGGGCAGCGTATAATCCGACTTGTACGACCCAATACACTCCGGCTCACCGCCCGCTACTCAATAAGCCAGCGTATCCTCTCGCATCACGGCTTCATCCCTCAGTGCATTTTGGAAGAACAGCCTCCCCGGCGCAGGGGATGATAAATCCCGTGATGCCTATAAAGAATAGTGGGTGAATAAAGGGAAGTTCACTACATAAGAATAGGGATGTGTTTCTATAGGATAGAGCCTGTCATGAAATGTACCAAGTGAAACCCAATGGGAAGAATTAAAGCTAAGCACTTAATCTATGTTACCACCGTACATGAGAAGCACTGAGATCGGTGATTTGATAAAAGTGGTAAATGATGGATTCCGCCACGCGTAACTAGTTTAGGCCTTATTATTAGGAGGAAAGTGGCCCGAAACAACAAAAAAACTGACCTGCTTGGGTCAGCTTTCTTGCTTTACTCTGGCGGTCCCGACGGGATTAGGGTTCGCGACGCGTAACTACTTGGGCGCCAAGTGATTTAGTTAGTTCCTCTATTTTATCATGGAGTATCGCAGCACTGTTTCCAACCTGGACAACTTCTCCCATGCTTTGCGCATATCTGACAATTGGTTCAAGCCTTCATAGCTTCCATTGAATAATATGAAGGAAGGACCTTATCGAAGGGCACTTCTCTAATTAATCCAACTTTTGATTGATTAATAAATCCATCTCTCTCTTGATGACACCCGAATAAAAGTGTTCTACACTTCCTTTATCAAAATCAATTTATCAAAGAGAGAGGAAGAAAATGAACACAACAAATAATGAAAATAGTACTGTCTGGCGAGGGATCGCAAATGAAAAAAGTACCGTCTGGCGAGGGATCGCAATTGTTATGCTTCTATTGCTGGCGCTGGTTGGGCCCACCTTCGGCCCACTTCCACACCTGCTTAGGCAGAGTTTATCTCTTGAAGGTACCATCATTAGCGTTCTCATTTGGTTCTGGGTTGCCTTTATCATTATCCTGGCAGTCATTTTCAGGATGATCAAGAGCGCGTCCATTCGTGAATTTCTTACATCCCATGGACTCGGTGCACCTTCTGGGATCGGTGCGAACATCGCAGGTTTGATCTTAGGCCTATTATGGGGGATGCTGTTCCTGTCCAGCATCTTTCAATTCGACCCGGATGCCAACATAACCCAAATCAATGGCTTCCGTATCCTGACGGCATTCTTGGCGGCGGGCGGCGCACTGCTTGAGGATCTAATTACCCGCAGCTTCATCATGAACCAATTGCATAAAATCGGCTCATCAAAATGGGTACAACTGACTGTCCCCGCATTGATCTTCGCACTTTATCATACAATCTGGGGCTTCAATGTCTTTTCATTTGCCTTCAGTGTGGTTTACGGATTAATGCTGGGCGGATTGTTCTTATGGGGCAAGCGCAGCCTGACGCCAGTCATTCTTGCACACAGCCTTGCGGTCCTCATTTCGGAACCCTTTGCAACAATGCTGATGTTCCTGGCACCGGGCGCTTAGAAGTACGCTCAACACAATACCCTGCGATCGTCTGGACAAGACACCGCCAGATATCGCAGGGTATAATGCCGTGGCGATGAAATTACAAAAAAGCATAAACCCCGAGGTATGGGAACAATGGGATTGGGTATGGCACTTTTCTGCCTACAGCCTGCTTATCTTGAACGTCATATTTGTATACAATAGTGATCCAAGAATCATAAACTTTTCGTTCTTTCTCGTTCTTTGTGCGTTATTGGGTTTGTGGTACATCCCGTTTGTAAACATATCAACCTTGCGCATTTGGGCTAACCCAAAACGTGGCGCGCTTTATCTGGTCCCAGGATGGGCGATTTGGGGCGGCTTGATCTCTCTGACCAATCAATCTCTTATGTTAATAGGGATCTTCCTTCCATTAGTATTTAGCCGCTTCCCCATTCGCTGGGCAACTGGCATTACCATTTTTCAAATCCTGGGCCTTTATTTCCTGTATATCATGCTATATCCAACTGAGGACTGGCTCATCATCCTAGTGATCGTTTTAGGTCTGCTGATCATTTTGACGATCATTGGTGCTTTTATTTCATCCATCATCATACAGAGTACAGACCGCCAGCGTCTTATTGATGAATTAACTCGGTCTCGGGCAGATCTAATGAGAGTGGAACGGGAGGCGGGGCGGCTGACTGAACGGCAGCGCCTCGCCCGTGACATTCACGATACGCTTGCTCAACATTTCACATCCATCATCATACATCTCTCTGCGGCAAAGCACAGCAACCCGGAATCAGTCCAATCGGAAGTTCAACAAGCCGAAGACGCCGCACGGGAAGGGCTTGAGGAGATTCGCAGAATCGTTCGGGACATGCAACCTGAACAAATGGAAAGGGCTTCTCTGGTGGAAGCAGTCGAAGAACTGGCAGCACGGTGGTCTGCAGAAAATAGTGTACAGGTAAAAATGAACGTGACAGGTACTCCGCGATCCCTCACCTCCTCTGCCGAAACGGCGCTACTCCGCATTTCACAGGAGGCCATGCATAATATACATAAGCACGCGCAAGCGAAAAATGTCAATATCACCTTTTCGTTTATGGAAGATATGTTTGTGATGGATATTGTCGATGATGGTCTGGGTTTTGACCCATCGAAAACCAGCAATGGTTTCGGACTGAAAACGATGCGAGATAGAATAGAAGAATTAGGCGGAATATTGACAATGGAAAGTGAGCGAGGTGCAGGAACCGCGATTGCTGTATCTCTTCCTATCATGGAAAATCATGATGATTAAGATAATTATTGCTGATGACCACCCAGTTGTCCGCAGTGGGCTGCGCGCATTGCTGTCCTCGCAATCAGATTTTGAAATAGTAGACGAGGCGAACAATGGCGAAGAGGCTGCCAGATTGGCAATCTCTCTCGTCCCAGATTTAATTCTCATGGATCTGCAAATGCCCATTTTAGACGGCCTGGGCGCAATAAAACTTATTCGAGATAAGTTGCCAAAGGCAAATATTTTAGTGCTTACTACTTATGGAACAGATGCAGACATATTGCCAGCTCTCGAAGCTGGAGCAATTGGTTATTTACTAAAAGACACTCCCCCGGAACAACTATTTCAGGCGGTTCGCAATGTAGCAAGTGGCGAGATGGCGCTGGCGCCGCGTGTAGCCGAAAAAGTAACGCAGCGTTTGACAAGTTCCTCTAAAAACACATTGAGCAGCCGGGAAATTGAAGTGTTAGAGCTTGCATCGCAGGGAAATCCCAACAAGGCAATTGCAAAGAAATTATTTATTACCGAAGCCACTGTGAAATCTCATTTCGTCCATATCTTTTCTAAATTGGGAGTAACTGACCGCACAGCAGCAGTAATCGAAGCAGTATAAAAGAAGATCATTAAAATATAATAGTTTTGTGAAATTCACACTCTTTACAGAGAGATTGCTATCAAAGCGTCAGAAGGTCTTGTGAGCGTGGGTGGAAGATTTAGTTT
>DATHTL010000087.1:0-6694 GCA_035463255.1 Anaerolineales bacterium | reverse complement strand
TGATGGCTGGGTCGCCAGGATCCGGAAAGACATTGCTTGCGCGTGCCCTGCCTGGCATCTTACCTGAGATGAGCATTGAGGAATCACTCGATGTGACGCGCATCTACTCGGTTGCAGATCAGCTTCCCGCGGGGATGCCATTGATCCGGCATCGTCCTTTCCGCGCCCCGCATCACACCATCTCACATGCAGGCCTCGTGGGTGGAGGCAATATTCCCAAGCCCGGGGAGATATCATTAGCTCACCGGGGCGTATTATTCCTGGACGAGTTCCCCGAGTTCGGCACGCGCGTCCTCGAAGTGATGCGCCAGCCGATGGAGGACAAGGTCGTTACAATCAGCCGCGCAAAAGGATCGCTCACATTTTCTGCTAACTTTCAACTGGTTTCCGCAATGAATCCCTGCCCGTGTGGTTATTATGGAGACTCACAAAAACCATGCACTTGTGCGCCGGCTGTCGTTACGAAATACCAAAAGCGAATCTCTGGCCCGATCCTTGACCGTATTGATATTCATATCGAAGTTCCAAGAGTCGACTATGGAAAGTTGAGTGGAGACCGAGTGGGGGAATCATCCGATTCTATTCGAGCGCGTGTCCAGGCGGCGCGGGATAGGCAGCTTCAGCGCTTCTCCAAAAATGGATCGTCCGATATTGTTTGTAATGCCGACATGCGGATTGGGGAAATACGGCAGTTCTGCAAGTTGCCCGAAGATGGTCAAAGCCTGATGCAGGCGGCGATGAGCCAGCTCAACTTGTCGGCGCGGGCTTATCACCGCATCCTCAAACTGGCGCGCACCATTGCTGACCTGGCAGGGTGTGAGGAGATCCAGTCCGTGCACCTGGCGGAGGCGTTGCAGTATCGCCCCAAGCTGATGCTAAATTAGCCCTTTCACGCTTTGGCTATATCGCGCGTATATCCCGTCCACATCACTGATCCGGTACTCCTTCGATTCTGCTTCCTGATCACCTAGCTATAGTAAGCAATTTGAACTGGCGGACGATTGCGGATTTGTTGGGGCGTGAGAAGATCCAGTCCGTGCATCTAGCAAAGGAATTGCAATACCAGGCCAAAGTTAATGACAGGCTATAAAGACTTTTTATTGACTCTTTGGAGCCCGGTCAGTCATCGCTTGAAGCAAGGATTCCACCAGAACTGGTGCCGAGCTGGCATCCGCAGAAAACCCGTCTGCACCGATCTCGGTGGCATAACCCTGTGTCAGGGGCGCGCCGCCTACAATGATCTTAACTTTGTCACGCAGACCCGCCTGCTCGATAGCCTCTATCGTCGTCTTCATGTGCGGCATGGTAGTAGTAAGCAGCGCTGAAACCGCCACGATATCCACATCCCCGGCAGAGATGGCTTCGACGAACTTTTCCGGCGCGACATCCACACCCAGGTCTTGAACTTCAAATCCGGCGCCTTCGAGCATCAATTTCACCAAGTTTTTTCCAATATCGTGAAGATCGCCCTTAACTGTGCCAATCGCCACCTTTCCGGCGGATTGTACATCACCCGCAACGAGGCAGGGCCTCAGCAATGACAACCCGGCCTGCATAGCGCGGGCTGCAACCAGCATCTCGGGCACATAGTAATCACCTTCTTCGAAACGCCGGCCGACTTCCCTCATTGCGGCAACCATGCCTTCAGACAGGATGTCTCCCGGCTTCAAGTCAGCCGCAATGGCGGCCTGTACTCGATCCTGTGTGCCTGGTACATCGCCGTCCAGTATGGCGTCATAAATTCCTGAGAGGGTTGCATTCATGGTTTTTGTCCTTTTTAGAGTTCATTATGAGATTTGCCGGAGTTCCTGGTGTTTTTATCTATAGATACCGATGCCGTTTTCCTGGAATTCTTCCACCGTCTGATCTGAGAGCGGATCGTGCATGAGACTCATCAAGACTTCATAGGGCAATGTCAAATGGTGGGCACCGGCAGAAAGAGAGGCACAAGCCTCCTCCGCTGACTTGACGCTGGCAGCAATGACCTCTGTTTTGCTATGCTTGAGGATCTCGGCAACCTGCCTCACCAGGTTCAAGCCATCGCCCATCAAGCGTGTGGCCCTGTTGACATAGACAGCTACGTAACGAGCATTCGTTTCCCCTGCAATCAATGCCTGGGCCGGAGTGTAGACAGTAGTGACGCAGCAGGGATGTTCTGTACATTGGGACACAAATTGGAATCCACTCTGCGTTGGAGGTACTTTTAAAACTAGGCTTGGTCCCACAACGTGAGCAGCGAGCTCCATTTCTTTGCGCATGCCGTCCAGAGTAGGTGAAACCAGTTGGTAGAACAGGCTCCCAAAATTCAGGTTCGCTAGTTCCCTCAGCACGGTTCCTGGGTCACGATTGGCCTTTGCCAGGAGGAGCGGATTGGTCGTCACACCGCGCACCCAGGCAAGAGCGCGTGCAGCTTCAACTTCGTTGAATACGGCCGAGTCAATGTAAATGGCCACTGATCTTCCTTCTCAGTCGTCCAGTTTAGCCGGCACAGTGTTCGTGTATCTCTCAACGGATACGCACGAATAACGGTGTTTCATCATTCCGAGTTCTCAACGGCCGGAAGCACGTATTGCTCGATCAACTCAAAAATACTCTCTTCGGTCCAGCCAGTGGTGACAATGACCAGGTCATATTTGGGGACGGTCAGAATGATCTGTCCACCGCCGCCCGATGCTGCATAGCCATCCATCGAAGTAACGGTGATCCAATGATACCCATAGCCAAAATGTTCATTCATTGTGACATCCACATGGCTTTGGGTGCTAGTCTCTACCCATTCGGGGGAGACGATTTGGTGTCCATCCCACTCGCCATGGCGGAGATACAGGTATCCCAGCTTCGCCATATCACGGGGCGTGAGCTGAAATCCCCCGGCGCCGAGCGGAATTCCTGCCGGATCCTTCATCCAGATTACGTTTGCAATACCAAGCGGCTCGAAGAGGTATTGCTCGGCAAAATCGCGCGGGTTCATACCCGTTGTCTCATGAAGGATGGCAGACAGTATGTGAGAGCAAATGGAACAATAGTTCCAGCGGCTTCCTGGTTGTTCAGCCATCGGCATGTCGAGCACGTATTGAGTCCAGTCCGGGCTTTTTTGCATTGATTCAAATGCGCCTTCCATCTCCTGCCATTGAAAGCCTGTCCTCATCGTCAGCAAATCCTCCAGCGTCATGGCTTGCTTTTGCGTATTAAGGTTTGCAACTGTACGCTCCGGGAAAAAGTCAACAATCCGTTGATCCGTGCCCTTAATGTATCCTTTATCGATCGCGATACCGATGAGAGTAGCCGTAAAGCTCCTGCCCACGGACTGCAGGTCGTGTTTTTGATCCGGCTGATACCCCTTGAAATACGTTTCGCTGACGAGATAGCCATTCCGAATGACCAGGAAACTGTGGATATTGATGTCTCTTTCCCGGATAACATCCAGCATCTCTGTCAACTTCTGCGCGTCCATCCCTTGTTCTTCCGGAGTGGACGTGCGCCAGCCCTCGGTCGGCCAGTATATATCGCTTGTCGGAGCCAGAACCGGGACACTTGCACAACCCGACACAAAAAAACTGAGTATGCATAGCAGCATGAAAAAATTCGTTGAGCGGCTCATAGTCTTGATATAGCCAGATGATTCTCTTGTCAGCACAGCGATCTGTCAGTCTCTGGATATCTCCCGTGCTCCCGCAACGTCTGCAGCATGGCCACATAGTTCTCGGGCTTGACAGCCGAATGGATGGAGTTGCTCGAAGAGAGAATAAAGCCTCCACCTGACATTCCCTTACGCAACACTTCCCTGGTCGCTTCGATGACTTCCTCCGGCGTGCCAAATGTCATAAGCTGGGCACAGTCCACATTTCCCTTGAGTGCCACTCGCTGTCCGTATTTAGCTTTGACCTCGCCAAGATCCATGCCTGCCTGCGGATCAATGGGATCGAGGCAATCGATCCCGGAATCGATAATCATGTCGAGGATCGGCCAGAGATTGCCATCGGTATGCTTGATGGTGTACAAGCCGAGCTCCTTGTAGCCTTGCATGACGCGGCAGAGACCGGGGTAAAAGAATTCGCGAAAATGCCTGGGCGACATGAGCGGTCCCTTGTTGTAGGCGTAATCGTCGCCGGTGTAGACGATCTTCGCCCCGCGCGCAGCAACCTCTTTCGCCAACTCGAGATTGACCGTTACGGACATCTCAACCAGTGCTCGGACCAATTCTGGCTGCATCACAATTGCCATAAGCAAATCCTGCATACCCATAAGATAGCGCGGCAGCGAGAAAACATCGTTCAGGTGGACGATAACAGCCTTATGCCCCCCGTACTTTTGCACCGCAGACTCTACAGCGGCAAACCGCCATGGCTGATGTGGATCTGGAGGTGTATAGCGCTCAAAATCAGTTATAGTCTTAATGGGGGATTCCACCTCGATGCCGTGTTCTTCTGCTGTATCCTGCGAAATATATCCCCACTCACTGAGCCAGCGATTCGTGCCAACCCTTTGCTTCTTAAAAATTGGATCCACAATGACAGCATCCTGCCCCATCTCCACTGCAAAGTCATTGTGATCCTTGCAGCCCGGCCGAAGAGCCTCGCGAACGCGATAATCCACCAGCCATTCGAAATGCGGCACACGATCGGGTTGCCCCCGCTGCAGCACACACAGCACTCGTTCTTCAGAAGTCATCTCGGTCATGTATTTATTTGCTCCTTGCGTGCTGTATCAGCTGCGCTTACTCAGCGTTTCCCAGGGTGCTTGCATCACATTGATCAGGTGCTCGTATTCAGCATAGCGCGCCAAATAAAGAGGTGTGTTGGTGGCTATTGGCTCATGAACCCGGACGACAGATACGGCCTCCCGAACGGCTTCTGCATAGTCACTGTAAATGCCTGCACCAATACCTGCAGAGAGTGCAGCACCGCGCGCGCCGAGCTCATTTCCATCTGAGACTTCCATCGGCACTTGAATCGTATCGGCAAACATTTGCGACCAGACAGAACTCCGTGAGCCGCCACCCGTGAGACGCGCGCTGTTGATCTGAGCGCCAGCCTTACGCAATTTTTCAATATGACTCAAGTGTCCGAACACAACGCCCTCGTAGAGTGCGCGAAGCAGATGGGCTCGCGTGTGCCAGCCAGCGATGCCGTAAAATCCTGCCCGGGCCGTAGGCTGCACGTTCGAGCCATAAAGGAACGGGTGGAAGATAATATTGGTACTGCCTGGTGGCAGACTGGCAACTTCCTCATTGCAGATTTCGTAGACCGAAATCCCGCGACGTTTGGCCTCTGCACGCTCATCACCGCAGCACTGGTTCACAAACCATTCCAGGTTGGTGGCTGAGGTGGCGCTGCCTTCAATGGTGAGAAACAGGCCGGAGTCGGCGAAGAGAGTGGTCATGAACAGGCTGGGGTCGACAATGGGGTGCCTTGTAATTACCTCGTTTATGCTCCAGCTACCCATAACCAGGCAGGCCTGGTTCACATGGATCGCGCCTGCACCGATCGCGCTGGCATCTACATCAAATAATCCACCTGCCACCGGCGTTCCAATTGCAAGCCCAGTCTCATGGGCTGCGGCGGGAGTGACCTGGCCAATAATTTCACTGCTATGTTTCAAAGGCGGCAGAGCACTGTACACCTCTGACAGATCATACAGCGCCATCAACTCCCGAGAGTAGCATTTTTCCCGAACATCCATGATGTTGGCGGCGCTCATATCGGTGAAGTCACCCGTGATCTCACCGGTGAGACGATACTTAATGTAGTCCTTGACCATCAAGATGGCGCCGATGCGTTCGTAATTCTGCGGCTCATTGCGCTTGAGCCAAACGAGCAGCGCGTTCGGCTGTGCCGGCCAAAACGACTGTATGGTGAAGGGGAACACCCGAGCGTGGAGATTACGCTCGTTCCAGGAGTTCACCACATCTGCCGCACGTGAATCCATCGATTGAATGCCATTCCGCAGTGGACATCCTTGCTTATCCAGGAGATAGACTCCATTGCCATGCCCGGTGTTGCCAATCCCGGCGATCTCTTCCGGCTTGGCGCCAGATTTGGCAAGCACCTCACGAATCGCGCTGGCTGTACTCTGCCAGAGTATTTCCATGTCGCGCTCGGTCCAGCCGGGATGGGGATATTCAGTATCCGCTTTACAGCTCGCGACGGAAATTTCCTTGCCGTGCAGGTCAAAGAGCGCGGCTTTGGAGACTGTGCTACCGTTATCGATGCCCAGGAGATATTTACCCATGACTTGCCTCCGTGATCGCGTCCCATGCATATTCCCCCGCTTTGCCGGTTGCGCCTAACAAGCGGTTCTTTTGACGGACGATCTCTGTGGCTGCGGCTCGTGCTGCTCCCAAGGCGTCGGACACTTCGAGGGTTCTGATCGGACTCTCCAGAGTTTCTTTCAACACCTGCAGGAATGGAATGCGTACATCCGTCCAGATATTGATCTTGTCGATTCCCATTTCAATTGCTCTTCGCAAATCTGCGTCCGGCGTATCTGACCCGCCGTGAAGCACGAGAGGGATGGGACAAGCGGCGCGCAACTGCGATAACCGTTCGAAATCCAGTTTTGGTTTGCCGCGATACAGCCCGTGCAGGGTCCCAATGGAGACGGCAAGCGCGTCCACGCCAGTCTCTGCAACGAAGCGTTCCGCTTCCGCGACGCGCGTCAAATGGGTATGCTGTTGGTCTTCCGTGAGAATTTC
>DATHTL010000086.1:0-8152 GCA_035463255.1 Anaerolineales bacterium | reverse complement strand
CTCTCATCTCCCAGAACATCCGTCTGTCGGAATTGGCACCTTTTCAGCGTTTGTCTAATGATGACTTTTTTGCTGGCAGGTTGTCGAGGCATCGCAGGGCCGTTCCCTCCGCCTCTCTGGATAAGAGCGCCTTGTGGGGCTATTGAATTGTGTCGGCATAATATCATAGGGAGGAGCGAAAGTCAATTACAGAGTGCTTTCTAGGCAACTTAACTCAACAGGGACTTAATTTATCCAGGAATAAGCAGCAAAAAAAGTTGAAATCTGGTCCTGAAGAATGCTATAATGATTCCAGATGATTGGTTTAGACATATTGGGGTACTCTTCTTAATATGTCATTGTGGGAAAATCATAGAGTCCTACCAAAGGGTAGAAATGGTAGCGAGCAAGTATGTCGCAGATTCCGAAAATTCTCATTATTAGCGATCTCCAAACAACGTCACCTTTATGGGCTTTTAGCATAACACAGGCTCGTTGGGATATCGCCCTGGAACCCGATCCCGCCAAGGCGGTCGAACGTTGGGCAGAGCTTCTCCCTGACCTGATTGTTTGTGACATCGATTCTGATTCTGTTAGCCTTGAGATTGTCACAAAGTTACGGGAGCAGGCCGTTTTACCGATCCTGTTACTGAGTTCCAAGCGTGAGAAAGGATTTATCCTCGAGGCATACGAAGCCGGGGTGAATGAGTGCATCCTGAAGCCAATCGAGCCCACACTTTTTGAAGTGAAACTCAAGGCCTGGTTGCGCCATACTTCAAATGTACCTGTGGATGTGTTGGAGGCGATCAAAGTAGACGATTTTCATTTGATTCCCGCAGATCGGGTTGTAGTTCTTGACAAAAAAGATCCAATACACTTAACCAACCTCGAGTTTCGCCTCTTGTATTATTTGATGGGACGTTCAGGGCGCGTACTGACCACTGAAGAATTGTGTCATTACGTCTGGAGTCATCATAGTGCAGGAGACCCAGTAATGTTGAAAAGCCTTGTCTATCGACTCCGTCGCAAGATCGAAGCTGACCCGGCAAATCCTCACTATGTCCACACAGTGGCTGGTGTTGGATATCGGTTTTTTGTGAAATAAAGTTTCCATAGAATCTTCATTGAGCCTCATCAGCTCATTCCACGTGATCGGGCGGTAGACAAGGGTCTATCGCCCGAATTGTTTGTGAGGCTTTAGAAACACTCGACGCCGCGACTCGTATGGGTTAGATCACCAGGTCCCAATATTAACTTTATTCTTAACTTAATTAGACAATTTGTTACCCACTTGTCACCTTTTATCTGTACACTGTTAACGACTCATTGACCCCTTTGGGACGTTAATTAGCCTTCAACTCATATTGTTATTCTGGCGTACGCACGTAGACAGGGTGATGAAAGCTCATCGAATGAACACTGGCCTGCAATTCTTCATTGACGTTTTGCCTGCTGACGGCAAAATCCTGCATACAATTCTTATCGGGATGGCATGCGCATCCGGGTCCTGTTCCACGTTCGTTTGCAAAGGTACAACCAGATCCTCTGGATTCTCAGAACCGGCAGTCATAGCCGGTTCTTGTGCTTAATCCGGAGTTCCCGCATCCACCAGGGTGGTTAGGGCTGATTAGAGCAACGATGTAGAAAGGAGGTGGTGCCTATCGATACGCACAAGAGATTATGAAAAAAGCGGGGTAATCAATGCAGCTTGAATATACGGTCAACGAACAAAGCAGCTTCAGAAGGTGACCGGTGAGATCCTATCTTTAAAGTTTGGAGAATCCAAAATGAGACACAAAAAGATTTCAGTGCTGCTATTGACAGCGCTGCTTTTAATAGTTCTGCCCGTGTCCGTGGTTTTCGCAGCCAACGCTCACTTTATCGGTACACCAACCTTTACCGACCAGGGCACGACGCTCGGTAGCACCGGCAAGATTGCGGGGCTGGGTAATGCCGACACCTTCATTCTGTTAAGTGCGAGCGGTGTCCCAACGGTGACCTGCGCGAGCCCAGGCGGTGGTAATTTGGCCCCTGGACAAAACCCCGGTAGCACGACGGTCACTGGTGGGCTGCCGATTCCGGCGAGTGATGTGAAGAACGGCAATCTCACTTTCAACCTGGACACTGCCGAACCAGGCCCGATCACCGGTAAACAGGGCGGCTGTCCAAACAACAGGTGGACGGCGACGATTACAGATATCGCATTCACCAGCGCAACCATCACCGTCTTCCAGGGGCCGACCTGTGCCCAGCCACCATTCACGGCGCCCAAGGGAGGCTGCAACCAGGTTGTCTTGCAACAAACCTTCACACCATAGCTTTGACCAGCTCAACTCATATGGAGATGTACCGAGTAGTCGAGCGACCTGCACCCGCAGCTAGCCAATAAGTAAATCAGACATGGCTAACCCCAAAATCAATATTGATTTTGGGGTTAGCCTGACGGTCAATTCTCGTGATAGGGTGGAGTGGATTGCACACTGTCACCTATTAATTACAACAAATGGTGGACGACAGGCGGCAGAGACAGTCTGCCGCTCGAGCTTTATGCAGGTTATAAGGAGAGATTGACTGTTGGATCTTCTGTCGTGGAATAGCAATGGTTTCGCTATCGTGACGAGAAATCAAAAGTGCTACAATCGCATCGTTGCCAAGGGAGTTATCATCATACCCATGACAATTTTCTGTTTCCATCCATAAAGGTTGAGCATGTCGGAAAAGGTAGCCTCTGCGCCAAAAGTGTTGATCGTCAGCAACCAGCAGACCACGGGTCCGCTGTGGGCGTTCAGCTTGCAGCAGCAAAAGCTGAATGTGGCCATGGAAGCCGTTCCTGCCAATACGCTGGCGCGGTTTGAGAAGGAGTCCCCGGATCTCATCATCATGGATATCAATCTACCTGAAGCGCAAACCTTAGACTTGATTCGCGGTCTGCGCGCCGAGACGCTGACGCCGGTCCTGCTGCTGGCGTTCGCCCGCACGGAGGAATTTATGCTCGAGGCATATCAGGCCGGCGTGGATGACTTCCTTCCCAAGCCGGTGAGCCCCTCGCTGTTCCAGGCCAAGGTCAACGTCTGGCTGCGACGCTTTGGCAGCACCTCGGCCGATTTTCTCAATCCAGTGAGGGTGGGGACACTTCAACTCTTCCCGGCCGAGAAAATGGTCTTTCTCAGGAATGGCGCGGCGGCCCGGCTGACCAACCTGGAGCTGCGGTTGCTCTATTACCTGATGCAGCGAACCGGCCAGATTGTAACCATTGAGGAGCTCAACCAGAGAGTGTGGGGCTATAACGCGGAAGCCGACAACACCATGCTCAAGAACGTGGTCTATCGTCTGCGCCGCAAGATCGAAGCGGACCCGGCCAACCCGCTCATTATCCAGACGGTGACGGGGATCGGTTACAGGCTGGCGGCCGAGTAACATGGGCCCGCGCAACACCGGCGTTTCCTGCAATATTCAGACTCGTTTACTCCAATTACAGAGATTTCATCGCCATTGCGAATGACGAACCTCACTTGTCTAGATTAAAAATTGTGTCAGAATAAGAAGACCTTTTACTGAGTAAGCTCTTGGGGAGAATGGGGATAAAAAAATGGAAACAACTGCGTCGCTCCATTGGAGCGGCGCAGTTGTTTTTTCAGAGACCCCAGTGGATATCTCGCCTGTTCTTGAATGGAAGATGGTTTTGTTTAGTTTAGATCTCTTTCCTATTGGCAGGTTGTGACCAAAACGCCGATGTCTGCGACCGCTAGCAATGTCCTTTGTAACCTTTCTACGACTGCGATCCTGTAACTCTCCCATTCATAAGGCGTCATGACACCAAGCTTGCAGAGATGCAAGGAATCCTTTGCGCACTCATTGATTCAATACATGAAAACATCGCTCTCCATCCTCGCTCACAATATTCGCAATGTAACCAGGACCGTTTCAGAGGCGTATTTGCGCCGCGCTTTGTTTCATCAACACGCAAATCTTTCCGCAAACCGTAGAAGGCTTTTTAGTTTTCGCTATCTAGGGTCGGCTGGGGGCAGCTTCAAATATAAGAAAAACCCTTCAGCGGAATGACGTTTCGTCCATTCCGATTTCTTTTTATCTTTTTCCGATTTTGTGAACTGATCTGTCTAATCTTAGGCGGTTCCCTGTGACCGAAATGCCGATTCCTGCGACCGCTTATCAAGATCTTGCAACCGCCCTGCGACTGCCATCGCGTAACTATCATATTTGCCAGGCGTCATGACATCGTGTTTGCAGAGATGCAAGGAATCCTTTGTTCTTATGAAAACGATCACATCCACTCCCATTTTCAATAATAAGACCTCCAACCAATGTCGAGGTTTTATTACGCCGCCTCAGCATCGCCGGGGAGGACACCGAACCAGTGTAGGCGGCTTTTCTTTTGGACTTATTGCTCGTATGGGAGCCTTTCCAAGGAGGTGGCCAGCAACAAAGTGGGGCTAAATCTTTACCGTTTCAATATCGTCAATCAAACTTTTTAGTCCATGAGGAGTATCGAAATGAAAAATAAATTCTCAATCGCTTTATCTCTGGCGGTGATCGTGGCCATGCTGGTCACCTCGCTGGCGCTGGCGGACGCGGCGACCAGCCAGTCAATCAGCATCAACAATGGCGCAACTGATACAGGCTCACTGTCTGTAATGGTGAATGTCAGTGCTTTGCACTGTCCGCCTGGTGGTGATATGCAGGCACTTGAGGTAGCATTTAGAAATTCGAGTTCTGATCCTTGGACTGTAGTTCATGCAACTGATACACCGTGGCCCGGTGGTGATGCTGATGGATGTAACGCAGGAAACGCAGCTCCCGCTTCCTTTGCTTGGACTCTGGCTTCGGGTGCGGACGGGTCGCGTACCGTTTATGCAAGATTTAAGCATGCTGGCGATGAAGTGTTTGCCGACGACAATATCAATTTTGTTGCACCAGCCTCGGACACTACCGCACCAGTTATCACCTATACGGTCAATGACGTCTATCCAGCTGCTCCCGATGGTCTCAACGGTTGGTTTGTTAGCGATGTATCCGTTGACTGGACAGTAACCGATCCTGAATCCTCCTTTACCACAGTTGGTTGTGTGGATATAACTATCAACAGTGATACTGCTGGTACGACACTGAACTGCTCTGCCACGAGTGCTGGTGGAACTGCTGGGCCCGTTACTGTTACGATCAAGCGCGATGCTACTGTACCGAGTGTCACAGTTACTCCTGATCGTGTGCCTGATCATAACGGTTGGTATAACGCGGCAGTAACCTTCGACACCAATGGCACAGATGGTCCATCTGGTGTAGCTTCTTGCTCAGCGGATCAGACCTATAGCGAGCCGGATGGAACCGATCTCACAGTGAGCGGTTCTTGCACAGATAATGCAGGCAACGTTGGTAATGGAGTTTCTGATGCCTTCGATTTCGATGACACCAATCCAACAATCACCTGGCACGATGTACAGAACTTCTACTATGGTTTCCCACCCGCTACGGCTCCTTCCTGTGAAGCCAGTGATGATTTGTCTGGCCCTGATGATTGCTCCGTCGCTGGTTACAATGCCAATGCGGCAACGGGCGTACACGGCCTGACCGCAACTGCTCATGATGTAGCAGGAAACGAAGCAACGGCTTCTTCTTCCTACAATGTTCTCGCCTGGACGCTCAAAGGCTTCTACCAGCCTGTGGATATGGGCGGTAATGTATGGAACACAGTAAAAGGCGGATCGACGGTGCCTTTGAAGTTTGAACTCTTTGCCGGGCTGACCGAGTTGAAACTCACATCTTATGTGACTGGGTTCACCGCAGAACCAGTTGCCTGCCCAACGAACGGCTATGTAGCAGATGCTATTGAAGTCACCGCAACGGGTGGCACCAGCCTGCGCTTTGACACCACGGGCGATCAGTTCATTTACAACTGGCAGACACCTAAGAAACCGGGCGCTTGCTATACGATTACCATGACCGCCAAAGATGGCTCAACATTGTCAGCAAACTTCATACTGAAATAAACAAACCATGGGGGAGCAAGGGGGCAAACAATTGGAAACAAACGGCGCCGCAATTCGCGGCGCCGTTTGTTTATAACGATTATGTCATTGCAAGGGTGTTCATCCTAAGGCGAGGCCAGAGGATTACCCGAAGCAATCTCCTGTTAGCGAGATCATGTACTTCCAAACATTATCCAAGGGACGTAAGATTGCTTGCCAAAGGCACGCTGCGCAGTCGTCGAGGCGAGCACCTTCCTCGCAATGACATTAATAGTCTTCAACATCATATTCAACCGTAAAAATCTTCAACGTCGCAATGGAAGAAGATGGGTGCGGAAAGGTAAAGGTAAACGTTTCGGTTTCGGTAGCGGCAATCTCTTTGGGAAGAAACGGTTCGCTCTCGATCATTACAAGCTCTGTTCCATCCGGCTGTGTGAGCGAGATACTATTCTCTGAAACTATAAACGCCGAGCCGCCGTAATTGTAGATCGAAACATTAAGCATAACGTTCTCGCCATCCTCAGAAGAGATCACCTCCAGCAGACCGATTTCCGCCAGAACATCTGAGCGATTGGAATCAACCGGTGCATCTTCTTCAGCAGGAAGAATGATGTCCTCCTCTGGAACTGACGATAGATCTTCCACGCTGGATGAGACAGAATCCGTCGCTACGGGCTCCATTGTGCTTTCTACAAAAGGAGCGTTTGCGATCGCTGGCGACGGGGGCAGTGTGTTTTCCGGGGAGGGAGAAATTGTATTTGTCACATGAGCAGATTGTGTATTTTGAATCGCTGGGGTCGGTCGATTCAAAACATGGTCCGGTTCGCCGGTAAGAGCTGCTGTGAACACAAATCCCGCGCCCGAGGCATCGATGGGGAAGAACACCGTGATCCCTTGCTGCACTGCAATGCCAAACGCGCCTGGCTCATGCGCCGTGACGGGATAACGGACGACCGTGCAATCCGCCCAGGTCGCGGTCGCTTGACTGCCGAGGTCAATGGTAGAGACCACCGCCAGGTTTTTGGGCGTAGGGCTGAGCACAAACACGGGGTTCGTCTGCGTCCCGTCGACCCAATAGGCAATACCTGCAGTGTTGATCGGCAGATTCGACAGTCCATCGGGCCCGAGAGGCAAGATCTGGATCTGGAATGTTGTTTCTCCAAGGACCAGCGTCGAAGGGTGGCACTCCTGTGTTGGCACTACAGATGCCATTTCCTGCAGTCTGGCTCGCACGGCGAGCCCCATCACGCTCAGGACGATCAATCCCACAGAACACAGACTGGCGAGGATGTAAATAATTCGTTGGGCGGAGGAGGACTCTTGCCAGAAATCGGCCGCTAGCTTCATGGATGGACTCTCTAGGTAAAGTTGAATCCATCATACCCTGCAACATAAGGTTCGCTCATATTGCTTGCATTGCTGTTGCGACGCCGGATTGGACGCAACTGCCTGGCTGGCGCGCAAGGACTGGAGTCCAGGCGGCTCCTGGAGAGAGGGGAAACTCCTATCAGGGAGATGCGCAGCAAAATATTGAATTCTGATTTGACGTGAATATAATTAGTTCATATTTATTTTTTGAATGACCCGCTCCGCGTTGTTGCACGAGCCATTTTTAACCGAAGCTATCATCGAATTTCTATGCCCGGGGGGTGGGTCACGGTGGTCAACATGGTGCTCAGTCCAAAAATTCTTTTTATCACGAATGGACAGACAACCGTGCCATGGGCTCTCCAGTTCATCAAGCAAAACCTGCAGGTTGTCCTGGAATCCCGTCCAGCCCGCGCCTTTCAGCGTTGGGCCGACGAAGCTCCCGACCTTATCATTATTGATGTTGAGCCGGTCGAATCGTTTGCCCTGAACGTTGTTAACCAGCTGCGTGAGCAAGCGGTCATTCCCATCCTCTTGCTGGCCTCCATCCAAACCATCCAATTCATGCTGGAAACCTATGACGCGGGTGTAGACGAATACATCTTGAAGCCGATTGAGCCATCGCTCCTCTACGCCAAGGTTAAGGCCTGGTTGCGGCGCACATGGAGCATTCCGGTCGGCATGCTCGATGCGCTGAAGGTGGGCGATATTCATTTCCTTCCGTCTGAGCGAACACTCATCCTGGACGGACAGCCTCCGATCCGTATGACCAACCTGGAACTACGGCTGATGTATTATCTGATGAGCCATGCAGGCCGGAC
>DATHTL010000085.1:0-25519 GCA_035463255.1 Anaerolineales bacterium | reverse complement strand
TGTGCGGTCGGTTGAGCAGTCTTCGCTGATGAGGACTTCGTACTCGAAATTCGTCTCCTGCATCGCGACGCTCTCGAGCGCCTGCCGGATGAACCTTTCGTGGTTGTAGGTCATGACCAGGACAGATACCTTCATTCTTCCATCCCCGGTTTGACCGCGCGGACCGTGAGTAGCACCTGATACTGAGGATCGGAGTGATCAAGCTCTTCCTGATCAAGCTCATCCACTGCCAGTCCCTGCAGGAATGCCGTGGCTGCCAGTACATTTCCGTGCGACTGGATCTCCAAATTTTTAGACAGGGAGACTTTCTCGAACATGCGCCGTGCCGAATGAAGAGTGAATGACCAGTACCAGGAATCCGACCACTCATCAATGCTGAGCTGGCTGATGCCAGGGAATGTTGCCAGCAGCACGCCGCCGGGCTTCAGTATTCTGTAAAGGGTCTGAACCGCCGCGTTAACGTCGTACACCAGATGCAGGGTCTGCGTGAGGATGATGCAGTCGAAGCGGTTTGAAGGGATGTGATCGGCGCGGGACAAGTCCGCGACGATGGTAGCTGCCGGGTTGCCCTCCACAACGTGGAGGACATCTTTTTTCAGCACGTGATCGCCGCCGAACCGGCACATGTAGCTGTCGTCTCCCACCTCCAGTACATGCCCGCGGATATCGTCGGCGTGACGGGCGAGGAAAGATTCGACGTAGTAACGGTCGATCGGTAAACCGCGATCGAATCCAAACTCGCGGCTGATCGGCGTCAGGCGCCGAAGGTCCCCAAAACGCACCTTGCCTTTTGGAGGTATGTAGGAACGATCCTGCCCCTTATCGAGCCGGCGACGTACAGACACAGGCAAAATCCTGTAGACGCTTCGTGTACCAATCCCAACCGTGTTCCAGAACGCATACCCGGCAAACTGGTAAGGCGCATAACGGAACCAGCTCGTCGCCAGGCGCAAGGCCGAACTGATCTGCCCCTCTGACCACTTCGTATAAATCTGTTCGAAGAACTCACTGCTGTAGTGCTCGCGCCAGGACCTCACGCCCGCGTGATAGGCTGCCCGGTAAATCTCTTTCTCGCGGACATATTCCCAGTTGGAGCTTAAGACGGTCAATGCGGTCTTCAGCATCAACCCGGGATCTCGCGACATATTCTGGCTGTGCTGCCGATATTCAGCGACCAGGTGCTTATGAACCCCGACCGGATGTTTTCTGGCAATGCGGAGATAAAGGTCATAATCTTCACAGGCGGGCAGGGAAGGATCAAAGCCTCCTTCGGCTTCGATCACCGCGCGACGGTAGGCAACCGTGGCATGCATCCCGATATAGTTACCGCGCAGGAACGCCGCGTAGGAATCAGGCTCAGCCGGCTCCTGATGATACTCGTTCAAGATTTTGCCATCCTCGCCAATATAGCGATAACGCCCGGAAACAAACGCGTGACCGGGGGAATTCAATAGATGAGCAACGCCATGCTCGACCGCTTCCGGCAGCAAACGGTCATCCGCATCCAGAAATGCCAGGACTTCTCCATGGCTCTCGCGCAGCCCAGTGTTGCGCGCCGCAGCCAGTCCCTGATTCATTTGGCGGACGTAATGAACATTAGGATACCGCGCCGCCACAATTGCAGTGTCATCCGTCGAGCCATCATCCACGACGATGATCTCGAGGCGCGGGTAGGTTTGCGCCAACGCGCTCTCAATGGCTTCACCCAGAAAACGCGCCTGGTTGTAGCAGGGAATTACAATGGATGTCAGCAGGGTGACCTGCTGATGAGATTTCAACAAGAGTTTCTAACACTCCTCATGGCGTATGGGTAATCTGCATTAATTCGAGAGGATGGGAGTCTTTAGAGGGGCCTTTTGGACTGCGGGCTTGTACCCTACTACTTTGTATAAGCGTTGATAAGCGGCATGGCTCCACTCGATTTGATCTTCTGCTGCCTTCAACAAACTTGGGCGCACCTGCTCTGCCGATTCCCACAGGTTCTGAATTGCACTTTGCAGCTTGGCCGACATTTGCGGGTCATCGAGGAGAACAACCTGGCACCCCGTATTGAAAAGTTCTGCGAGTCCAAGAAATTTATCGACATAGTATTCGGATTTTGCCAGGCAGACCGCAGGTATTCCCATCCCCAGAGCAAAGACCGCCGCATGATAGCTCCCGGTCATGACAACTCGACAGTGAAGGATCTGCCTGATCACTTTTTCCTGTGTACTAAAATCTTGATTGAGACCTAAAACATTTCGATAGCCCACCACAATGTGCCGAATGCTAGCGAGATCTTCTTCCCCTGAAACCCTTGAAATGGGGACAGGGATCAGAGGAGCACGATTCAAGGAGGCAAATTTCTGTATGACTGGCCGAATTCTCCTAATAAGAAGCCGGTCCACTTGAGAATAATCGGCTGCGCGCAAATTCACGCCCAGTCCGTTTCCCAACGTCTCAGAACGTAATCGATAGGCCACCTCAATCGCGTCATCGCCGGTTACCAGGATTCGCTCCGGAGAGACTCCCAGGGATTTCAGCAGCGACGGACCCGCACGACCTTCGCGCAGCGAGAACAGCCGCACATAAGGAAAGATTTCTGTGCTGCGAGATATCAGTTGCGGATTTTTGATCGGTCCTATCCCCTGGCCGAGCATGGCAGTTGGGACACCAAAATAAATGGCCAAACCCAACGTATCCATTAGGCCATGCGCATACAGCAAAAAGTTGTCGGTGATGCCTCCCATGCCGCTCACCACCACCAGGTCCGCTTCCGCAACTGCCCTTAAATAACGCTGCAATTCTTCGCTCAGATGCTCACTTTCTTTCAATAAGTGTTCGATCACATATTTTGCCATGGCAGGCACACGATGACGAAATATTCTTACGAAACTGCACAAGTACCGGGTTATTCGATCCTGCTCCAGGTATTTGTAGACAGGAGCAAGCGTGTATCGACCTTCCAACCGGCGGGGAGCGGAGATGGGTATTGCATCGGGGCAGTAAAACTTCAGAGCCTGCGGATCTCTCGTAAAGACTTTAATCGCCGAGTCGGGAAACAAGGCCTTAAGCCTCTTCACCGCGATCTGAAGCATGGCAGTATCACCGATATTGAAGAGAGTGTAGTCGCTAGGTTCGACCAAGATTTTGATCATGATGCTTATGCTTTCCAGGGAGTGATCCAGTGATGAGGGAGCAGGGTATTGCCGTATCCATGGTCGCTGGAGATGGGGCGGCCGCGAAACAGACCCTGTTCCACATCGAAAACGGCGGCTGCTTCCACATGGTCTTGCAGATCCTCATCTGTCGAAAGAGCAACATTAATCCGGTACCTTCCGGGCACAAGCGATAATTCATCGATATGACAGACCAAGGTAGCGCCCATATTTGTGTCGTGGCAATCCTCGTGGGAACGGACCGCACTACTGAAGTGCACCACTGGCAAACCCAACTGGTTGTAAATGGTGAAGACACAAGACAGTTTCGGGATGACGGCTGTGAGATGAAAAACGAAGCGTGCCGGGCTGCCGGTGATCAGGGTGTTGCGCGAATCGGAAGCATCTGAACGGATTTCCACGTCTTCAAGTCTCACAGCTCCTGCTCCCGCGCGTTCCGTCTTGCTGCGCAAATCCTGCGTGGCCGTTTTTTCAAGCATCTGGAAATAGTCCTTCACGGCCGTGCTCATCTCGGAATCTTGTAGAATTTTGCCATTTTGTAAAATCATTCCTCGATTGCAAAGAGCCTGCATCGACGCCATATTGTGACTCACAAACAACACGGTCCTGCCGCCTCTGACGACATCATCCATCTTCCCCAGGCATTTCTGTTGAAATGCAGTATCCCCAACGGCCAGTACTTCATCAACGATCAGGATCTCCGTTTCCAGGTGCGCCGCAACGGCGAACGCCAGCCGTACGTACATGCCGCTCGAGTAATGCTTGACGGGCGTATCCAAAAACTGATCGATCTCGGCAAACGCGACAATCTCGTCAAATTTGCGATCGATCTCGGCTTTTTTCATCCCCAAGGTTGCGCCATTGAGATATACATTCTCCCGCCCGGTCAGTTCGGGATGAAAACCCGTCCCGACCTCAAGCAGGCTTCCAACCCGCCCGTACCGCTCGATGCGTCCTTCGGTGGGAAGAGTGATCTTCGAGAGAATCTTTAGCAAAGTGCTTTTCCCCGCGCCATTGCGACCGATGATGCCAAGCACCTCGCCTCGGCGGACTTCAAACGAGACATCTTTCAACGCCCAGATCTCGGGCTCGCCCGACTGTTCTTTTCCTTCTTTTTGTACAACCGAACGAAGCATCTGCATGGGCAGCTTTGGCACATTCGCCAGCGTGTCACGAAGGGTCCGATAGGTTTGGCGCTTGCCGATGTGATACTTCTTGCTCAGGTTCTCTACACGGATAACAACATCGTTCATATGTAATCTGCAAACGTCTTTTCGACGCGATTAAAGTAAAGCAGTCCGCTGATGAGCAGCAGGATGACAATCGGGATGGAAAGAAAGATGGTTGGATCCAATGTCTGTCCTTGCCCCAGCAAGGCCCAGCGGAATCCCTCCACCACGCCGACCATCGGATTCAACCCGTAGAGAAGACGCCACTGCTCAGGGACGAGGCTGGCGGGATAAAAGATTGGCGTGGCAAACATCAGGAACTGGGTCAAAAGGTTAATAACGTGGTGCACATCGCGATATTGCACATGCAGGGCGGAGGACCATAGTCCCATCGCCAGTGCAGTGAGCACAGTGAGCAGCAAGAACAACGGCATGTAGAGCGCCGCCCAGGTCAGTTGAATGCCGTAGTAGTACATCATGCCGACAAGAAGCGGCAGCGCGATCAGGAAATCGATCAGCCCGCCCAGGATGACAGACAGGGGGACCAGCAGGCGCGGGAAATAGACCTTCGTGATCAGGCCTTGGTTCAACACCAGGCTCTGGCCCGACATGTAAAATGCATACACAAACAGCTGCCACGGCAACAGAGCAGTGTAGGTAAAGATCGGGTATGGGATATTATCCGATGGGACTTTGACCAGCAGACCAAAGAATATGCTGAAGATGACCATCGGCATCAGAGGCTGCAAGATGACCCACAATCCGCCCAGGATCGTCTGTTTGTAACGAACCTTGATATCTCTCCAGATGAAAAAGTAAAGCAGCTCGCGATACTCCCACAATTCTCGCACATCGAAAGACAGCCAACCTTTGAGCGGTTCAATGACCGTTGGCGGCTGCCTTTCGCTCTCGGGGGGCGTCATAGGTTGGGTGAGCAAATTCTCACGCAAAATTGCCTCTTTTCTTCAACTGTAGCATCTGCTTCCAGGCTGTCCGCTCCGGCGCGGCACGGCGGACGCCTCTCCAGAAGTAATAGTTGCTAAAGAACGCGAACCATTCGAAGGACTCGCCTCGCCTGCCAGCCAATCGCTGTAATCGTTCCATGCCGCGAGCAGAGGTATGAGTGATCGATAAGAACCGCCAGAGCAAGATCCAGCTCCGCCGGTTTTCATAAAAGTGACGAAACAGTTTCATCTCCGTCGCGGGATGGCGGCGTGCCAGCGCAACGCTGCCCTCGCCGGCCAGTTCCGCGTCCGCAGCAAGCTCGCGGAAACCTTTGCTTTCCTGCTGATTCCCAAGCGCCTCCGGCAAGTATTCAAAGGAACAGCCATACTCCTTGAGACGGTAGGCAAGCTCCACATCGTACCCGCGCCGCAGGTCGGTGACATTGCCGCCCACTGCCAGGAATGCCGCGCGGGAGACGGACATATTGCCGCCGTAACAATCGTCCCAATCCGGCTGGCGTCTGCCCTGGTTGAACGCTGCGTAATGGTCGAGCCAGCTCTGGGCGAAGCCGCGCGCAAACCAATCGGCGTCGGGAAGCAACGTCAGGGTTATCTGGCCGATGCCCACCACGAGCTCACGCTCGTGGTGCAGGCAAAGATGTTCCGCCACGAAACGCGGTGTGACGACGATATCGTCGTCGAGAAAGATGCAAGTTCGCCCGGTCGATTCGGCGGCTCCACGGTTAAGCGCAGCCGGCTGACCGGCATTCGGCTGGCGGATCACCTGCAGAGCAAACGGTGTCTCCAGGCTGGCAAGCATCTCGAGCGTGCCGTCTGTAGAGCCGTCCACCACAACAACCACTTCAAAATCGGGAACTGGCTGCGTCTGGCTGGAAAGAGCATCCAAACAATTGCGCAGCTTTTCCGCGCGGTTGTAGGTGGGGATGATGATGCTTGCTTCCATCACGATGAGCGCTTCCCCATTTGTATGACTCTCCAACGGATGGCGCCGTAGAAGATGCCGAACATCATGAAAAGATATTCAAAATTGAGCTGGCGTTTAAACACAGCATTTCTCAAAAACTTCCTCACGTTCTCCTTCATGTCACGAACCATCCGTGAGAGCATATAGAAGTCCTGCCAGCTCATGTGCTTGGCATAATAAGCCCCACGCCCCACGCCATATCTCCACTCCAGAGACAGGCTCTCACTGGTTGAGCGCCAGGCCCGGTGATAGACAATCGCATCCGGCACATAGTAGATGCAATATCCACGCTCGAGCAGTCGAAAGCCAAGGTCATTATCCTCAGCCGCCGGGAAGGTCGTCCCCGGGCCTAACCGTTCATCGAAGAGGCCGACCTCGTTGAACACAGACCGGTACACGCCCATGTTACCGGTATAGAGGACATCCTTTCCGATGCGGCCGCGATAAACGGCCGGCCGCAGGTCTCGTTTTACGGAGGGCGCGGTCCCTCCGGGGACTTCCGATTTCCCCGGAAGGACCTGGCCTGTGACCACACTGCAGGGGCCCGCTCTTACGACCGCCTGCACCAAATTGCTGAACCAATCTGGTTCCACGAACATATCATCGTCAATGAAGATCAAAATCTTATTCCGGGCCGAGGCAATCCCCAGATTCCTGCTCGCGCCTACCCCGACACTCTTCGAGTGGATGTAGCGAATCTCGCACGGTCGTTCCGTCTTCAACGCAGCGAGCGCGGGATGTGGCTCAGCGCTCTGATCCACGATGATTATTTCATTCGGGACATGAGCGCTCTGTAGCACCGATTGGATTGTCTCGAAAAGCAGCTTCGGGCGCTCCCGCGAACAGATCACGAGCGAGCTTGGCGGTAACACGAATTCTTTCAATTCTTCACCGCCCGGATTGCAAGAAGCACAGGATAGCGCTCATCCTTCACGTCCAGCTCACGCTTTGACAGCTCTTCAGATGCCATACCCTCCAGGAAGGCAATCGCGCTGAGCACGTTGCCATACGCAGAGACGGTGACCTGCTTATCGCCAAAGACCTCCCCAAACAGACGCTTGCACGAATCGGGGGTGAAGCGCCAATAATCGGTGTAGCCTTCGCCCGCCAGACGACTGACGGCGGGGATGGTGACCAGGAGCACGCCACCCGGACGAAGGATGCGATGCGAATGGGTGATCGCTGCTTTCACATCATAGACCAGCTGCAGGGTCTGAGTCAGGATGAAACAATCGAATGAATTCGATGCAATCGAATCCGCGGCTGCCAGATCTGCAACGATCGTCGCCTGACGGTTGGCCGGATCGATATCCAGAACGTCCACCAGTTCTGGCAATGCGCCATATTTGCGTGCGTAATCGTTGTTCAGAATCTCAAGCAGGCGACCGCGAATATCCTGCCTATGCCTGTTGAGGAAAGACTCGATATAGTAGCGGTCCACGGGGCGGCCGCGGTCGAAGCCCCAGCTGTCGCTGAGTGGTTTGGTGCGGCGTAAGGATCCCATCCAGACCGGGAAAAACCGGCGCTGGAGCCAGCGCCGGAAACCGCTCCACTGATGCGGCAAACGTCGCTCACCTAAGTTTGAAGCCGTAAGCCAGGCCATGACTGCATCCTTTCAAACTCAACCAGCCTTCCCCGATGTACATCTTTCTTCGGCGGAGGATCGAGCTCCCCGTCCGCCAGATTAGCCAGAATAACCAGACGCCGAGAAGATATATGGCATACGGGTCACCAGCGCGGAAGTGCTTGGCTGTAAAAGCGCCAATCCCATAACTGTAATTCCAGAAGCTCCGTATCAAACGGGCTGCATCCTGACGCTCATGAGAGATCACCACTTCGGGCTCATAGCGGATCACCGCTCCCGAAAGCAATAAACGGTAAAAGAGATCTGTGTCCTCGGCAGCTTTGCCAGGCGAACCGGCCCCAAGCCGCTCATCGTAGCCTCGAACCCGGAAGAGCCAGTCGCGCCGGATGGCGAAGTTACCGCCGCTTCCCACGTGCCAGGGCAAGGCATGCCCCTGGAATGTCTTACCCTTTTTATTGGTGCGAATGGAAATTGGGAACAACCCGGCAGACTCATCCCCGAGCGGCAGGATGCTTCCCGTGACTCCATCCGCAGAAGGATTTGTCGCCATGGTCCGTTCGATGGTCTCGAGCCAATCGGGCGCTGGCACGCAGTCATCATCGGTAAAGGCAATGACCCGACAGTGCGCCTGGATGGAGGCCAGATTGCGCGCCGCAGAGAGTCCTTTTTTCGGCTGGGAGCAGTGGACGATCGGGGCCGGAGAATTCAGGCGTGCACAATTGATAACCTGCTCCGCAGCGTAATACTCTCCCTGGTTGACGATGAGCACCTCCGCAGGAAGCACTGTACCTTTTACCAGCAAAGCTTCGAGGCAGCGCGCCAAAGCATCCGGTCGATTGAGGGTTGGAATGGCTACGGTAATCTTTGTAATTCGTTTCATTGAAGTGTAGGGCGGGTTGTTAACCCGCCAAATTCGGAATGATCAACAACTTCGTTAGAATGCTGTTCGTGCTGGTCTGATCCACCGATCAGTTCTTTGTAAAGAACATCGTATTTCGCTATAGACTTGTCCCAGGCGATATGGTCACACGCCCAGGCCCGGGCACGTCTCGCCAGCGCCAGGCGCTTCTCTTCATTTCGAAGCAATTGCCCAATGCGCTCGACGAACTCTGCATCCGTTCTAACAATGCAGAGCTGATCGCCGTCAGTGACGTCCAATCCTTCCGCGGCAAGCGGCGTGGTCACCACGGCTTTACCGGCTGCGAGCGCCTCGAGCACCTTGATGCGCATCCCGCCGCCGAGATGTACAGGAGCGACCAGCAGTGCAGCCTGATCGAGATACGGCATAATCTCCGGCACCCGGCCGGTGACGATAACCTGACTGCCGGCCCTTTTTAGATCGGCCGGCGGATTCTCTCCCACAAGGAAGAGTTTCGCTTCGGGGAACTGTTTCTGCACAGAGGGAAAAATAGATGTCGCAAGCCGGCGGGCGGCATCTGTGTTGGGCGGATGATAAAAATTGCCAACGAAGAGCAGGCTCAACGGCAGCCCTCCCACCGGGTTGAGAGGCTGTTCCGGAATGGCAATTCCGGGAGAAATGACATGGATAGGTGTTCGACCGGCCGTCGCTGCAATAGATTTCTGGTCTGCTTCAGTGAATGCGACAATCGCATCCACCTGACGATAGATCTTCCGCTCATATCGCCGCCAGGAGAGTTTTTCGATCCGCTCGATCAGCCGGTGCAAAGCCCGCGGCAGATTTTGAATGTAGAGGGCTGCCCGGGCGCTCGGCTCATATTCAACCAGCACCCGCGGTACATCGATATCTTTAAGCGCGGAAAAATATTGACCCATCACATGGAATTCCGCCTGAATGATTTCAGGCTGAAATGACTGGGCGATGTGCCGGACCTTTTTCGCAAACGCCGGGCTGATCCAATCGCTGACCCACAGGGGGCGCAACAGGAACAAGGAAAGCATCAAACGCAGGTAGCGAGCCAGACGCGCCCCCGGGGTTTTGTCGCTCGCCGGCCGCACGATTTCTTCCACCAGCTCACAGCGCTCTCGGAAACATGAGTCGGCACCGCGTTCCTCTGCTTCTCGAAAATACAGAATGGCAACTTTGTGCCGGGCGGTGATCTCCGTCAGGAACTGGGTGATGACGCGCGCGCCTCCGTGCGTAGCATCGAGCCGTGGGGCGAAGGGCAGTAGAATCAGCAATCGCATCGAACCAGCCTCTTAAGCGGGAACAACCGTCCCAGCGTTGGAACGCCGGTGCCAGGGACCAAACAACAGACTGCGGTGGATGTCAAGGTTGACTTCCAGCATCGACCGCTTTGCGGCATCGCGGACGAAAGGCTTGAGCATGGTGTCGCGAGCCAGCTTGAAGAAAGAAACCAGTTTGACGATGAACACCAGCTCCGTCAGCAGCAGCGTGGAATAGTGCTTCCGATAGAATTGAGCCAGGCTGGCAAAGAACTCGATGTAAAACCAGGCCCGCCGCTGGACCGTCGTGCCACCGCCGACGTGGATGATCTCTGCTTCAGGCATGAAATGCATCTGCTGGCCTTGTAAAGTGAGGCGATAGCACAGATCCACTTCTTCAAAATACAGGAAGAAATTTTCATCAAAGCCGCCAACAGACTGAATTTGATCGCGGCGAAAGGCCAGAGCCGCCCCGTGGATCCACGGCACAGCCATGGACTCATCACTTGCCACTTTTTGCAGGCTGCGTTTTTTCAGAAGGGGGAGATGCGGGATGAGCTTATAGCTGCCGGAGATATACAGGAAGACATGTAAAGGAGTAGGATAATAAAAGCAGGAGGTTTGCAGTGTTCCGTCCGGATTCAGCATGCGCGGACCAACCATAGCCGCCTCTGGATGGAACTCCAGATATCGATTCAGAGCCTGAACGGATCCCGATTTCACTCTTGTATCGGCGTTGATGAGATAGATGTGCTCAGAACGACATCTCTGAATCCCACGATTTGACGCGGCGCCAAAACCAATATTTTTTTCCAGTGTCACCAGCGCCACGGATGGGAACTCTGCCTTTAGCATGTCCACGCTGCCATCCGTGGAGGCGTTATCGACCACCACGATCTCATCCGGGTTTTCCATCAAAACAGAACGGAGACACTCACGGAGCAAATCACGTGTGTTACAAGTGATGATGCAGACGGCAATCGATTTCATGCTAAGGCAGTTCCTCTCTCCGCGTTTTGGTCCATAAGCGAGGCTGGTTCAAGACTGTATCCAGCATGGCTCGAATGGCGGCGAAGATATCGAGTGCGAAGAAAACAGGGATCAACGGCAGCCGGAGCCACATGGCCATGCCAAACCGTTCTTTGAGGAAGATAGCCACGATCTGCACCAGGGGTGTCACCAGCGAGAACAAAACGATTCCGAGCAAAAGAAGAAAGAGTGTGCTGCTGATCAGATAAGAAGGGATCATCAAAAGCACGGCACTCATCAGGGCAAGACGATCGAGGTATCCGGCAGTGAACAGGAGAAGCTCCAGCCGCAGAGGCAGGCTTAACTTCCGGTCGGTGAGAATCTCCAGGCCGTGCACCTTTGCCACATCGTTCAGCCCGCGCCCCCAGCGGATGTGCTGCTTAAGATATCCACCCACAGATTGCGGCACCTGCTGGTACGAAACTGCTTCCTGTGCAAAACGGATGCGGTAGCCTTGTCTGTAAAAGGTCACCGTCAGGTCTGAATCCTCTGAAAACGCGCCATTGCGGAATCCGCCGGATGCGATCAATGGCTCGCGCCGGTAGGCACAGTTGGAGCCGAGCAGCGCGGGAGCCAGTCCCAGGCGATCCTTGGCCCGGATGGTGACCAGCTGGTTGGTATAACTCTCCACCGTAGAGTAGAACGCGCTCGGGCTGGCGAGAGGATTTACCACCTGCGTAAAGCCTGTCACTGCCGCCACCCGCGGAGCATAGAAATATGGCACCGCACGCTTCAAGACCTGCGCATCCGGCCGGTGATCGGCATCAAAAATGTAGACGATCTCCCCAAACGGGAAACGAGCTAAGGCAATGTTCAGCGCGCTGGCTTTGCCGATGTTGTTCGAAAACCGGAGGACGTGCCAGCCGGGCCGCTCCGTAGCCTGCTGCTCCATCATCACTCCGGTGCCATCTATGGAGGCATCATCGATCAGAACCACCTGCAGACTCTCGCGCGGATAATCCAGCTGCGACAGTGCCTGACACAGATCCGCGATCATGCCCGCTTCATCCCGGCACGGCACGAGGATCAGTACATCTGGCAGGTGCGCCTGTTCATACTCTTCGGCTTCCTTCATTTTGTGGCTGGCCGGGAAGATCGCCAGCGTAAAAATGATCCGGCGAATATTGAACACCAGCAAAATGGCAGCGACAGGGATGATGATCGATAGCAGCACAATTTCAGGCATAAACTACTCGTTTCCTTGCCGCCGCTTTTCACGGAAGCTGGCCATCCAGTTATACAGACCGGCAATCACGTATCCAAGAGCGAACCCAAGAGCAAAACCATACAGAAAACCGATAATGCTTCCTGGAAATGTGACCTGATAACCGATAAAGAATTGTCCAAGCAGAGCCAGGTGTGGGCCCACCACCTCTCCGCCTTTGAGCAGCAAAACGATGGTCGCGATAAAAATTCCAAAACCAAGCAGCAATCCAAGGATGAGCCCCAGGATGATGCCGTTCAAGCGCATGAGCTCGACGAGCACCAATCTTTCGATGGCGTTATTGTCTTCCGGCATGACCGAATTTCCTCCAGTTAAAACCGTCCGGGATTGTTCTTAGATGAAATCAAAGAGTCTTCGGAGCAGATAGAGCTCAATATCCCGATGGATGATACGCGCACTGATATAGACGGTCAGGTTCCTCAGATAAGCAAGTACGGATCCGAATATAAATCCCAGCACAAACAATCCCGACAGTCCCACCAGCGCGCCCCGCAAGGTAACGGAAAATCCGGGCACGAAATTACTCAATAGCTGCAGGTGAGGGCCGACCGTTCCTCCATCTTTGAGCAGCAGAAAGAGGGTTGCTGCAAAAATCAAAGCCCCGCAGGTGGTGCCCAACGCAAAGCCGAGAGCCACCGGGTCGAGCCGCGGGAAAATGTGCGTGATCTTTTCCTTGAGGGTTTCCTCGGGCCTTCTCTGTTCATCCTCACGGACCTCCTCATGATATTCGGCATCGGCATTCACACTCCACAGATCATTCTTTTCACCAAAAAGCAGATTACGAACCGCCAGAGAACCTGTGATCATCGAATGGTCCTGGTTGTTGTAGCGATGTAAGCCGTTCCGGCCGATGGTCTGAAAATTCTCGAGCCCCTCCACGAACTCCCGGACGACCTTGAGATAGTCGGCGTATTCTGCGTCGTAGACCGGGTAGGCTTTTGGCACGCGGAATACACAGCCATCCACAACGTCGCCAGCCTTCGCTAGCCCGATCCGTTCCAGTTCATGCTTGCCCAGCTCCATTAAGTCTTCATCCCGCATGTTCCACAGGTCATCCCCTTCTGTGCAGAAATACTCCAGACCCAGGCTGGTCTTCGAGGGGTCCGGCACCATATCGGGGCTCCAGTTCTTGAAATTCTGGATGCGCCCCACCTTGACCTCCGGGGAATGGATATAGATCCAGTTATCGGGGAAGAGCTCCTTCTTGTTGACGATCAGGCAAACCGTCAGAAAGTCGCGGTAGCTAAGCTTGTTGGCAGCCGCCAATACATGCGGCGGCACCGGCTCGATCTTTTTGACAAACTCGGAGACAGGCATGCTCGAGATAAAATTTGTGCCGGGGATGATTTGCTCGCCTGAACCATTCTGAGAGACCACCACGTAATCGACATAATTCCCGGTGCGATGGATGCGCATAACGGGGCTATTCAAATGGACCTTGCCATCCCGCTTCTCGATCTGATTCTTGACCTCGTTCCATAACATGCCCGGCCCGAGGCGCGGATAGTGGAACTCCTCGATCAGAGTCGTGATCGAATCCCCCGGCTTGACGACCATGCTCATTAATGCGCTCTTTAGAGACAGGTTCTTGATCCGTTGTGCTGCCCATTCCGCTTTGAGTTCGGAGCAGGGAATGCCCCAGACCTTTTCCGTATAAGTCTTGAAGAAAATTTCAAACAGGCGCTTACCAAAGCGATTGGTCACCCACTGCTCGAAGGTCTCTTCCTTTTTATAAGGAAAAATCTGCCAGCGGATAAAGCTGAGCATAATGAGGATCGCCTGCCAGACCCCGAGGCCGGTCAATGCATTCCAGATCTTGAGTGGATAATAGAAGAATTTGTCCTGGTAAAAAATCCGCGAGAGGCGCGGCCGGCGCAGGAATTCATCGCCTAGCACCTCATGCCACATCTCATTGACCGGCTCGGACTTGGTGAAAAACCGGTGCCCGCCCATGTCAAAGTGATAGCCCTTGTAGTTTTCCGTCCTCGCCAGGCCTCCAACCTTGTCGTACTGCTCAAGCACAATCGGACGGATGTTGTGTTTTGTGAGCTCATATCCTGCTGTCAGCCCCGCTGGTCCTGCACCAATAATAACAACCTGTCTGCTCTTATTATGTTCCATGATTGCTCTCTAATCACCCAGTGACCCGTAAGATATGCTTGCCTTTCGCGTTCTCTTCAAAAAAAGGTGCTCGAGCCAGACCAACCCAAAGGTGAGACTGCTGTAGAAAAAATAGAAAAAGTGCAATAACACTGCGCCTGTGGCGAACCACAGACCGCCGCGTTCATAGAAAAACCTGTACAACGAAAAGTTGGCGGCGATCACCAGACCCGCTAAGGAAAGGCTGCCGATCCATGCGAGAGGTAGCCACAGGCCAAGGGTGGATAACAATAACAGACCCCAGATGCATAGCGCGCTGGCCCGGCTTTTCCAATCAAGGTTGAGGTCCGCTGGCAGTCGCGCGGAGGAAAAGATCAGTCGCGTCCATGGAATGGCTCGATCCAGGATATCCGTCCTCAGCAGGCTGAGGAAAGTCCAACGCTTCAAATGCGTCACCTGTACATCCGGGCATAAACGAATGCGATACCCGGCGCGCTTCAGGCGCACCCCCAGCTCGATGTCTTCGATGGAAGGCCGTGAATAGCTTTCGTTAAAGCCACTCAACCGCAGGAATACATCGCGGCGAATGGCCCCGGCACCCGTCCAAAAACTGGAGGCATCCCGCCGGCTGTGGTGATGGACAAAATGATGCTGCAGATTTTTATAAAGGGAGATCCAGCTGCGATGTGGCGGATCATCGTCGTAGGAGCCAAACAGCGCGGCAATCTCGGGATGATTCCTAAAGTGGCCTTCGATCACAGCCAATGCGTTTCTATGAACCATGACATCGGCATCCAGAAAAACCACAATTTCGCCCTGTGCATGTGCCACCCCCCGGTTGCGGCAGCGCGCCGGCCCAACCGGCAGCGAGCTTTGAGAAGACAGGACAACGCCAAACTGGGATGCAAATTGAGCAGAGTCATCAGTGGAGGCATCATCCACAATAATGAGCTCATCCGGCAGGCGTGTCGAGTCCATGAGCGCTTCCAGACACCTTCGCAAATCGTTCCCGCCGTTGTGAACCGGGATCACCACCGATAACTTCATGCAATCACTCCTTGGATGTTTTTGACTTAGAGGAACAGGTGAGCCTCTCGGATCCAGTCGACGAAGAGATATAGATTACCGATCAGGAGCAGCAGGCTTAAAAGCACAGCCCTTTCTGTGGATTCGGGAAAGCGGCTGAACATACGCGCGATCATGATTGCGATCGCCGGGAAGGCAGCCATAAAATAGCGATGATCGGGCAGCGTCAGGAACAGGATGATAAACACCACACCGGTCCAGAACAAGAGGAACAGATCAGATGCCTCGCGTCTCTTCAGTAAAAACAGCCCGGCAAATAGCATGAGCGGCAGATGGTGGACACCCAGCGATGAGGGCAGCCGGGTGAACAGGGTCTCCAGTCCCAATCTCAGGATCCCACTCTTAAGAAGGTTGTTAGATTCCGCCACCTCCTCCGTGACGGGAGCCGGGAGGGCCTCTTCCGGCTGAATTTCCGTTCCCGCATTTGTAGCCACGTGATAGATCCCAGAGTACCGCATGATGGTGTCAATCTGCCCGGCCAGAATGCCATTCTGCCCGGCAAAGATCAGCCAGATGGAAAACACAGCGAGGGAAGTGAGACCTGTCAGGACGAAATAACGCGCCTGTCTGCGGAAGTGCGGCAGAACGAGGATACAGACGATCAGCACTCCATAGATCAGCACCATAATGTACTTCGTCAACAGCCCCAGCCCGATAACGAGTCCTGCGAGAACAGCCAGCCAGGAGGACGGCGCCCGCACCAGCCGCAAGCATAACAGCAGCGCCAGAGCAAAGAAGAATGTCAACTGGGTATCCATCATGGCAGATGTGCCCAGACGCATCACGAGAGGAAACAATAGAAAAAGGAAGGCAGCCAGATACCCTGTCCCCCGGTCGTAGAGCTCGCGCCCGAGATCATATGTGATGATCAGCGTGGCTCCCATGAACACGACAGAAACCAGCCGCAAGTTAAACAGGCCGTCTCCCATAAAGCCCAGGGTCATGCTATACAGCAAAGGCATAAGAGGAGGGTGCTTCCGCCTGAGCCACCCGTTCTGCTGATAGGCATTCTCAACTCCTTCCGCCGCAGTGATCCTGGCAACCCTCAAACTCCGTTCTTCATCGCCCCAGGCACGCTGCTGGCTGGCATAGAAAACGCCGCCAATCAGGACGATCAGACCCAGAATAAGGAACAATCGCAGCGGACTCTGCAAAAGCCATGCTTTGAACGAGCGAACCTTCGAAATAAAGGTCTCGGGTAAAAAGAGTGCGATCAACCCGGCGCATAATGAGTACACAGCCAGGAATGTGATTAAAGAGAGGTTGCTGCTGGTACCAGTCCAAAGGATGGCAGCCAACCACACGAGCTGCAAGATCACCATTCCAATGATGAGATACCGGCTCTGTAGGAATTCCCTGGCCGAAAAGTCCGCCCTGCCCAGAAGAAGGTTAAAAAATGAGCGGTGCGGCAACGTAATCCTGTAATTTTGAGTATTGTCTGTTTTTGTACGAGTGAGTTTCACGAAAGATCCTGGGGAAACTACCTGCGATCGTGCCCATATTTAAATGAGGATAGCGGCAGCCGGCATGCTCCGCCATTTCGACACAACCGTGTCGAAATATTCTCCTGTTCGACTCGGTAACCATCCACAGGAAATAACTCTTTTAAGCACTATTGATTTGAGCACCTTGCAATTTTGATAACTTGGGGCATGACGAAAAACAGCCAGAAAGGTTACATTTAAGGTCAATTTTCTAAGGAATAGAGGCACTATTCCCCCCGGTGCCTTTAAATACGCAGAAAACGGCTAAAAGCAGGAGCCGATCCAATCTCCCCGCGGACTGCTCCCGTTTCAGAAGCATTTTGCCTCAAAAACGGCTTCTTTCGCTACCCCCTGCCAGACTTGGCCCTCTTTAATTCCAGGCGCAGTCAGGCTCTGATATGCATCTATCCAGGCTGCATGAACTCTGTTTTTAAGGTAATGAATTCCAGCGGCAATTCCAACCGTATCTGATGAGACCCCTGGATCAGCCTCAAAAGCACTTCCACACGGTCGCGGCCTGGCAGATGAACATCAAAAATGGCTTCATAGCCTGTGAAAGGCCCACTCCGAATGGCAACCACATCTCCCGGCTGATAGCTTTCCAACACCTGGCGATTGGCAGCATTGACCGTATCAATATGCTGACGAAGAGTCGTGACCAGGTGATCAGGGACCGGGGCTGGCTCGCCCCCGAAACTCACGATCCCCACGGCGCCAGGAATCCAATCTAGTATGGATCGGCCGGCATCCTCCAGATCGACCCGCGCAAACACGTAGCCAGGGAAATAAGGCTTCACTTTTCGCGCGCGGGGGTTAACAGGACGAATATTGAGACGGGGGAAAAAGAGCTCGATCTCACGAATACGCAGTTGTTCACACAGTAGGTCTTCTTTTCGAGTTTTACTCTGAAATATATACCAGTGCAGCATATCCATCCATTCATAACATAATTTGAAGCCTCGCCAGTACGAGTGTGGGGTTCCCCACATGGGCGAAGCTCTGTTATTTCTCTGAGTAGTTACATGACAAATAAGACAGAAAAAGGTTACAGGCGAATTCCCTCTTTTCCCTCACAGATTTTGTGACAGCACTCTATCCACGTGGGCTGATCCAAAAATGAAGCACTCTCTCGTTTCCGAGAGAGTGACAACCAGGCTCAATTTTTATTCAGAATTTTCCCCACATCACTTGACACATCAACTTCGCTCTTCAGATTGCGACTCCTCATAGTCTGGGAGGCGCTCCAGCAATCGGGCAGAGACCACCAGATGGACTTTATCCTCCTCCACCGCCCGCACCCAGTGGGCAGGGACCAGCTTGCGGTCCTTAAACAAGAGACCCTGCGAAATGAGAAAATGAGTCGCCCTGTTCGAGTCAGGTTCGATAATCAAGCGTTCCACATCGCCTACATGCTCGCCATCGGAGCTGATTACATCCGTTCCCTCTTTTAAAGGAATCGTATCCTCCGGAATATTCCGCTTGGTTTCACCGGCAGGCGGCCAGGCGTAATATCCCAGGCCAAAACCCGGGTAACCGATGTTCGCATGGGATGGATACCAGTAGTAGGCCGGTGTGTAATGATAAGCGGGATCTCCTTCTGGGGTCGGATCGGTCGGGAGGTCATCGTTTGCCCTGATAAAACGGGTTTCCTCGAAAGGCGGCAGCTCGTCAAAGCTGCGAACATCTTCGCTTAACAGAATCCTGCTTTCTGAGTCCACAGTGACCATTTGAAATGGCACAACCTTGTCCTCGGGCAGGAGCCATCCTTTTTGAATAACAATGTGAGTAACTTCATTTGTCGCCGGATCCAGAACGAAGCGATTGACCTTTCCCACTTCTTCGCCGCCGGGAGTTACGACACTCATTCCTTCTTTTAGTTCCATGTTTTTCTCCTTCCTGCATTGACTACTAATACTGTAAGCCTGATGCTTCACAATAAATTATAGAGGTCCCGAGGATGTGCTTCAATGGGGAATAGCTCCAAAAAAGGTTATGGAAAACCCTGCCTTTTCAGCGAAAATTTCGAAATATCGCTTTGTTAAGGGTATTTCCTGCTAGCAGCGGGGATACTCCCCATAAAAAACTCTTTCCTTTTGTTCTATAGTTAAGAAATGGCTACCATGCCTGATGTGGTTCCATGAGCGGGACGGGGAGAGTTCTGCTTTTTTTGAACTGGGACAGGAGTATGAATTACAGATGGAAACAATGACCGAACTTCAAATGCTGGGAAAAATCGCGATCGCCGCGCTGCTGGGAGGACTGGTTGGCATTGAACGCGAATTTGCCGAGCGACCGGCAGGGCTGCGGACCCACATGCTGGTTGGGGCAACTGCTACCCTTTTTGTCATGCTGGCAGATCTTCTACTTTCCTCGTTCGATCCTCGAGACATTATTAATGCAGACCCTGTCCGCATTATAGAAGCGATCGTGGTGGGCATCAGCTTTCTAGGTGCGGGCACCATCCTCAAGTACAGGCAGGAGGGGGAAAGGGTTGTGGAAGGTCTGACAACCAGCGCATCCATCCTGTCAGTCGCGGCGATTGGTATTGCCGTCGCCCTCAATGCCTACATCCTGGCAGTTGGGGCCGCACTCCTGAACCTGTTCATCAACTGGGGACTGATGACGCTCATCAACCGTGCCAAGTTCAAAACAAAGCGGAGCCCGGATTAGAAATGGCTGCTTTCAATTAACTAACCCAGGTATACCGAAAGTAAGGTAAATAATCCAAATCCAGCAACCAGCATCAGCGCAGCGCTCCGAGCCTCGCCCTCCTTATGTGATTCAGGAATGATCTCCTCGACCACACCGGTGACCAGGACACCCGCAGCGAAGGACAGCAGTGATAGCTTGAAGATCTCGGCTTGATCTCGCACGAGCCAGTATCCGAGAGTTGCACCCAGTAACACCGGAATCAAAAAGGAGGCTGCGATAAGCAGGCGCTTGCGGCGGGCAAACCCCTGGCTCTTGAAGTTTGCCATGGTTGCGAAACCTTCAGGGATATCTGCAGATACCTGTCCCAAAGCCAGCAGAAGTGCCAGGCCAAAGCTGATTGTTAAGCCGGTGCCGATGAGTACACCGTCAGTAAATAGATCCACGGCAACGGCGAAATAAATAGCCCAAGGCCCGCTATCTTTGCCCTTTGCCTCACCTCTCTGCTGCCACATCAAGCAAACTATCCACAAGAACAAAGAAGCCACCGCCAGCGACGAAAGCTGCCACTACGGCCCAGGCCGGCTCTCCTGCCAGAGCCCTTGGCATGAGTTCCACAGCCATCACTGCCAGCACGATTCCGGCGGCAGCGTGAAGAGCCAGACCCAGGCGATGGCGAGAGATCCTGGCTGCTTCAGTAAAGAGTCCACCGACAAAGTTGCCGGCCGCGGGCATCAATGCCAATGCGAGTACCTGCAGGAATTCACTCATTGCACAGCCCAAGCGCTGAAGCAGATCGTCCGGGCTGAGAGTTTAACTATTCCCATCTTTGGATACATTCGGCAGTACCGTAGATTTGCCATCTCCAGCCTTCTCCACGACGCTAAAGCTGCCATCCGTTTCGAGCACCACGGCTTCGACCTGTTCCAACCGGCTGACCCCCTGGCTGCGCATGGCCTGGAGTAGTTCATCCTTATTTACTCGTTCGGTTTTCATCGCGCTCTGCAGGAACTCGCCTTTATGAAACAACAACCTCGGCTCTGCTTTCACGAGACGGCTCACAGTCGCTGAACGAACAGAGAGCCAAGTAATGCTGAATTGAAGAAAGATCAACAACCCAAGGGCCAGCACACCTTCTGCCAGCGCAGCATCCTTCGAAAGGAATATCGTCGCCAGAGTCGAGCCCAGGGCTACCGTCACAATCAGGTCAAAAGCATTCATCTTGGAGAGTGTTCGTTTGCCTGAGATGCGAGTCAATACGAGAAGTGCAGTATAGGCGCAAATACCGACCACTGCCGTTCTGATTAATCCTGTCCAGCCATCGAAGAAAATGTTTTCACCTGGCATATCTACTATAAGAAATGGACATTGATTTGTGAATAATAGGTCATACGGCCATATCCTCGTCCGGCTTGCCCCGCTTGGACCAATCCTTCGCATCCTCAGGCACAATCGCAATCTTGCCATCCGTTTCGAGGATAGCCCATTTCACCTGCTCGAGACGATCCAAACCGGTTTTGTGCATCTCACTGAAGATCTCATCTGGAGTGAGCCGTTCTTTATTGAGATTTTCTTCAATCGGCTTGCCGTGCACGACGAGCAACGAAGGTTGGCCTTCGATTGCATTCTCGATCTTCTGGCTCTTGTGCTTGAGCAGGGACGTGATAAAGACGATAGAAAATAACGTTGTGAGACCGATCACCCCATTGGTGACTGAGAAGTCCTCACCGATCATAGATTGAGATACGATCTCGGGAATCATTAACAATGTTACCAGTTCTATTGGTGACAACTGGCTGAACTCACGTTTTCCCAGCAGGCGCATGCCCACAAGGATAACGAGATAAATTACAGAAACACGGATGACTGTTTCCATCATACTCCATCTACGGGAATGTAATTGTGTCCACTTGCACCCGGAGTCCTTCGGACCCCTCAGGCGCAGCCCAAATCGTACCGCCATGCTTCCCATATTTCTCTGCCTGAACGGTAACAGATATGGCTCGCGTTTCATGCGGTTGCAGATCGGTCACTTCTACGATGTACGCATTCTCCGTGATCGTTTTGATCGAGGGGCTGAAGGTGACCGTGGAGAATCGCTCGATGTAGGGCCGATCAAAGTGGACGTTTACAGTAGGGATGACCTGGTTGGAAGCGTTGAAGAGCGATACCGTGATTGAATCAATCAGCTTATACCGGAAACGCGTTGGGTACTCCACGTGCATCTGCAACTGAGGATTAGATGCATCCACCGAACTAACGGTTTGGCCAAACACTCCAAACAAAGCCAGGATGGGAATGAGCATCATCAAAGGTATGCCGATCAGCTGGTGGGGGTAGAAGCGAATTTTCGGTTCAATAGATGGTGGCTGTGGTGGTTGTGAGGGCTTTGAAGCTTTCCCTTTTTTATTACTCAAAATGATCTCCTATTCCGCACTTTCAAGGGCGTGTTTATTGAAGAGAAAGAAACTCGCTGCTATACTTCATCGAGTATGAAACCGGCGTGGAATCATGTCTTAATTGAGCTGCATGTCCCCGATTTCGAAAAAGTCAAAGAGTATTACGGAAGACTTGGTTTTGAAGTCGTTCGGGAGACAAAGCCACAGGATAAGGAAGGTTATCTTGTCCTAAATATGGAAGATAACATCCTGTGTTTTTGGGCTGGTAACGAACAAGTGTACGAGCAGTCTTACTTCAAGCGATTCTCAAAAAACACGAAGAGAGGGTATGGTGTTGAAATTGTGATCATGGTAGGTGATCTCGAAGCGCTCTACAACAGGGTGCAAGACTCTGTAAACGTTGTAGCGAAATTAGCCATGCGCCCCTGGGGATTGAAAGATTTTCGAATCGAGGACCCCTTTGGCTATTACATACGGATTACATCCATCCATAACATTTTTGATGACCCCGACGCGCAAGCAGGCAAATAGTTCGAGAGTTTTCTACTTCTCCTTCCACTTACCAGTTTCCTCGTCTTTTTCATATTTATTCTTGACTGCCGCCCAGGCAACGCGATGGGACGTTTCTTCGCGAGAGCTATCTCCACGCCGCTCCTCCGGCTCATCATACTGGTCCCAGGCACTGTTGTAAGCCTCCATGTAGATTTCCTGCGCATGATCAGGCAACACATTTTTAACATTCTCGGGCAGATCCGATTTAGATTTATAGGGCATGTTTTCCTCCAAAAATGCGTTCAAGACTTCGATTTAAGTCTAGCACGTTGTCAATAGGGCAACATGGGGTGTCTCATCTACTATCTGTCAGGGCTTTCCTGTATCTGGGGTCAAATATCTGGTTTACACCAAGGCCCTACTACGCTTTTCATATTATTTATTTATGGACGTGCGCTCCCCATAAAAAGAACTTAATAGATTTTCCTGATAAGAGGGAGGGGTTTTCCCTGCTTGCCTACGGTGTTTTTTGAAGGTATAGGTATAGATAGGCAAAAGGCGAGAGAGGACTCGCCGGATACTGATATTTCATGGGTTTGGAAACTAAGCTTTAAGTTAGCAGAAGGAGTTCGAAATGCAAAATCGAGATTGGAACCGTGAACGCGGTCGGCGTGAAACAGAAAACGAGAATGACTGGGATTGGTACTACTATGAGTACTATTACCTGCCTTACGGCTCCGAGCGTCGTAACTATGGTGACCGCGATGTCAACCGCGGAAGCGACCGGGATCGCGAAAGCTCTCAGAGCAATTACGGGAACCGCGGCATGTATGGTCGTGAGGGTGAGTACGATTATGGCACGTATCCATATGGGAGATATGGAAACCGAGGACGCTACAGCGGTGTTGGTCCCCGCGGCTACCGGCGCTCTGATGAGCGCATCGCCGATGATATCAACGACCGCCTGACCTGGCATGGACAGCTCGACGCCACCGATATCGAGGTGAGCGTTCGGGAGGGGGTGGTCACCCTGACAGGAAGCGTGGATGACCGGCGTCAGAAGCGCATGGCCGAGGATGTGGCGGAGAGCGTCTCCGGCGTGGAAGATGTGAACAATCAGCTGAAGATCATGAATAGAAGCTGGAACCGTGGTGAAAGCGAGATGGGCGGAATGAACCGTCAGATCCGCCCGGGCATGGAAGTCGTCGGCCGTGATGGCGAGAACGTAGGCGAAGTGAAAGAAGTTCGCTCGAACGATTTCCTGGTGGACCGATCGATGGCTCGTGATGTTTACATCCCCATCAACGCCTGCCAGACGACCGGCGGACAGGTCCGCTTGAATGTCCGGGCAGACGAGGTAGACAACCAGGGTTGGGAAATGCCAGAGCTGTTCGAGACAGAGACATCAGAACAACCGAAAAGGAGGCGCTAACGCCAGTGATCGCTGCGGCGTAGCCTTACAGAAGTCCATTGGGCGTGGGGCACTCCCCCACGCCCAATTTTGTTCGGTATTTGAGAATTTCCATGACGAGCATGTGAAAGAACGAAAAATCACTTTGAGATCCGGGATCATAAATAAGTATGCATGTGCGCTTGCGTAAACTATGGGAAGATATCAGAGGCAGCTACTGGTTCGTGCCCGGGCTGATGGTGATTGGTGCCATTCTCCTGTCCCTGGCGACCGTAAGCCTGGACGGTTACTACCAGATCGAGGTGCTACGCCGCCTGGGCTTCATCTGGAGTGGAGGAGCAGAGGGCGCGCGGGGACTGCTACAAACCGTGGCCGGGTCAATGATCACCGTAGCGGGTGTCACCTTTTCGATCACGATGGTGGCCCTTTCGTTTGCCTCTTCACAGTTCGGCTCACGCCTGCTGCGAAACTTTATGTCCGACACAGGCAACCAGCTCGTACTGGGCACGTTTGTCGCCACCTTTATTTACTGTCTACTGATACTGCGCACCGTGCGCAGTGATGGGGATACTGAATTCGTTCCATACATATCGGTGACTGTCGGGCTGGCGCTGGCTCTCCTCAGCTTGATTGTGCTGATTTACTTCTTCCACCATATGGCACTCAGCATGCAGGCGCCTTATATCGTCGGGGAAGTGGCTGGCGATCTACTCCAGGCGATTGAACGCCTGTTTCCATCTGAAGTGGGCACCACTGCGCCAAAAAATGATGAACAGCGAAATGAACATGATATTCCGCAAAACTTTGAAGAACAGGCTCAACCCGTCCATTCCGAGGTCAATGGATACATCCAGGCAATCGATGAATCAGAACTTATGACCATCGCGCGGGAAGAGGATCTGATTGTTAAGTTGCTTCACCGGCCAGGCCACTTTCAGGTGGAAGGCGAGGTGCTGGCTTATTTTTGGCCAGCTGATCAGCCAAATGACAAACTGGAGCATAGACTTAATTCAGCCATGATCACCGGAAAACAGCGCACCTATACCCAGGACGTTGAGTTTGGCATCGAGCAGCTGGTGGAGGTCGCGGAACGCTCACTTTCCACCGGGATCAACGCTACCTTCACGGCTGTGGCCTGTATTGACTGGCTGGGCGCAGCGCTGGCGAAGCTGATGAAAAAAGGCTTTCCTTCGCCTTATCGCTACGACCGCGAGGGCAACTTGCGTATCTTTTTTGAACGGCCCCTCACGCTGGAAGGAGTGATCGACACCGCCTTCAACCAGATCCGGCAATCGGCCCGCGACAACGTGGCGGTACGCATCCGGCTGTTGGAACAGATCGCAATCCTGCACGAGATGACAGATGATCCCCGGGTCATCCAGGAACTGGAGCGCCACGCGAAAATGATCGAAGACGGTAATGAGAATCATGTGCTCCAGAAGGAGGATGAAAAAGAAGTACACCAGCGTTATCGCGAGGCGACCGCGGTCAACGAGGACAAGCCATAAGGATTCGTATTTCTCTTGAGAACAAAAGGGGCTGCAGGAGGATAGGGTGTCTTTTCAGAATTTTCCGATCTGGGTAAATCTCTTGATCTTTGCCATGGCCGCCGCGGCGATCTGGTATGCCGGCACCCGGCTGGAGCGTTACACCGATGC
>DATHTL010000084.1:0-70161 GCA_035463255.1 Anaerolineales bacterium | reverse complement strand
CGCTTTGATTGCATAGTTATGTTCCTTGACTTTGTTCATTTTCAGGAACCACGAGCTCGTAACCGGCAGCCTTCAGTTGCGCGATGACAGCTCGTGCTGGTATGCGGTATGTCCGTTTTCCAATCTTCACTACTGGGATTTTTCCCGCCTCGATCCAACGATAGATGGACTTCGTGCTGACCTTGGCCCACGTGGCAACTTGTTGAATCGTCAGCAATTCAACATCAAGAAGTAATTCTTCATCTGATGGTTTTTTTCCGGCCGTCATAGATTCCTCCCGGAGCCGGAACTTTGAATATAGAATCGAAAGAGCCCGGTCTCCGATGAATTGTGTTCATCGAAAACCGGGCTCCTTCTTTATTTCAGGCGTTTACGCTCTGCGGTCCCGACGGGATTCGAACCCGCGATCTCGGCCTTGACAGGGCCGCATGTTAGGCCGCTACACCACGGGACCAACTTTCTTTCCTAACAAGCGGGCAGGAGTTTACCATGTGCAGGAGTAGGTGTCAATATGCCCAGTCCTTGTAAAGTGCAGGATCGGTCGGTGTAAGCCCTGAAGGATCATGGACATATACAAAGTCACCTTCACGTGCCCAGTTGAATAGCCAGTGCGCATCGCCGACCGATAAGTTCACGCAGCCATGAGATTGGGGATAGCCAAAACGCGTGCGCCAGTAGGCACCGTGCAGAGCGCGAGCTTTATCGAAATACATGGTCCATGGCACGTTATCCAAATAATAGTAATCCGTCGGATCATTATTACGCATGGTTTCGGATTCTTTTTTCTGGTAGATCTGGAACAACCCCGGCCGGGTCCAGAACGGCTCAAGCCCGCTGGCGATCACGGTGGCAAAGACCAGCTGATAATTGTCATAGACCGCTAGCGTTTGCTCTGCAAGATCAACATCGATCCAGCGTCCTGTGGTCACACCCTCGGGCGGCATGGTATTCGGTGTTACCGTCGCAAAGATGCGCGCCTCCACCCATTCGCCTGGACCAATCAAGTTCCACTCCACGCCCTCTGCACTCTGTGTAGCGTACACTTGAACGATGTCCACGTAAGGATAAATGACTCGATCCCTTAGAGGGGCGTTATAACTGGGGGCACTATAGACCGGGATCTTATCGATGTAAAACGTCAGCGGCCAGGCAAACGAATTCGAGGGCGTCGATTTGAACTGCAGCCCCTGGAAACGTGAGTAATCACCAATGCGTGAGCCCTTGCCTGGAATCCAACTGCCGTTTTGAAGCATATAGTACACGCCGTTTGATTCCACGCGGTCCACATACGATACGTAGACAAACCCGGGCTGAAAGGCCTGTCCACTGTCCCCGCCGCCGGGGCCGCTCAACACCGGTACAACATCTTCATCCAGTTTGAAATACATATAAGGAAGTTGTGTGAGCGCAGGATCAGGCTTGAACGCGGGTAATGCCCGCTCTGGAAACGTCAAGCCGAGCTTTGACATCTCGGTGATGTAAGCAGAAGGTCCCAGTGGCACGCAATCACCCGGTGTGTTCAGATACACATCCGGCGTGCAGACGACCGCGCCGCTATCCGGTTCATCGGTAGGTGTTCCCTGGGCAGTCGCTCCCATGCTCGGGAACAAACTGAATAAGAGTATGGCCACGATGGCCAATAGAAACATTTTTCGTATCATCTTTTTTACCGTCCGGCGATTATAGCATGCCATGTTTACATTTCTGTTAGCGTATAGCCAGTTTTACAGCAGGCTGGCTTGACACTTTACCTTCACTATGCTAAATTATCCTCCGCACTTCAAATTTTTTAATTATCTGGGTTGGCATAATGGCTGGTCATCAACTCTATGCAGGAGGGCTGTCTTGTCAAAGTCACGCACGCAACAAATGGTAGACCGTCTGCGCGAGCTGCAGGCTTCATCCCCCGATATCGAGGCTTCAGCAGTCGTCAGTGTTGATGGACTCAGCATCGCTTCTGCTTTGCCTCAGGGCGTCGAAGAAGATCGTGTTTCTGCCATGTCGGCTGCCATGCTATCCCTCGGCGAACGAATTGCCACAGAGTTGGGACGTGGCTCGCTGGAGCAGGTTTATGTCAAAGGGGAAAAGGGATATGTTGTTCTGATGTCGGTAGGGGAAGAGGCCGTTCTGACCGCCCTCGCGCGTGAGCAGGCAAAACTGGGCTTGATCCTTTTGGACATGCGCCGCGCCGCTGAAGATCTCTCGAAACTGATTTAACTGGAGTCATTTATGAGCCCCGTTCAAAAGACCGGCCTGTACTACCCGAATAAATTTGGACTCATTATCATCAAATCGCTGGAAGAGGTGATGGGTAGGAATGGACTGAATGCCATTCTCAATTTGGGTGGGCTAAATAATTACATTGAAAACTATCCGCCGGATAACCTGGATAAAGGTTTCGATTTTGCGGAGCTCTCTGCGATTGGCGTTGCGCTGGAGGAAATGTACGGCCCTCGCGGGGGCCGCGGTCTGGCTCTGCGCGCCGGACGGGCTACCTTCTCTGACGCGTTAAAGAATTTTGGCGCCCTCGCAGGTGCAGCAGATCTGGCCTTCGTCGTGCTACCGCTCCAATCCAAGCTGCGTATTGGTCTGCCGGCGTTTGCCAAGATCTTTTCTCAGCTCAGCGATCAATACAGCACCGTGGAAGAAAAGGACTCGGAATTCGTTTGGACGATCCATAAGTGTCCCGTATGCTGGGGACGCACAAATGTGGATAAGCCGGTTTGCTACATCGCCACGGGGTTGCTGCAGGAAGCGCTCAAGTGGGTTTCCGGGGGCAACGAGTTCCGGGTCAACGAATCAAAGTGTGTTGCAGTGGGCGACGCGGTTTGTGAATTTATCATTCAAAAAGAACCGATCTCCTGAGTGGTGGAATTACCGTGGCGGATAGTAAATCCAAAATCCTGATCGTTGAAGATGATCTCGATGTCGCTGAGATGTTGAATGCGTATTTCCGCGTCCAGGGCTATGAGGTGTTCACGGTCAACTGGGGCGAAGACGGTGTGCGGGCAGCACAGACGGTATTGCCTGATCTCATCATCCTGGATATCCGTCTGCCGGATATCGATGGTTATGAAGTGGCCCGCCGTGTACGCAGTGACCGGCGCACGAATGAAATCCCGATTATCTTTCTAACTGAAAAACGTGAGCGTATCGACCGCCTGCAGGGGTTCGAGGTGGGCGCGGATGATTACATTACTAAGCCCTTCGATGTGCAGGAGCTGCGTTTGCGCGTGCGCAATGCCTTGAAGCGTGTCAGCCAGGGATCATTGACCAACCCCGTCAGTGGGCTGCCCGAGGGCCCGCTCGTGGAGGAGCGGCTTTCGGACGTGATCCACAAGAGTGGCTGGGCGCTGCTGCACATTTGCATTCGTCATCTGGATGCCTTTCGCGAGGCGTATGGCTTTGTGGCCTCTGATGACGTGTTGCGCGCGATCAGCCTGATGATCCATAACACCATGAAAGAGACCGGTTCATCTGACGATTTTCTGGGTCATATCAGCCCGACTGATTTTGTGGTTGTTGTCTCCCCTGCAAATCTCCCATCTTTCCAGGACCGCATCCGTTCCCGACTTGAGCAATCCTTAGATTATTTTTATCCTATCAAAGATCGTGAACAGGCCGCCAAACAGGCCGACCGTCTCTCGATCCAAATCGCTGAAGTTCCTTCTGTGTATGGGCGCTTTTCCAGCGTCGACCAGTTGAAGAAGGATCTTCTGACAAAGAGTTGATGCGCATCACGATTGTTTTACCTACATATAATGAAGCGGAGAACCTGCCCAAGCTGGTCTCCGCTTTATTATCGCTTCCGTTGGATCTGGGAGTACTGGTCGTGGATGATCACAGCCCGGATGGCACAGGTGCTGTGGCAGACGAATTATGCGCTCTCCACAATGGTAGAGTGTCCGTGTTGCACCGTGCAGGCAAATTGGGCCTGCGTTCTGCCTACATCGAGGGATTTCAAAGAGCATTTGATCTGGGTGCGGAAGCAGTCGTGCAAATGGATGCCGATTTCTCGCATGACCCTGCCGTTTTGACAGAGATGGCGCGCCGTATTGTTTCTCACGATGTGGTGATCGGGTCCCGTTATACCAAGGGCGGTTCCCTGGATGATCGTTGGCCGGCCTGGCGCAAGTTCCTCTCTGCTTTTGGCAACACGTATGCACGGACGATCCTCTCGTTTCCGTTGCGCGACGTGACGACAGGCTATCGCATGTGGCGCCGCGAAGCTCTGCAAAAAATGCCGCTCGATCGCATCCGTTCCAGCGGGTATATTTTTCTGGTTGAGATGGCCTATGTCGCCTATCTGATGAAATACAAGATCACCGAAGTCCCTATCCATTTTGCGGATCGGCGTTGGGGCAAGTCAAAGATGTCTTTGAAGATTCAACTGGAGGCAGCCGTGCGGATCTGGGATGTATGGTGGCACTACCGCGACCTGCGCCGGAAGATGCGCCCGGCGGACATCCGGGTGAAGGAATAAAACTGTAGGGATGGGCAGCTGCCCATCCCTACAGTTTTTCTGCAAGCCGCTCCCATTCCTCAATACTCAACGTTTCTGCGCGGCGCTGCGGATCGATATTGCTGCGGGTGAGCAACTCTGCTGCATCGGCCGGGGAGATATGTAAACCTGAGGAAAGTGAATTGCGCAGGGTCTTGCGTTTTTGACTGAAGCCTGCTTTGATTAGTTTAAAGAATGTATCCAGCAGATCTTGCTTGATAAGTGGGGATGAATAGATATCAATTACCAGAACAGCAGAATCGACTTTCGGCGCGGGGAAGAAGGCCTCGGCCGCGATGTGGGTCGCGATACGCGGCTTGCCATACACCTGCACACTTAACGCCAGGAGACTCATATCACCGGGTTGGGCGCAGATGCGCTGGGCAACTTCCTTTTGAATAGTCAGCACGACGCGGCGCGGCTTCGGCTGATTCTCCAATAAGTGACGGATCACAGCCGAGGTGATGTAGTAAGGGATATTGGCAACGACAAGGTAATTATCCTGCAGAGCCAGGTCGCCGGGGGAAAGGTCCAGGATATCACCGTGGACTAAGCGGACGTTCTGATGCGGGGCGAGAACAGCTTTCAATGGCGGGAGCAGGTTCTCATCCAGCTCGACCGCCACGATCTCTTTCGCCGATACGGCCAGATAGCGCGTGAGGCTTCCCAGCCCGGGGCCGATCTCGAGAACTGTATCCATTGGCCGAATCTCTGCCGCGGAAACGATCCTGTCCAATGCAAGCGGGTCCTGAAGAAAATTCTGCCCGAGACCTTTGTGAGCGCGCAGATCATAGCGCTTGAGCAAAGCGGCAGCGTTGAGCGGCGGAATATCGTTCATGGACAAAATGTGCTCTCTTCCTCTTCTGTGGTGTCTGCGATTGTGGACTCTTGCGCGGGCCACGCGCCTCTGTTGAATAGACTGACATAGCTGCGTAAGACGGTGTAATCTACATCCCACACGGAAATATTTTTCCCAAAGACAGGGTCAAACTGGCGTTTGAGCTTGAAATGTTCTGCAGGGAAACTGGCGAACAAAATATTGCCCGAGGGGATCTTGGTACCGATACAGGCCAGCTGGCTGAGCTGTTCCGGGCTCAGATCCGTCTGAACTGCCCCCTGGAACGAACGGATCAGATCAGGGATTTTCGTCACGACCGCCGGGCTGGTGAGCTGGTCGCGCAGAGCGCATAGAACGCGGTTCTGATTATCGGCCCGGGAAAAGCCGCCTTCAATGCGGATGCGTGCCAGGGTCAGCGCCTGGGTTCCGTTGAGATGATGCGTGCCCGCGGGGAAGAGCAGGCGCTTGTTCATATCGGTTGGCGTGCGCCCATCAACGGTTTCGGGAAGCGTGACCTCAATACCGCCCACCGCGTTGACGATCTTTTCGAAGGTGCGCATGTTTACAGCAGCATAGTGATCGATCGGCGTTCCAAAATTGAGCGTGAGCGTGCGCGCCAGCAGTCCGGGCCCGCGTGCAGGGTCGTCGGTGTATCCAAACCCGGGATTGCCATAGAGATAGGCTTGATTGAGTTTTTCGTGGTCCTGTCCATTCAGGTCATCGGCGATATCGGGGATCTCCACCCATAGATCACGCGGGAATTCAAGCACAGTGACTTTCGGATTGACAAAGTCGATGCGCACCAGGCGGATCGCGTCCGCGAGTCCATAATTGTAATTATCACCGCGCGTGTCGGCTCCGATCGCCAGGATATTCATCACCGGCGGCCCGCCACATAAGCCGACGTTGGGCGTAATGGTGGGCATGGGGGATGCCTGCAAAACGGGAGCTACTGTCGGCCGAGACTGGAGTGTTTGTATTGTGCTGGGATCAGGTGTCCACGTGGCAGGCAGAATAAAAGGTGTCACGGTCAGCATCTGTAGCGCGGGGCCCAGAGGTTGCTGCCATTTTCCCTGCCAGAGCCAGCCGGCTACAGCTAGAACCAGACAGGCAAACATGGAAAGAAAGGAAAGAATGCTTTTTTGAAGTCGCGTCATAATTTATACTTCGCGCGGAGTACAGTTCTAAGAGTCAGTTGAAGTAGATGTTGAAGCGCACGGTCACTGTTAAGCGCGCTTCGTCTGCGCGCTCCGCACTCCGCTCAGCGCGGATCATTCCAGTACATAAATCACATTCGCGGGCACAGGCGTCAGAAAGTAGACCGTGACCCAGGAATGCCAGGGCTCGAAATTGCTATCGCTAAAGCCGAGGTCGATCCAGGGCCTTCCCACACATCCACCGCAAACGTCTTCGACGGAAGCAAACCCATAGCCAGGGATGTAGAGCTGTTGTCCCTGCATACTCAGATACCAGCTATAGCGGAGCCCGACCATGCCTTTACGTAAGCTCTTTCCGCTGGATGTGCCGGAATGACATTCATCCGTACCCGAGCGGCAAGGGGAATAGGATGTGGCATACATCTGCACGGCGCGCCAGTATTCAATGTTTACGCCGTCCACCACAGCACTCTTGACTTCGATCTTGGTTCCGTAAGCCATGATGCGTGTCCTCGGCGGTCGCACCAGCGTTTCATCTTCGGTGACGCGCGAGACTTCCTCTTCATCTTCGTAGCGGATGCGAATGCGTTGAACGGTCAGTCCGGGTTCACCGGGCTGCAGAATCTGGGTCTGGTCGAGTGGCACATCGGCAGAAGCCTGGAGCTCACTATCAAAGGGGATCGGTTTCTGCGCCAGCTGCATGGATTCTGTCACGCGCATCACACGGATCTGTCCATCGGAGGGAAGCGGTTCCTTCTCCGCCGGGACGCTATAGTCCAGCCCGAGGAGCGGAATCCCCGCCTCGGCTAAGGCTTCGCCCACTGTCTGCGCGGGGGAGCTCACTTGCATGGTTTTTCCGTTGGTGGTGATGGCGAGGTCGCGGGAGGAAGAAATAGAGACTGGAGACGTTGAGATTGGGGAATTGATTGTAGGATGGACTTGATTGGTTGCGTGTAGCGAAAAAGATGCTTCCTGTAACGCCTGACCAATGGTGAAGGCGGAGGATTGGATTTGTTGCTTTCCCTCCGCCGTGGTGAGAGTGACAGTTGTCGCACGGCGAATTTGGAGAGTAATCGGGTAATTGATAATTGGTTGATTGGGGGGTGTGGGACGTCCATTGAGGAGGACGCGGTCGTTGGGGGTGAGGGTAATTCCTGCCTGATTGAGCAGCGCAGAGGGAATACGTTCATTCGTCTGCAGCGTGCTGACTTGTTCGCCATCGATGATAACAACCTCAGGGAGCTTTACTGGCTGGCAGGCAAGCAGGAAGAACGTAAATGTAAATGCCACGAGATGGGCAAATGTCATGGCGATAATTATACGCTAGCCAGCCCCATGCACGATCCAGACATTTGGCTCGATGTAAAGTCCTTCATCTTTTTCAACGTTCATCTCAATCGGGTTGAGTGCACCGGGAATAATGTATTCGCCGTTTTGCGGGAACTGTAGCCCGGTCCATTGTGACCACTCGGCGCACGTCCCCCGGATCAGTTTGGAGCTATGACAAACTTTGACAATTCTGCATCCTGCCTTAACATGAACTCTCAGCCACGCGTCAAAGGGAAGTCCCTGTTCGTTTTGCCAGGTGATGTAGTTATCCAGACTAACCAGTGGATACTTGTGCTTCTCACTGGGACGAAGCGGGATGATCAGCGATTGTAATCCCTGCGATTTGGTGACTGCTCGAACCCACTCGACCATTGCGGAGGCTAGGCCCTGACCTTGATAATTAGCACGAAGAATGATTTGAATTGCACAATGATGAGTGGGTGTCAGACCCTGCTTGTGATTCTTCACCGCCTCCTGAAATGCCCAATCCCAGCCATTCTCAGGTAGATTTTCGAGACGGTCTTGCCACCTCAGTGGAAAGCTATTTGCCATACCTGCCACGCGCTGTTCCTTTGTATCGAGTAAGGCCAGCTGATATTCCGGGAAACGGTCCAGGAGTTCGTGCCATAGTTCATTAGCAACCGGACTGTGAAGCATGAACTCTGGCCACACCTCTCTTGTCAACCCCCGTACAAGGTTGCGAAAGTCTGCATGGGATGGCGTGATGACCTGGAAACGCTCGGCGCTCATAGCTTGTGCGCCATCCATACGTTTGGCTCGATGTACAGGCCCTCATCTTTTTCGATGTCCATATTCATTGGATTCAGCGCACCCGGAATGTAGTACGTTCCGCTTTGCGGGAACCTCAGCCCTGTCCATTCCTCCCATTCGGCGCGCGCGCCGCGAATGGTCATCGCCTCATGACAGGGTTTGATGGTGCGCGCGCCGACCCGTGCATGCACTCTGAGCCAGGCATCGAAAGGCAGCCCTTCTTCGTTTGTCCATCGAATATAGTGATCTATACTTATTAAGGGATACTGGCTCTTTTGATTGGGCCGCACGGGCGCGACAAGATATTCAAATCCTCTGCGCTTTCCAATGGCGCGCATAGCCTGGACCATGGTTGTGCTTAGTCCCTGGCTTCGATAATCCGGATGAATTGCAATTTGTATCGCAGATTGGATGTTAGGCGTTACGCCCTTCTCGTGATCGTCCACAGCCTTCAGGAAGACCCAGTCCCAGCCTCTTTCCGGCAGTGCTTCGAGCGGTTGATCCCAGCAAAAAGGCAGGCTATTTCCCATGGCTGCCATACAATCTTTTTCAGTGTCGAACAATGCAAACTGGTATTCGCTGAAGCGGTCGAATAATTCATGCCAGTATCCGTTTGCCACGGCATCATGCATCATGAATTCGGGCCAGGAGGCGACGCCGATGTCCCCCGCAAGGTCGCGATAGTCAGCCAGGTCGTTGGGCGAGATGATTTTGAAGCGCGATGTGTTCATACCTTTAAAGTCTCCTGAGTATAACCAATTAATTCCAGAGCCTCATCGAGTAAATCGATTTGTGCGTCGCCGGGCTTCTGGGCGCTGAGGGCCTGCTCGATCACCTGTCGCCATTTTCCGCCGAGTATATCCTGTGCCCAGCGTGCCGCATTGGGTTTTGATGTGACCGTTCCGTGTTCGAGCGCGTGGAGGGCGCGGCACATGGTGAGAATAGCAAACGAATGATACGCGTCGCCATGATCCCTGAGCCAGGACGGGTCAGCCAGCATCGGGAACCACCATTCCTCCAGGACTCCCCTGACTGCGCCGCGAATGTCGTCCGGGCTGACGAAGTCGATCAATGTTTTGGGGTTAGGCCCCTCAACGACCACGCCAGATTCACGGACAACATGCCGCTGGATGATCCAGTCACTGCCCAGTTCGGCAACATAAAATTTCCCCTCATTGACGGTCGGGCACGCTGCGCCGTTCGGGTCGTGGCGGCGAATCAGCTCCGCGGGCACATATGCCCCTTCGAGCTTCCCTGCTCGCTTTATGCTGGTTGCCCAGGTCTGTTGGTGCATCGTTTCGAGTTGAGCGATCTTTTCCTGCGTAAGCTCGGTCGTGGTGACCACCAGAAAATCGATATCGCTGGTTTCGAGATCGAAATCGCCGCTGGACAGCGAGCCATACAGGTACATCCCGACAAACTGCTCTCCGAGAATTTGCTTTACACTGGATAGCAGCAAATTCAGTATTTCGTTGACTTCAGCATAAGGTGTGGGTTTGGTTTGTTGAAGTGTGTAACGCATCATGTTCAGAGTCCCATTGATATCTTCGTCTTCAGCATCCAGGCCTGGGTTCTGCCGTCCGATCAAAGCGTGTTCGATCAAAGGTTTCCAACGTCCATCTAAATTTTCCAAGGCCCACTGCGCGGCGGCCTGTTTGGAAATGATCTCACCATGTTTCAGTGTGTAGAGGATCCGGCAGAGTGAAAGAACAAAGAAGGATTGATATCCCCGTTTGCTGATCGGTGATGGATCGTCGAGGATGGGGTTCAGCCACAATGGCAAGACGTCGGCAATCGCTTGTCGTAAATCATGTGGCGAGATGATATCGATCAAGGTTCTTGGGGCCGGGCCCGTGATCACAACGCCTCGTTCGCGCAGAATGTGGCGCTGGATGATCCAGTCACTTTCATGCGCCATATGGTGCAGGACCTCACCGCTGCCTCGGTCCAGATGTGGGTGTAGGATATGAGAACGGTCAAAACGACGAAGTGCATTCTGCGGGATGTAAGACACCTCCAACTGCGTTGCCCACGGCGAATCCATCTTTGCGATTTCTGAGTGCATGGCTTGCAGGGCTGAGAATGTCTCTTCCGTTAGGTCGTTCTTCGTCACAATAATGATGTCGATATCGCTATGTTCGTCGAAGCCACCGTTCGCAAGCGAGCCGTGGAGGTACATACCGTCGAATTGTTTGCCGAGAACGTCCTGCACTCGCGCAAGCAGGAGCTTCAAGATTTCATTGGCATCAGAAAAGGGGGTAGGGGATAGAGTGCTCATGGTATCTCTAGTATTCATATGTTGATTGCTACAGGTGGTTTCGATACGAGCGGAAAAACGCCGCTCTACTCATCCACCGACGCTTTTCCTCTCAGCGCGAGATTGCTTTTCCATTCTTCACCAGCCAGATGTGGGATGCGAAGCGGTCGATAAAGTAGCGGTCATGGACTACGGCGAGGATGGTCCCTTTAAAGTTGGCGAGCGCCTCTTCGAATCGAGCGCGCGAGGAGATATCAAGATGATTGATAGGTTCATCCAATACGAGAAAGGTGCAACCTTGTGCCACGAGCAATCCTAGCTGCAGACGGGCGCGCTCACCAAAGGAAAGCGCGGAAGTGGGTCGCAGCGCATCGTCACCTTTGAAGAGGAAGTAATGCAGGAAGTTGCGCGCTTCCGTTTCGTTGAATTCTGCCACGCTTTGAATGGTCTGCAGGGCATTTCGTTTTGGATCGAGCAATTCCTGTTCCTGCGCCATGTAACCGAGCTTGACGGTCTGACCCAGCTTCAGGCTGCCGGCCAGTGGGGGCAGTTTCTCTGCAATCGTGCGGATCAGGGTAGTCTTGCCTGTCCCGTTAGCTCCGGTCAGCACAATGCGTTGCCCGGCACGGATATGAAGATTCAGATCGGTCAACAAGGGCCGGTCATAGCCAACTGATAGCTTTTCGGTCACCAACACATCCTTGGATTGGTGTGCCGGTGCGCCAAAGTCCAGTTTCATCTGCCAGCTTGATTTTGGCTTTTCGATGCGGTCCTCGGTGAGGATCTTTTCCAGGCGCGCTTCGATGTGCTTGGCACGTCCGGCTACATTCTTGGTGGCACGGTTGCCGAAAAATCCCTTTGCAAACTTATCACCGCCATCTGCTTTGCCGCCTTTTTTCATCTTCGTCAGCCCGCGGATGTGGGCGGCCGCAGCGCGCAGCTGGGCAATCTCATCCTGTTGATCCTGATACGTTTGAAATTGCCTCTCACGTTCGGTCAGTTTCTGCTCGAGATAATCGGCATAGTTGCCAGGATAGGATTTGATACCGTGGGTATTTGGGTCAAGCTCCAGGATGGACGTGACCGTGTTATCCAAGAAGGCGCGGTCATGCGAGACGATCAGCGCCGCGCCCTGAAAACGGGTGAGCCAGTCTTCGAGCCACTCGAGCATTTCGATATCGAGGTGGTTGGTGGGCTCGTCGAGCAGGAGCAGATGCGGCTCCTCAACTAGAACGCGAGCCAGCATAACCCGGGTTTTCTGTCCGCCGCTGAGGTGCTTGACGGGAGTATCGAGAGGGATCTCGGCCAGGCCGAGAGGGGCGAGGATCGAGGGGAGAGATTGGAGATTAGAGATTTGGTAGAGGACCGTGTCGTATTTCCGCTGCAACGTGGAGTCATCGGGGTTTGTAGCGAGGGCTGAAGCTAAGGCGGCAATTTCGGCCTCCAGATCCACTTCTGAAACGGCGTGCAGGCTGAGGCTGGACTGGATCGTCTGGTCTTCGTCGAATTCCATTCCTTGGGCAAGGTACCCCACTCTTAAATTGGGGCGCGTAGAGATCACATTCCCCGAGTCGGGCTGCTCCAATCCGGCAAGAATGCGCATCAGGGTGGTCTTGCCGCTGCCGTTGGGACCGATAAGCCCGACGCGTTCTGTCTGGCTGAGGCTGAATGAAATGTCTTCGAGAATGGGCTGGATGCCGTACGTTTTGGAGAGATGATGGATGGTAAGCATAGTGTCCTGTATGTCTGGAAGTTAAAAACAAAAACCGAGGGCAAGCCCTCGGCCGGAATCAAAATATCGCAGCGTGTGGTGCCCTAAAATCTTGGTGAATTACAGGATATCAGTCATTCCTATGCTCCTACTAGTTACGGACAGGCAGATTATATCACCAGTTTATAGGCGATTCCCCTAGAACCCGTAGGCGCATCCCGCCTTGAGCGTCAGGTGGGAAGTCGGTATATTCACACTAGTTTCTATATGCGCGGGTCAATGTTTACTCCTAGGTCAGATGTCTCAGTTCGTAAGCTTCTCCAGGGGGCTGTAGCGGGTTTTATCGCCACAGCTCCTATGTCGATTTCCATGTTGATTGGCTGGAGGCTGCTGCCCCGGTCAGAAAAATATCCCCTGCCGCCGCGCCTGATCACGGAAGAGATCAGCGAACGAGTGGGGCTGGAAGAGCATATGAATGAAGATCAGTTGGTGGGGTTGACCATCATCTCCCATTTTGGTTACGGTGCGATGTTCGGCTCCATCTATGCTTTGTTCCATGACAGGATACCTATGCATTCGAGCCTGAGAGGCGCATTGGCCGGGATGGCGGTGTGGGTGGGGAGTTACCTGGGCTGGTTGCCCGCCCTGGGCATTCTACGACCGGCTACCCAGCATCCCTGGCGCAGGAACCTGATGATGATCATTGCGCACATTGTTTGGGGCGTAACTTTAGGTGAGCTGACGCGCAAACTGGCAGAAAGAAATTAGGAAAAGGATTCTGGAAAGGAGTTCTCTATGGAAATGGAGATGAAACGACCGGTCTCGAGTCGTGTAAACGTGGGACGAGTGGAGCGCGGCTTATCGCTTGCGACAGGTGCGGCTTTGCTTGCCTATACCCTTGTTCGCCATCCGGATGCGAAGCTCGGTGTCCCGCTTGGACTGAATGCCGGCTATATGATTTATCGGGGAGCAACCGGCCATTGCGTGTTCTATCAGATGCTCGACATCAACCGCGCTGAGGCAAATGGACATGAAGGGATCCTGGTGGAGCGGTCAGTGACCGTCAACCGGTCGCGCGCAGAACTCTTTCAAATGTGGCGCGATTTCGAGAACTTGCCCCGCTTTATGCAGCATCTGGAATCGGTGCAAGTGGAAGATAAAGATAACGGGCGGTCACACTGGGTGGCTAAGGGGCCGCTCGGGAAAAATATTCAATGGGATTCAGAAGTAATCGAAGAGCGCGAGAACGAGCTGCTTGTCTGGAAGTCCCTGCCTGGCTCAATGGTCGAGAGCATGGGGCGCGTCGAATTTGTAGACGCTCCCGTTGGACGCGGCACTATCGTTCACGTGTCGATGCAATACAATCCACCGGCCGGCTCCTTGGGCGCAGCGTTTGCCAAGCTTTTCGGGGAAGAGCCAGGGACACAAGTGAAGGAAGACCTGCGTCACTTCAAACAGATCATGGAGACGGGCGAGATTCCCACCGTGGAGGGACAATCCTCCGGGCGGCATATTGCTACGGAAGAGACAACCATGCGCTCCAAACGTCGCCGAAGAGACGTGGTGCAGCGAGCTTCGGAGGATTCGTTCCCGGCCAGTGATCCACCCGGCTGGATCTCAGAGAGAGGTGTACGATGAAAGCTGTTTGCTGGAATGGGATCACAAATGTAGGCGTGGAGGAAGTTCCGGATCCAAAGCTTATTAACCCGCGCGATGCGGTCATCCGGGTGACCTCCACCGCGATTTGCGGCTCGGACCTGCATTTGTATGATGGATATGTACCGGCAATGAAACCGGGAGATATCCTGGGGCATGAATTCATGGGCGAAGTGGTAGAAGTGGGCGAGCAAGTACAAAATCTCAAACCCGGTGACCGTGTGGTCGTTCCGTTTCCCATCGCCTGTGGGAACTGTTTCTTTTGCGAGCGCGATCTATGGTCATTGTGTGACAACTCAAACCCGAAGGCTTCGATGGCTGAGGCAATGTACGGGCATTCTCCTGCCGGGATTTTTGGCTACTCTCACCTGATGGGTGGCTATGCTGGCGGACAGGCCGAGTACGTCCGTGTGCCATTTGCAGATGTAGGACCGTTCAAGGTGGGGAATCAATTTCAGGATGAACAGGTGCTATTCCTGACCGATATCTTCCCCACAGGCTACATGGCCGCCGAACAGGCCAATATCCAACCGGGGGATACCGTTGCCATATGGGGCTGTGGGCCAGTGGGACAGTTCACGATCCAGAGTGCGTGGATGTTCAACCCGGCCCGCGTGATTGCCATTGACCGCTTCCCCGAAAGATTAGAAATGGCACGCACGTATGGCCGTGCCGAAACCATCGACTACAGCGGCGGCGTGGACGTGGTGGAAACGCTGAAACAGATGACGGGAGGCATGGGACCTGACGTCTGCATCGACGCAGTAGGGATGGAAGCCCACAAGACCGGGCTCGAGGGCGCCTACGATTTTGCCAAGCAGGCCGTAAAACTCGAATCGGATCGTCCGTATGTATTGCGCGAATGTATCCAGGCCTGCCGCAAGGGAGGGACGGTCTCTCTGCCAGGCGTTTACGGTGGCTTTATCGATAAGGTTCCGATGGGCGCGGCCTTCAACAAAGGACTGACCCTCAAGATGGGCCAGACTCATGTCCATCGTTATCTGAGACCTCTCTTCGAAAAGATCGAAAGCGGGCAGATCGATCCCTCGTTTGTGGTCACTCACGTGTTCCCCCTCGAAGATGCGCCCTATGCGTATGAAATCTTCAAGAAAAAAATGGATGGTTGTATCAAAGTGGTGATGAAGCCGTAAATAAATCACTTCCCGACTTTACTTTTGCTCCAGCAAGCGAAAGTAACTGCCACTGGGCGAATCTGCCAGCAATGGACGGATCTCGCCCAGTTTTTCTGCCGGGATATTTTTAACAGATGCCTGGTGCGATTCAACACTGTCCCAGATTTCGATTATTATGAATCTGGAGGGGTCATCCTGACTTTGATAAAGCTGGACAGATTCACACCCCTTGGAAGATTTGATCATTGGCAGCACTGAGAGAAGAAAATCTCGAAGCTCAGCCGTTAATCCCTCCTTTGCTCGAACTTCGCCAATTCGTGAAATGCTCAATTCTGACTCCTTGTTCTAGCAATTTTTATTTTGCTGAAAGCACCAGCCATACTTCCATCTCTCCTTTGCCTTTCACATCCACCGTGCCGCGCGTTTCACAAACGAATTCATCCTTAATTAGCTCATATGTTGCTCTTGTTATCTGGATCGTGCCGCCCATGCCATGCGACTCCATTCGGCTGGCGACATTGACTGCATCTCCCCATACGTCGTAAACAAATTTGCGCTTGCCGATCACGCCGCCAATCACCGGGCCGGAATTGATGCCCATTCGAAAGCTGACCTGCTGCCCGTTGCGGAATTTATGGGCATTCACAAAATCACGCATCTCCAGCGCCATGCAGACTAGCGCCTGCGCGTGGTCTTTGCGGCGGCGCGGCACACCAGAAGTCACCATGTAGCTGTCACCAATCGTGCGGATCTTTTCCACGCCGTATTTATCCAGCAGTGAGTCGAAATAAGAAAAGGCTTCGTTGAGCAATTCGACCACCTCGACGGGTGGCAACCGCGTAGAAAGATGTGTAAAGCCCACCATGTCGGCAAACAGGATACTGGCTTCCGTATAATGATCTGCAATCGTGCGGCTCTCATTCTTGAGGATCGCAGCGATCTCCTTCGGCAAAATATTTAGCAGCAGATTTTCCGATTTGGCCTGCTCGTCGCGCAGGAGCGTGAACAGACGGTTTTTTTCGCCCACAAAATAACCCAGGAGAAAGATCGCAATCGCAGAGACCGTGCCAATGTTCAGAATGAAAAACACGGTGACCGTAGTCGCGGAAAGGGAAGCAGTGACCAGGGGAAAGAACTCGAAGTATCCACTGAGGATGGCAAGCACCAGGTAGGCAGCCAGCCAGCGCAGCGCCTGGCGCGGCTCGCCGAACAGCATGGCCCCGAGAGGAGAGAGAAGTGACCATAAAATGACCGCGCTCGACCGAATAAAGCCACCCAGTGCGATCATCAACAGAAATGGCAAGAACAGAATCAGCAATAACTGAGTGAACAAAAACAATCGATAGCGATGGGTCCAGTGAAAAATTAAAACGCTGAGTCCTGAGATGAGGGCATAGCCAAGCGGAATAGAAGCGGCCACATATTCGCCGAAGGAATAGTAAAGGATCGCCCATAATGCCCCCGCGCCAATAAACACGAACGAGCCCAGAGTGAGTAACGTTTTTTGCAATCGTACTTCATCGCTATCGTGTGCATCTGCCCCGATGCGCGCCACGAAAGGGAGTATTTGTTGGATCAGCTTTTTGATCAAGTGGTTTATTCCTGCTACTTCTAAGTTGTGGGGCTGCCTGTGTACTATACTGATCTAAACTATTTTAACGCACAAAGACCCCGGCATTGCGGGGCCTATGTTTTATTTTTGATATAAATGTTAGACGGCGTCTTTAAGGGCTTTGAGCGGGCGGGGCTTGACAACGGTGCGGGCAGGCTTGGCTTTGAACATGGTTGGCTCTTTTGTGAAGGGGTTAATCCCTTCGCGAGCGGGCTGAGCAGGCTTTCGGACGGTTGTCAACTTTAGCAGTCCAGGAATGGTTACTTCATGGTCGGCTTTGAGCTCCTTATAGACAACGTTGTTGAGTGCGTCCAACATTGCGTTGACCTGCTTCTTTTCTAATCCGCTCTCATTCGCAATTGCTTCGACAAACTCAGTCTTGCTCATACGTTTTGTAGTCGCCATACAATCCTCCTTTAGGAATTGGCTTTACGCCTGGTTGTTCTGTGGCTTGGAAGCCTGCAATTCAGTATACGTGAGAGTCACCGAAATAGGCAAACCTCAAATTGGGGGTTAACCCTATGAATTGCCGAAAATCATGCAGATTTACCCGTATTTTTCAGACTTTTTGACGCTTTAATCGTCACAACAATCCTCCATCCCGGCAGCTTTCTCAAAAGATTCGCGGCCCTCATTATAGGAAAAGTAGATCAATCCCAGGGCGCCAATGGAATCCACAAACCCAAAGCCTGTCAGTTCATATACCAGGCTGGAAATTAACAAGACCACGGACATGTAGATGCAGACCATTGTGCAATTTGCATCTGCCAGGATGGGCGCAGAATCGAGAGTCCGCCCGACCTTGCGCTTCCCGCTGACCAGCAGCCACATGATAGCAATGGATATGATGGAAATGACCAACCCGGGCAACGTGGTCTCCGGCTTGTGTCCAGTAAATAGATTGTAAATGGCTGTCAGTGCGAGCCCCACGACCAGCAGATAGAATGATGTCCCAGTCACACGCAGCGCGGTCCGCTCGAACTGGGAGCGCGGGGTTTCCGGATTTTGTCGAATGCGCAGCACCATAGCCAGGATGCCAACACCCGACATAACTTCAATGAACGAATCCACGCCAAAGCCGAAGAGCGTGAGAGTTTCATCGGAGATGCCGAAGAAGATCGAGATCAGTCCCTCTGCGAGGTTATAAACGATGGTAAAGATAGCCAGCCATAAAGCATATGACCAGTATCTGTTCATGGTTGATTGAGTTAAAGTTGTCATGAAACACCTATGAACGGTCCGCGAGTTCACGCGAAGCATTGCAAAGAGTTTTAGAGTAGTCGTACAAATCAGCAGAGTTTTATTTCAATAGCTCTCTGAGCGCGCCCAGTAACAAAGTGACATTCTCTCTCCGGCTCGAATAGCCCATTAAGCCGATGCGCCAGACCTTGTCCTTGAGCGCGCCGAAACCTGCCGCGATCTCAATATTGTACTCGTTCAAGAGCCTGGCGCGGATCTGGTGCGGATCCACTCCAGCCGGTACCTGCGCGGTGGTTAACGGCGGAAGCCTGTGCTCGAGAGGGACGAACGCGGGCATGTCCATGTCTTCCAGTCCTTGCCAGAGAGTCTCGGCGTTACCGCGTATGCGGGCAAGCGTGTTCTCCAATCCCTCGTCAACGATCACGCGTAAGCCTTCCGTCAGAGCATAATGCAAATTGGCCGACGCCGTGTGATGATAAGCATGCGCGCCCATCCAGTAATTGGCATAAGCTTTCAAGTCCAGATAGAACGAAGCGACAGGTGATTTACGGTTTTCAATCTTCTCTTTTGCACGTGTACCTATCGTGATGGGAGCAAGCCCCGAGGGAGCGCCCAATCCCTTTTGGCTGGCGGAGTAGGCTGCATCCACATTCCACTCGTCAATGTTCAAGGGGATGTTTCCAAGCGAGGTAACCGTGTCGAGCAGCAAGAGCGCGCCATATTGATGCGCGAGATCGGCGATCTCTTTGATGTGCAGCTGTTCCGCGCCGGTGGATGTCTCGGCATGAACGATGGCGAACAATTTGTACTTCTTCTGTTTCAGGGCGGCTTCGATTTCGTCCAGGGTAAAGATCTCTCCCAGGGGGCGGGTGATCCGATCCACCCGTCCGCCCACGCGCGCGGCAATATCGGCAAGGCGTTCGCCGAAATAGCCGTGGATGGCAACCAGAACGTCGTCGCCCGGCTCCACGAGATTGACCAGCGCGGCTTCCATGCCCGATGTGCCGGTGCCGGAGAGAGCAAAGGTCCATTCGTTGCGGGTTTGGAACACGGTGCGCAGCAGGTCCTGCTCCTCGGCATAGAGGGACAAGAGCTCAGGGTCGAGATGTCCGACGGTGGGCGCGCTCAAGGCACGCATCACGCGTGGGTGGGCCATGCTGGGCCCGGGTCCAAGCAGGACGCGGGCCGAAGGATCGAATTTGGGGTGTGATGTCATGTAAGTCTCTTCCAGGGATCGATTTGATGGAGTCTTGCGAAGGTTGTATCACGTGCAGAGAAGCTCTAGTACACAAACCTTCGCAAGGCTAGTTTACATCATATTGTTTTAAGCAGGAAGATAAAAAATATCTATCAGGTTGGATTACAATAGGCGGGCCCAATATTTGTCTAGGAGTACCGAATGAATAGAATGTTTATTGTGATGGCTGTATTTCTCAGCCTGATACTTGTGTCGTGCGGTGGGGCCGGTGGTGTGACCGATACCATTGATGTAACCATGACAGACTTTCAATTCCAACCCAACCAATTTACTATCCCTGCGGGTCAGGAGATCGCATTCAATTCCGCAAACAACGGAGCGGTGATCCATAATTTTGTCATCATGAAGCTTGGGACAACAGCCGGTGATTTCTTCGATGAAGAGGATGTCCCCAACGTGTACTGGGAAGCAGAAATACCGCCCGGTGGTTCTATTACCACGAGCTTTACCGCGCCCTCCGAACCCGGCGACTATGAAGTCGTGTGCAGGACCGAGGGGCATATCGTCTCAGGCATGACCGCAAAGTTGACCGTCGTTCCAGCAGAAGAATAACGCGGTGTCTACCTCTCTAGTCGTTGTGCCGAGAGGTGCCAACGTCTGAGACTTTGACTTCATTCTACCCATTTTATGGAAAAGCCACTGATCACCAGTCTAAGTAATCCGCTTGTCAAGCAAGTGCGGGCCCTTCATCAAAAGAAGGTGCGGCAGGAAAGTGGAACGTTCCTGGTGGAGGGGATTCATCACATTGGGGAAGTTGTAGATGCGGGATGGGAAGTAACTTCGATCCTCTACGCGCCAGAGCTGTTGACAAGCAACTTTGCGCGCGAACTGATCGCACGTCTCAAGACGAAGCCTCAGCCTGTCTCCGCGCAAGTGATGGAGTCACTGGCCGACAAGGACAATCCCCAGGGCATCCTGGCGATCGTCCGCCAGAAGCATTTGCAGCTCGAAGATTTCCCGCACCCTACGTCGGTTGGCGCCCAGGCGATCAAATGCGCGGCTGCTCTTGTCTCCCCGCAGGACCCCGGTAATGTGGGAACGATTCTGCGCACACTGGACGCTGTGGGCGCAGATGCGTTGTTCCTGCTCGACGGCGGCGTGGAGCTTTATCACCCGACCGTCATCCGCTCGAGCATGGGCACGGTCTTCTGGAAGCCTGTCATCCAAACGTCCTTTGATGAATTTGTGCAGTGGTCGCACACGGGGGACTATCAGCTGATCGGCACCTCCGCGCATGGCGATGTGGACTACCAGACATTGGTGCCACGGATGCCCTGGATTCTGGTGCTAGGTAACGAGCAAAAAGGGCTTTCCGCCGCTCAGACCAACGCCTGCGATGTGGCGGTTTCTCTGCCAATGAGGGGAAGAGTGAGCTCGTTGAATCTGGCGGTTGCAGCCGGAGTGTTGCTATATCACTTCACACAGACTGTTCCTGAGTAGCCTGCGTTTTTGCTCCTGTCGAGACAAGTGAATCAAAAAGCCTTCTCATAGCGAGAAGGCTTTTTAACCGTGTTAGTTTGAATCAGGAGGAGATGCTAGAACTCGTCTTCGTCCTCATCCCAGAGCTCGTCATCTTCATCTTCGCCATCATCATCCTCCCACTCTTCCAGGTCTTCTTCTTCCCATTCCTCACCGGCGGCTGCATCTTCGCTCGGTGAATAGGTCGCGCAGCCCGTATCTGGATCAATCTCGACTGCGGCGGCGCTGCAATAGCCTTCATCCAGAAAAACACAATCTGCGTAATGACACTTAATACGGGGCATTTCTTTCCTCCTGGGATTAGGTTTGTCGTACTACGCGGATGACCGAAAGGATAAAAATAAGGGTCATCGCGGCCTGTGAGGCGATACAAAATGGGCAGTACGCTCTGATGAGGGCGATTTCTACATAGATCAAATACAATGTAAACAAGAATCCCATTAATGCTAGTCCGAAGAAAACCAGGGATCCGTTTTGCTCGAGAAAATCAATTCTTGGCTCGAGGAGAAGCACCGACAAGATCGCGGCGTATCCGGCCACACCCAGCACGGCCACAGGGATCTGAAACCCAAGCAAATTGATCTTGGAATACCGGCTGGCATTCACCACAGAACAATCCTGGGATCCGATACACATATTGTCGTTTGAAGTGATGGCGTAAACGGTCATGTAGATGGCGACCAGCAGGCCAATGATAGTGAGTGCAATGGTAAGTTGTGAAAGTCGTTTTTCCATGAATCCTCAGACTAACCAGGCCTGTAGTTCCTGACCAGCAGGCACGCATTTTACACCAGCGGGGATAATTAGTAAAGCGTTTGCCTGGACGAGTGAATGTAAATTCCCCGAACCTTGATGACCCGTTAGCCGCGCAACGAAATGACCATCTGTTTCACTAAGCTGCGCGCGCAGATAGCTTTCCCGCCCATCTGAATCGATCTGCTCCTCACATAGAACCCGGACTGTTTTTCTTCTTCCGTCTTCTCGACCGGCCAGCCGTCCGATGGCGGCGCGCACAAACACTTCAAACCCCACGAATGCCGAAACCGGATTGCCCGGCAAGCCGATGAAGGGGATCCGCTTGTATTCGCCAAACGCCACGGGCTTCCCAGGGCGCATGTTGACGCGCCAGAAATCCATTTTGCCGTTCGATTCGATCACCTGCTTGACAAAATCAAACGCCCCTACGCTCACGCCCGCGGAAGAAAGTATGAGATCGACATTCTGATCAACAGCTTTTTCCAGCAAACCCTGCACGGAGTCGTGATCGTCTTTTGCCACTCCGAGTCTGATCACGTCCGCGCCCGCCTCTTCGATCAGCGCGGCAAGGGTATACGAATTCGAGTCGCGGATTTTGCCTTCCTGAAGAGGAACTTCCACCTCCAGCAATTCATCACCTGAAGAGAACAGGGCAATGCGCGGTTTTCGATGGACTGGCACACTGGCAAAGCCGAGCATAGCCAATAAGCCAAGATCTTGCGGCTTAAGCAGGCGTTTTTGTTGTAAGACAACATCACCCGCGTGCAAGTCCATGCCACGCGCGCGTCTGTTCGCACCGACCTTAGCCGGCTTGAATATTTGGACTTCGCTTGGGGCCGGTGTTCCGGCGTCTCGATTGTCGAAGTTGGTATCTTCCACCGGCACCACGGCGTCGGCTCCAGCCGGGATGGGCGCGCCGGTCATGATGCGCGCCGCTTCACCTGCCGCGAGGGAGATTGTCGGGTGTGACCCCGCCGGGATATCGGCAACCACGCGCAGGCTGCGCGGGGACGAGGGAGACGCATCTACAACATCCGCGGCGCGCACGGCAAAGCCATCCATCGAGGAGTTGTCAAAGGGAGGCAGATCGTCTGACGCGATAATGTCCTGCGCGAGCACGCGGTGAGAGCAGGCCACTAACGGCAGCATTTCAGTTGTGACGGGTTGGAAATGGGACAGGATGCGCTCGCGCGCTTCGTCTACGCTCAATAAAGACATAGATAGGCGGCGACATTATACTGTGATATTGATAATTTGGGATTTGTTAATTGTAAATCGGATCTATCCTGGTCGTGTACGCAGTGCTTCCAGAACGTTCGGCAGATTTTCAATGCGGGTGAGCACACGGCTGAGCTGAGCCAGGTCACGAATTTCGATCACGAGTTTGATATCGGCAACCGTCCGGTTGTAGTTCACGGAAACATCCGCGATATTAACGCCTTCCCCTTGTAGCAGGGTTGAGATATCGCCCATCAGCCCCTGGCGGTCATACGCTTTGACGGTGATATGCACGGGGAAGGTCCGTTCCACTTTACCCCAGTCCACTTGTAGGAGACGCTCCGTATCTTTGCGGCGCAAAATGTTCGGGCAATCCTGGCGATGGATGGTGGCGCCGCGCCCACGCGTGATGTAACCGACGATCTGGTCACCGGGCATGGGGTTGCAGCAGCGGGCTATCGTCGAAAGCAGACCTTTGAGTCCCACTACTTCCACGGCGTCTGTGGAAGGTTTGGTTTCCTGTGCAGGGATAGTCGCTTCCAGAATATCGGCGGTCTGCTCGGTTTCGGAGAGCTCCTTGATCACCTTGTTAACGGAAAGGTCACCATTTCCCAGCGCGATGAACATCTCTTCGGGAACTTTGTAACCGAGCTCGCGCGCCATCTTCTCATAATTTGTGCTGGTGATGCCCAGTCTTTGCAGCTCGCGTTCCAGCGTGGCGCGTCCCTGGGCGAGATTCTGCTCGTCCTCCTGCTTTTTGAACCAGGCTTTGATCTTGGAGCGGGCGCGCTGCGTTTTGACCAAACCGAGATTGGGGTTCAGCCAATCGCGGCTGGGGCCGCCGCGCTTGGCGGTCAAGATCTCGACCTGATCTCCGGTCTTCAGTTCCTGATACAACGGGACAAGTTTTCCGTTCACGCGCGCGCCCCGGCAGCGATGACCGATATCCGTGTGGACGTGGTACGCAAAGTCGATCGGCGTGGAACCGGCCGAAAGATCGATGATGTCGCCGCGCGGCGTAAAGACATAGACACGATCCTGGAAGACATCCGTCTTCATGCCTTCCACGAATTCCTGCGCGTCGTTCACATCAGTGCGCCACTCCATCATATTGCGCAGCCAGTTGATGCGCTGCTCATATGATTTATCGCGATGTGTGCCTTCCTTGTAGCGCCAGTGCGCGGCAATGCCATATTCCGCGTTCTGGTGCATTTCCGCCGTGCGGATCTGCACCTCGAGAGGACGCTTGTCCTCATAGATCACGGCGGTGTGAAGGGATTGATAAAAGTTATCCTTGGGCGCGGCGATGTAATCGTCGAATTCACCGGGGATTGGACGCCAATGAGTATGAATGACACCCAGGGCTGCATAACAGGATGGTACATCTGGCACGATGAGTCGGACCGCTCTCACGTCACGCACCAGATCGAACGGTTTTCCCTTCTGGGTCATTTTCTTATAGATCGAGTAAATATGCTTGGGTCGCCCACTGATCTCGGCTTTGATGTTGTGACTCTCGAGCAAGCGCAAAAGATTGTCTTTGATCGCTTCGATCTGCACTTCCCGGTCTGGACGCCGCTCCTGGATCTGGTCCGCGATCTCCTTGTATTTTTCCGGGTTCAGATGACGGAAGCCGAGATCCTCGAGCTCCCACTTGATCTGCCAGATGCCCAGCCGGTTGGCCAGGGGCGCAAAAATATCGAGCGTTTCTTTCGCAATGCGCTTGCGCTTTGGCTCGGGCATAAAGCCCAGTGTACGCATGTTATGCAGACGGTCCGCTAATTTGATGATGACCACGCGAACATCCTCCCCCATGGCCAGGAAGGTCTTACGCAAGGTCTCGGAGACAAGGTCTTGTTTACGTCCGAGGGCTGGGGCCCCCGAAATCGTAATCACCGGTTCCGGGCCGTTATGGTTGCCATTCCCGTTTGGATTCTCGGCATGCTGGTCATCGCGTGAGACTCGAGGCAGGTTGGTCAGCTTGGTCACGCCATCCACGAGCACGGCGATGGTCCCGCCGAAATCCCGCCGGATGTCATTCAGGGTGATGCTGGTATCCTCAACAGTATCATGCAGCAGCCCGGCGGCGACCACTTCCGGCGGCACGCGTAGGTCCGCCAAAATGCTGGCAACCGCAAGACAGTGGCTGATATAGGGTTCGCCCGAGTGCCGTTTTTGCTCACGATGAGCTTCCTCTGCCACCCGGTAGGCACGCTGAATCAATTCCCTGTCTGCCAGAGTGTAGTTATCGGGCAGCTGTTCCAGTAGTCTCTCGAGTGCAACGGCGGTTTTAGGAGCTCTCATAGCCATTTATTTTACTACGCGCGCCGGGAAGCGGTAAAATGAGAAAGATCAATCTGAGACGGATCTAACAATGCCCCCGGTAAATAACATCACCCGCTTCTTAGACTCCCGGAAGGTTTCTTACACAGCCTTCGAAACGCCTGCCGAAAAGATGGGCGCCCTGGAGACCGCGGAGTTCCTGGAGGTATCGCCTGACGTGATTTTCAAGACCATCGTCGTGACACGCGATAAGCCCAAGAAACCAATTCTGGCCGTCATCCCGGGCCCCAGCGCCGTGGACTTGAAGCTGCTTGCGGCATTCCTCGGCGAGAAAAAAGTTCATTTGCCCACAGAGCGTGAAGCGGAAGCCATCACTGGTTTACAGGCGGGCGGAATCTCACCTCTGGCATTGATCAACAAGGGGTTTCAGGTGGTGATCGATTCCGTTGCTCAGAATCATTCCGAAATCCACGTTTCAGGAGGGCAGAGGGGACTCAACATCAGGCTGCCTGTGGCCGACCTGGTCAAGCTGACAAATGCACGCCTGGCTACCATCAGCCGCGTAGAAGAAATTTGAGCCAGACAAAAGTCTGGCTGAATGCTTATGAATCGAACTCACCGGCTAGCTCACCATTGACCCAGACCGTGTAGTGCCCGGTAGGAAATGTCCCCAGTTCGATCTGCGCTTCGAACGGTTCAATGACCTGCGTGCAGACTGTATTTGGGTCCACCACAGAGTATACATCCACCATGATCTTGTTCTCTTGATCGGGTGCGCCTACGGCTACTCTCAATTCATGACACGGGGTAGGAAGGTCTCCGCTCAGCGATAGCGCAATCTGTGGCGGATAGCTCTCGCGGATCAACAGGCTGGCTTCATTGAGAAAAGCCTCTCCGCGGGTCAACGGGGCATCTCCCGGTTGCGGGGCGAACGGGTCGGGCTGAGGCTCATTAGTTGGCATATTATTAATGGGTGGGCTCGTGACTGCGGTGTCAGGCGGCAAAGTAGCTGTGCCAGGGAGTGCGGTACAGGCGGTCACGACAAGGAGCATTGTGATTAATAGTAGTGCTCTCATTCTCTCTCCAATACTATTTTTATGGAAGGACGCTCGATGCAATAGGATGGTTCCCCGCTGTGATCAAAAATAAAGGTGAGCAGGGCCCTGCTCACCTTTATCTCAATGCGTTTTCGACCCGGTTATGGACCGACGAACTTTATGTTTGACTCAGAAATTTCAAAGGTCCATTTATCCGGGTTATTAATGCATGCGGTTGGGCTGCCGACTTGAAAGGCTTTCTTGTTGTCCAGGCTCCAGGCCCACAGGTTATAGCATCCCTGTACCAGGTCGGTAAACACGGTATCGTTATTTTTGGAAAGATCAAAAGAGCGATATCCACATTCACCGTGTGCTGCCGTCTCATTGAGATACATGGATACTCTAACAGCATATTTTGTAGTGTTCACAACCCTGATAACCGTCTCTCTTCCTTGCTTGGGTGAAAGCGGTCTCGTTGAACAGGGATCCACACTGGCATTGCTGTCGCTGCTAACGGGCGCAGTTGTGGCGGTCAGTGTCACATCCAGGGTCGGCAAAGGCAGGGGAGTATCTGTTGCTGCAACGGTTGCCGTTGCCGTTTCTGTGGGCGGCAGCGGAGTAGCCGTGGGGATCGCAGCCTGCGTCTGTGCAACCATGGTGAACGCGGCGGCAGCGGCAGTGTTTTGTACATCCACCGGGTTGATGGTGGGGACGGCTGGCGCTCCACATGCACTGAGGATCATGGTGAGTAGAACGACGGTCGTGAGAATGGAAATGCGGTTCATGCTTTATCAATGTCTCCTGATTGGTTAGCAGTTGGGTGAACATCCGCCCTGGGCGAGGATGCTGTCATTCCGAACGACAACCTTCCAGTTGCCTTCCGTGATCCGGAATGAGCCAAATGCTTTTAGGTTTTGCTTGCCGGTGATGAAAGCTGCGGCGCTATATTGTCCAATGGGCCCCGTGAAGCTATCGCCCGTGATGTTTAGATAGCCGCACTGGTTGAACTCGGTCACCACATACATGGACAAAACGATCGTCCCCTGTGGCTTGGTCTGATTCGCGATGGAGAAATTTGCAGTCGGTCCCTGCCACGAGGTCAGAGGCTGATTGCAGATATCCTGGTTGTTTGTCGAACTGGATGAGGATTGTTGCGGTTGGGATGTGAGTGTCGGCAAGCCTGTGGGAACAGCAACAGTTGCTCCTGCAGCAGGCGTCTCCTGGGTACCCTGAGTGCTCAGAGTAGGAAGCGGAGGCGGTGTATTCGTGGGAGGAACGGTTGGCGTTACGGTCGGCGGGACCGTGGCAGTGGGCAATGCTTGTTGGGTCTCAGCCACCATAGTAAAGGCGGCGGCCTGGGCTGTCCCTTGAACGTCTGCCGGGTTCGTTGTGGGTGTTGCCTGGGGAGCGCAGGCGCTGGCGAGCAGAATGAACACAGCGCCGATGATGAGCACGTTTCGTTTCATTTCCTGATTCACTTTCAATTGATTTGTTGGATGTGATGTTCTACTTAATTTCAACGCTGTCTCTGAACAATGTGATGGTGAGATCTTGATCGTTGCGAAGTCTGAAATCTCCAACCATCTTCCGACCACCAACCCAGGTTACATACAGGTATGACCCCACTGGAGCCTGGATTTTGATCGAGCCTTCCACCGGATATTCGAGAATGGAATACTGGCCATCAGGCATCGTAACTTGCAGCGAAATATATGCTTCGGTTCTAGCCTTGTTCACAAGTGTGATCTGGCTGGATGGGACTGCGGGCGGTAGCGTTCCATACTTACGGACTGCAAGGGTCCATACGGCGGTCACCTGCCCCACCGCGAGGGTTGCCGTCGGAGCCGTGTCTGCGGGCCCGCTCGTGGCGGTCGCAACAGAGAATGTTGCTGTAGCAGGCGTGGCGGATAGGTCGGCTGGCAGGGTGGCGGTGAATACGTCAGGGGGTAAGGTCGCGCTAGAGGTCGCGGGGAGCACCTCGGTCGGAGGCAGCGTGGGCGACTCTGCGGGGAGGGTCGGCGAATTTTCCGCGAGGACAAGTGTCGGCGTCGGTTGAGCCGTCAACGTTTGGGCGATGGCGGTCCTGAAGAGTGCATCTGATGTTGCCGCAGAATCAATGGTGGGACCAGGCGCGGCGGTCGGCGTAAGAATATTCTGACAGGCAGCCAGCAACAGTGCAAAAATCGAACAAAGAACGACAGCAGGCTTTTTCATCGTGCCCTCCTCTGGGCGCCTTACGGCTGACTGACGACCTCCATGAACTGTGTCACAACATCGCGCAGCATGCGTTCTGGCAAAGCACCCACCTGGCGATGAACGATCCTGCCGTTCGACACGAACAGCATGGTCGGGATTCCCTGAATCCCATACTTCATCATCCATTCCGGATTTTCATCGGTATTGACTTTGGCGACCAAAATTTTGCCTTCATATTCTTTTGCCAGCTTGTCGAGGACAGGGGCCACCATTTTGCAGGGATTGCACCAGGGCGCCCAAAAGTCTACGATCACAGGCACAGAGGACTGCAGGACGGTCTTTTCGAATTCAGCATCAGTAACAGCAACAGGTTCATTTGACATGATTCTTACACCTTTTGTTTCACCTTTTCAAACAAAATATCTCTGGCAATCTTTTTTTTTCGTTTGCCCTCAATCGGAAAAAAAGTATATCATAGAATACCCTCATGATATAATCGCCCGTCATGGCTGAATTCTTCGAGAAATGGAAAAGTGGGCTTGCCAAAACGAGCAAAACCGCCTTTGGACAAATCGCTACATTGCTGGGTGCAACCCAAATCACCGCAGAAACATGGGAGGATTTGGAGACTCTGCTGATTCAGGCAGATATTGGAATTGAGACCACTGCTGAAATTCTGGAAGAGCTTCGGATCACCGTACGGGACCAGGGCCTGATCCGTTCTGAGGAGCTCTATGAGGCGCTCCGGGCCGAGCTCCGTGCTCGGCTAGACCCCGCGCCGCCTCTTGAATGGAACGGCACGCCCTCCGTAATTATGGTGGTCGGTGTAAACGGCTCCGGCAAGACCACGACGATCGCGAAACTTGGACAGCGTTATCACAGAGAGGGCAAGACCCTGCTCTTCGGCGCGGCCGATACATTCCGGGCCGCGGCTGTGGACCAGCTCCAAGTGTGGGGCGATCGGTTGAATGTGGATGTGATCGCCGGCGCGCCTGAATCTGACCCTGGCGCGGTGGCCTTCAGCGCTGTCCAATCTGGTGCGGCGCATGGCGTGGACATTGTCATCATCGATACTGCAGGGCGCCTGCATACGCGTTTCAACCTCATGGAAGAGTTGAAAAAAGTTTATCGAGTCGTGGGGAAAGCGTTGCCCGGTGCGCCACATCACGTCTGGCTGGTGCTCGATGCAACGACAGGGCAAAATGCCTTGCAGCAGGCAAAGGCATTTAAAGAAGCAGTAGGGGTAACTGGCGTAATCTTATCGAAACTCGATTCGTCTGCTCGCGGCGGCATGGCATTTGCCATTCAGCGCGAGCTTGGTTTGCCGATTTTGTTTGCAGGGCTCGGTGAAAAGCCCGAAGATCTTATTCCGTTTGACCCGGATGCTTTTGTTCAGGGCGTTCTGGGAAAATAGTAATTATCCTTAGCTGGAACATAGTGAGTACCGTGGAGGAAATATGCAAGACCTTGTAAATCGACTACAGTCCGCGCAGGACTTGACTCAACAATTACTGGTGCGTCTTTGACTTCGCGTCTAAAGAACAGAAACTCTCCCAGCTTGAAAAAGAATTAGAGGCTCCGGAATTTTGGAATAACCCGACCGAGGCGCAGCAGGTCATGAAGCAGTACAACAGCGTCAAGGCAGAAGTGGAATCGTGGCGTGGTTTTTCGCGCCGCCTGGACGACACGCTCGAGCTCGCCCAAATGGACGATGAGAGCCTGCGCCCCGATCTGGAGAGTGAAGTCTCTGCCATCGAATCGGAGTTGGAGAAGCGCTCGTTTACCGCGATGCTCTCGGGTAAGTACGATCAGGACTCTGCGCTCCTGGCCATCCACGCGGGCGCCGGTGGTACCGATTCACAGGATTGGGCAGCTATGCTCCAGCGCATGTATCTGCGCTGGGCAGAAGCGCGCGGATACAAGACCGAAATCCTGGACCTGACCGAAGGGGAAGAGGCAGGCATCAAGAGTGTCACCATCTCCGTGGATGGTGAGTATGCGTTTGGATACCTGCGCTCGGAGAAAGGCGTTCACCGCCTCGTGCGGCTCTCTCCGTTCGACGCCGCGCATCGCAGGCACACGTCTTTTGCCCTGGTCGAGATCCTGCCGCAGGTTGCCATGGATGATGCCGAGGTGGAGATCGATCCGAGTGACATTAAGATGGATGTCTATCGCTCGTCGGGTGCCGGTGGGCAAAATGTGCAAAAGAATGCGACGGCTGTCCGCCTCACTCATATTCCAACCGGCATTGTGGTTACCTGCCAAAATGAGCGCTCGCAAACGCAGAACCGTGAGTTTGCCATGCGCATTCTGCGGGCTCGCCTGCTCGAATTGAAACAGGCCGAGAGAGAAGAAGAACGGGCAGTGCTGCGCGGCGAATATACAAAAGCCGAATGGGGAAGCCAAATCCGTTCTTATGTGTTACATCCTTATCAAATGGTGAAAGATCATCGTACCGAGCACGAGTCTGGCAATACGCAAGCCGTGCTCGATGGTGATCTGGATGAATTCATGGAAGCTTATTTACGCCAATCCTAGCGAGTAGCCATATGAAAAAAGTAGCTCAAGTCCTGTTTACCCGAGAAAATCTGTTAGCGCTGCTGCTATGTCTGATTTTGATCGCCCTGGTTATCTTCACTGCCGATACGTCGCCCACCTGGATATATCAGGGTTTCTAAATGTCCATATCGCAGCTCTTCATTATTGCGGCGATTGCCTTCCTGGTCGGACAACTCAAATGGGGCCGTTCCCTGGCGTTGCTTGGAGTCAGCGCCTTTTTTATTTACTGGCTGCAGCCCCCTCAAGAACAGGTTACGCTGACGTTTTGGCTACCCACATTCACCCTGTTCGTGACGATCCTTGCCTGGTTGCTGACCTCGACTCCTGAGGTGCGCGGCTGGAAACAGAGTCTCCCGGCCCTGACTGTTATCATGGGGGTCATGATCCTGATGGATTTGAACCGTTATCTCGGGTTCGGATCCATCTTCACCGTAGAAACACCGAGGCTGCAATGGATGGTTGCGGCCCTGATCTTCCTTTTGGCCCTCATTCTGGCGCTCTCACGCGTCAGGAAATTCTCACCGGTCCTGCTCGTGCTCGCAGCGTTAGGATTGATTATTCTGTTTGTGCTGATCAAAGTTCCGCGCCTGCTGAGCCTGCTTTTTGAGACTCTCTCCACCCTGCGCGGTAAAGATGCAATTGGGTTTAATGCCCTTTCCTGGCTTGGATTCTCCTACGTGGCCTTTCGGTTGCTGCACACCATCTTCGACCGCAAGGCGGGGCGTCTGCCCGCTGTTCCCCTGGGGGATTATGTCAACTATGTTATTTTCTTCCCTTCATTTACGGCGGGGCCAATCGATCGATTGGAGCGCTTCAATCGTGACTTGAACGAACCGGTCGAGCTGGACCGCGCCGGTTGGGTGGAGGCAGGCACGCGTTTCTTCGTGGGGCTGTTCAAGAAATTCGTGATCGCCGATGCACTGGCCTGGATCGCGCTGAATGACGTGTTTGTGGAACAGGTGCATTCGTCGGCGTGGATGTGGGTACTTTTATACAGTTATTCCCTACGGATCTATTTTGATTTCAGCGGGTATACCGATATCGCCATCGGGATCGCTAGGCTGCTCGGCGTGCGCTTGCCAGAAAATTTTGCATCCCCGTATTTGAAACCGAATCTCAGCCAATTCTGGAACTCCTGGCACATGACGTTGACCCAGTGGTTCCGCAGCTATTTCTTTAATCCATTGACCCGCGCTCTGCGCTCCAGCCAGCAGCCGTTCCCAACCTTTTTGACGATCCTGATCGCGCAGATCAGCACCATGGTCCTCATTGGCATGTGGCATGGTGTGACAACCGGCTTTGTGCTATGGGGGCTATGGCATGGAGCCGGTCTTTTTATCCAAAACCGCTGGAGCGATTATATGAAAGACCATACACCTGCCTGGGGGAGGACCCCCACCGGTCAGGCTATGCTGAGATTTTCAGGCGTCTTTTTGACGTTTCATTTTGTTTCGCTTGGCTGGTTATTTTTCTCATTATCTACTCCTGCCAAAGTGTGGGCAGTGATGGCGATATTATTTGGTGTAACATGAGCCCCGAGATCAGCCCGCTGCGTGTCCTTCTTAAGGCATTATGCCTGTTTGTCATCATTAATACTGTCTACGCTCTGGCTAACCCGCAGGGCGTCCAGGTTTCTGGTTATAACGTCGTATTCCCCGGCAGGACAAGGCTTCCCTTTGGGATCAGGGGGGATCCATATACGGTCACGGTGGACTATGTAGATGCGATGTTTGCTTCTCACTTGATCGCGGCGTCCAAGGGTCCGCGAGAATACCGCATTGCATTGATCGGTGATTCCTCGATCTGGGGCGAAGACCTGGGGGCTTATGAGGTGATTTCCGAGCAGTGGAACAATTTGAACATTCAGTGTGGAGACTTGCAGATCAAGGCCTATAACCTCGGCTATCCCCATCCATCTGCGGTTAAAGATCTGATCATTTTGGATAAGGCAACCGAATATGAGCCCGATTTGATCATCTGGTTCGTTACACTCAACACCCTGTTTTCCCAGAGGATCAACCCATTCCTGCTTGCAAATCGTGAACGCGCCATTGATGTAGTGAATACATATGATATTTCTCTGCGGCAGCGCAAGACTCTCGTGACAGAAGAACCCAGTTTCTATGATCGGACGCTGGTCGGTCGGCGATCGAACCTGGCCCGCCAGATCAAGCTGGAGATCCTTGGGATTATCTGGACTGCGACCGGCTCAGACACAAATACCCTCGCCCCCGATGCGCCGGTCGATTTTCACGTGGATAACGACCCCAGCTTTCGGACTTTACAACCATCAGACGATGTAAAGCCCCTGCTCCAGCTCAGCGCTCTGCAGGCGGGCGCTGAAATTGCTGACCCGATTCCGCTTTTGATCGTGAACGAGCCCATCTACATCGTGGATGAGGCGGTGAGCCAAGTGCGTTACAATGTTGGCTACCCACGCTGGGTTTATGACCAGTATCGGGAGGCGATCGCCACGCAGGCCGGGAATGCCGGATGGCAGTACCTCGATCTTTGGAGCGCCATCCCCCGGGAATACTTTTCGGATGCCGGGCTGCACCTCTCCCTGGAGGGGGAGCGCTTGCTCGTGCAGCAGATCAACCCGGCGGTGCAATCCATCGCCTGTGATACAAAACCCTAGTTAAGCGAAGGAAGATCCTGTGACAGACTCAATGATTCCCAGCCTTGAAAAATACATCGCTGAGCAAATTCTGAAACAACCCAACCGTAAGATTTCCGCAGATGAGCCGCTGATTTCCAGTGGCCTGATCGATTCCTTCAGCCTGATGGACCTGGCTCTGTTTGTTGAAGATACCTTCGGTGTGCGGATCGAAGACACCGAATTGAATGCCAACACATTTGATAACCTCAACCAACTGGCGGCACTGATCACCTCGCGAAAATGAAGGCTGAAGTCCATCCGTTAAGGGTGTTGTTAAAAGCGTTATTTCTGTTCGCCGCGATCAACCTGCTCTTTGCCCTGGTGAACCCGCCGGTCGGGAAGCTTACTCTTTACAATTCCATCATTCCGGGCAGGCTGCGCTTTCCTTATGAGGAGAAGCCCGCCTTCTACTTTACCGGCTACAATGCGCCCATCTATGAAGATTTCGATGCCATGTTTGGCACACATGTCATTTCGAAAGAGAAGCCTGCCAAGGAGTTTCGCCTGGTTCTCCTGGGAGACTCTGCTACCTGGGGATTCGGACTCGGGCCAGACGATACATTATCGGAGCAGATCAATGGCCTGAATATTCAGACCTGTGATGGACGCAACGTCCGGGCCTACAATCTGGGTTATCCGTTTTCTTATCCCACACGCGATCTGCTTATTCTGGATCACGCGATGGATCACCAGCCCGATCTGGTGTTCTGGCTGATCACGCTCTCGACACTCGAACCCAAAGCAGGAGAAACTCTATTTATCCGTCCCCACGCGCACCGTTATCTGGAATTGGCCGAGAGCTATGATCTGAAACTCACACATTTTTCTGAACCTATCGATGAGTCTTCTTTCTGGGATAGGACACTGGTCGGTCAGCGCAAACGGCTGAAAAATATTGCACTCATGCAGGCATTCGGAGTCCTGTGGGGCGCAACGAGAATTGATGACCATATTAGCCTGCAGCCAGCACCCGGTATTCCGAGCTCGGAGGTCAGCCAGGATCTTAATTACGAAGAGCGGTCACCTGATGAGATATCCAGCATTTTTGATTCACTGATGCTGGATCTTTTGTCAGCGGCAGCTCGCGTGACCGGAGATGTCCCCATGATTCTGGTGAACGAGCCCATCTTTGTGGCCAAAGGCGCCGATCATCTTGTACGATACAATGGATTTTATCCCCGGTGGGTCTACGACGAGTATCGACGGTTTATGCAGGCGTGGACAGCAGAGCAGGATATGATTTGGCTGGATTATTGGAATGCTATTCCACCTGAGGATTTTACAGACCAATACTTTCATCGAAGAACTTCAGGGGAAAAGCGATTTGCAAAATTGCTGGCTCCTGAAATACAAAAGTTTGGCTGTCCCTGACGGCATGATCTTACGCAAGTAGGTTTGTAACCATCATATGGATTCAACAGCGACATTTCCCGAACAACTAAAAGAGCTTCACGCACGGATCCCCGACCGGGTCGCCATTACCCTGCAGTTTTCCGGCCGTGAAGATGTACCGTTAACCTACAATCAATTGCTGCGTGGAGCGAGTGCGTATGCGCGGACGATGGAACGCCAGAGGATACAGCCCGGTGAGGTGGTCGTGTTGATTCTGCAGCACGGCGAAGACCTTATTTATGCATTCTGGGGAGCCATCTTGCACGGCGCCATTCCATCGATCATGCCGTTCCTGACTGAAAAGCTTTCACCCGATCGTTACCGCGCCGATCTCTCTGCACTAATTTCTATAACACAGCCTGCTGCGATCGTGACTTATCCGGAATTTCAAGCGGATGTGCAATCCGCGTTGCATGAGGGCGATTCTGTTCGGACGGTCATCGTTACGGATCAAATTGAGTCTCAATTCGATATTGACTTCTCTTCCCTACAAGGTTTTCAGCGGAAACATGATGACATCGTCCTGCTACAGCATTCGTCCGGGACGACCGGTTTGCAAAAAGGTGTGGCGCTGGCTCATCAGGCTGTTTTCAACCAGCTCCGTTCATACGGCAAGGCATTATCGTTGAATGAAAATGACGTGATTGTTTCCTGGTTGCCGCTTTATCATGATATGGGGTTGATCGCCGGTTTTCTGATGCCCATCCTTTCGGGTGTTCATCTCGTGCTGATGTCGCCCTTTGATTGGGTGCGCGCGCCCTACAGGCTGTTGCAATCCATCTCAAAATACCGGGGATCGCTTACCTGGCTGCCCAATTTTGCCTATAATTTCTGCGCGCAGAAGATCCGTGATCGGCACATCGAGGGCGTGGATCTGTCGTCTGTACGGGGAGTGATAAATTGTTCCGAGCCTGTGCGCTGGGAAAGTCATGTAGCCTTTTATGAGCGCTTTAAAGAGTACGGCGTGAAATTCGAAGCGCTGCAGACTTCCTATGCAATGGCGGAAAATGTCTTCGGTGTAACCCAGAGCCGGTTGGGGAGCAAACCCGTTGTCGAGGAGATCGACCGGGAAGCCTTCATGGTGGAGCGTTTGGCAAAGGATCCCTTCGATGGTCGCCCATCCATGAAGATGATGTCCTCCGGGCAGCCGCTGGAGAATGTAAGAGTAAGGGTTCTCGATGAGAGCGGCAACGAGGTGTCTGACCGCGTCATTGGTGAGCTGGCCCTCCAGAGCGATTGCATGTTGACAGGCTATTACAATCGCCCTGATCTCACTGAAAAGGCCCTGCGCGACGGATGGTATCTTACAGGAGACTATGGCTATGTTTCCAACAGAGAGGTATTCGTCTCCGGGCGCAAGAAAGATATGATCATCGTGGGGGGCAAAAATATTTATCCTCAAGATCTGGAGTCCCTGACCTACGAAGTACCCGGCGTACACGCTGGGCGATCTGTCGCGTTTGGCATGTTCGACGAGGCACAGGGGACCGAAGATGTGGTGATTATTGCCGAAGTCGATTCGGAGGATGCAGCCGAACAGCAGAAGGTTGCGGATGCGATCCGCCTGCATGTGACGAAGAATTCTGCCATTGCCTTGCGTTATGTGCGGGTTGTGGGGCCAAAGTGGATTCTAAAAACATCCAGTGGGAAGACGGCCCGCTCGGCGAACAAAGAGAAGTTCTTGCGTGAATTGCAGGAAGACACAGAAATCTAAGGCAATTTCGTATGTCGTCCGCAGAGGCTCTTCAGAGGGCAATCCAGGCAGCGCGTGCCGGCCGCAAAGATGAGGCACGTGAAATATTACTTGAAATCGTGGAATCCGATCCACGCAATGAAATGGCGTGGATCTGGCTGTCCGGCGTGGTTGAATCCCTCGAAGACCGGATCATCGCCTGTGAGAACGCCCTGACCATCAATCCTGCCAACGAAAGGGTGCGGGCGTATCTGACCAGGCTCCAGCAACAACAGCTATCTTCCCTGCAGACAAAGAACATTGAGGAAGCCATTCATCTGCTTAACGAGGCGAAAGTACATCGCAAACAAAATGAGTTGGAAATGGCTCTCCGTCTCGCTCGGCAATCTGCGGAAAAACATCCTGAGCTGGAAGAAGTCTGGTTATTCATCGGTAGAACCTCGCCAGATGTTGATGAAAAAATTGCGGCCTTGAAAAAAGCGTATCGACTGAACTCATCCAACGCCGAGACTGCTGCGGCGCTGAAAGAGGCACAACACCTAAAAGCCAATCCGCTGAGTGCAGCCACGCAGCTCGAGCAGCAAGGGGATTTTGAAGGTGCTTTAAAGACTTACGAAGGGCTAGCTTCAAAAGCCAAAAACACACAGGAATTCGATCACATCTACAGGCAGATCATCCGGTTAGAAGGACTACGAAAAGAAAACATTCGCTATATTGCTCCGGCTGCCTCGATCTTGCGCCTGACGTTTTCTTGGCCGGTGTTATATCTAAGCTTCGCTCTCATTCAGGTGGGATTAAACCCCTTCGCTCACCCAGCATTTTATCTGTGGCTCGGATTTCCATTCGTCATCTTAGGAAGTTTTCTGCTTTCGTTGGTCGAGGTCCGCTCCAGACATGTTTTCTGGCAAAAGGTGTTTGATGAGCACGGGGATGGATCCACGTTTGCGCGCTTGGTCACCGCGGCGCTGGGATGGTTCCTCATCTTGATCCCACATCTGTTATTGGTCATCGATTCGTTGAATCGTCTGCGCGACTTTACCATCCCACCCATGCCAAACTAGGTTCATCTGATGCTTCCCCTGAATGATACAGAGCCCAACCGCTATTCGTTTTTCCCGATCATGACGTTTACGTTGATTCTGATTAATTGTTTCGTCTTTTATGTGGAGATCTTCATCGTGGGGGAGGAGTATTGGCCATTTTTTATGAGATATGCGGCAACCCCATATTTGATCCTCAATGCTCGGGGCGCCGGCGCGCTTTCGAATATCACCGCGTTGTTTCTACATGCCGACCTGTTTCATCTGTTAGGTAACATGCTTCCACTCTGGGTTTTCGGGCGTCGCGTGGAAGATGCCTGCGGCCCCTGGCGGTTTCTTGCTTTTTATTTGCTCGCCGGTACCTGTGCTCACATTCTCTTCATAATCGTGCAGTCTGACTCACGGATCCCCGGCGTTGGGGCCAGCGGAGCGATTTTCGGTTTGATGGGCGCTTACTTACTGCTCTACCCCGGCGGCCGCATTCGCACACTTGTTTTTCTCAATATCGTCCCGCTCTGGCCGCGCATTCGCGCGATCTGGGTGGTGTTGTACTTTCTGGGTATCCAGATCATCCCTGCCATCCAGACCCTGCTCAGAGAAGCGGATTACAGGGTGAATCACTGGGCGCACCTGGGTGGTTTTTTCTCTGCAGTGTTCATCCTTTTGTTTTTACGTCCCGAAGCATTTGCCAGATACTCTAGCGATACGTCAGTCTAAGTTTCTGCAACAATAAAAAGAGCGGATTGCATAGCAATCCGCTCTTTTTATTGTTGCAATGTTTATCCACCGGTGGGAAGGCGCTTCTTCATCGTCCGCTCAAGCAAATCTTCCTGCTCGCGGGAAACACTGGATTTTGAGCGTTTGACCTTGTAGGCCCTCTCCGCGTTGGCTTTGTCGAGCGCTTCTTGCCAGGCGATCTGCATGGCAGTCATTTCTGGCTCCCGTTCTTCTTCCTGGGTGGGCATTTCCGCGGCTTCCTTCTTGGGACCACGTTTTGCAGCCTTCTTGTTTTCCTTCTTGGCCGGCTTGAACTCTTCCACTTCGGGCTCGAGAGCTTTCATGCTGAGCTTGATCTGTTTCTTCTTGCGATTCACATCCAACACTTTAGCTTCGACTTCATCGCCTTCTTTAACGATCTCGCTCGGGGTCTTGACGTAACCGTGAGCCAGCTCACTGACGTGTACCATTCCGGGGCGTTCCGCACCAATGTCTACGAACGCGCCATAGGCCTCGAGCCGTACGACTTTACCTTTGACGACCATGTCTGGTTCGATCTCTTTCCACTCGAGGGCGAGCGGTTCGATCATCGTGAGCTCGATGCGATCCTTCTTCACGCGGCGGACCCACACATCCACACTCTGTCCTTCTTTGATCACATCCTCTACTTTGTTCACAGGGTCGGTGCTTAGCTGTGAAATGTGAATAACACCGGGAATACTTTGCCCCACATCCACCAGTGCGCCCGCCAGAGTTGTCTTGAGGATCTTTCCACTTAATTTGGTTTTTGGTTCAAGCGTCGTTACCGACGTCATACTATCTGTTGTCATAATTTGCTCCTGCAGGGTTGTAATAATGCCAAGGGTTGATTATACCTGTACGGTTTCAATGCGTCAATGTGAAATCTGTCTCAAAGCTATGGAAAGCAGTTTCCAGTTTCATTAAGACGGATGCCTCGTGGTGTAAGGGGAAAAGCTGAGCCGTAAGTGGAATGATGAAACCCGACATCAGGGCTTGACTTGTACTAATATCGTGATGTATATTCGGAATATCCATGTAGGTTTCGGAAACAAAATAACCAAAATATGTACAATTTCGACAAAATTGATATAAAAATTGTCAATCTCCTCCTTGAAGATGGACGTATGCCCGCTTCGGAGATCGCACGGCGGATCGGGGATATTTCAGAGCGTGCTGTACGCTACCGAATTGATCGAATGGTAAATGAAGGGGTGATCCAGATCAGTGCTGTGGCAAAGCCGCAGGCATTTGGTCTGACTACAATCGCGGATGTATGGCTGGAAGTGGAATCGGATCGAATCCTCGAAGTGGCGCGAAAGATGGCGGGGTTTGACAACGTAAGTTATGTGGCCTGTGGAATCGGAGAGTCAGATGTGAGCATTCAGATCGTGGCGAAGGATACCGCGGAAATCTATCACTTTGTCACGGAAATCGTGCGAAAAGTTCCTGGCGTTCGCAAGACCACCACTTCGATTGTGCCGCTTATTCTCAAGGATGTGTATCAGTGGCGTGTTCCCGAAAGTATCGCGCGAGCCATTTCTGAAAAGGAAGCTTCAGCAAGTACAGATTAATTCTGATCGGAGGAGATATGTTCGGTTCACAGACGCAGGCATTACAGAAACGTGCTCAGAACGTGATGCCGCTAGGTGTCAATTCCAATTTCCGATTTTGGGGAGATAACATCACGCCCTATGTGCAAAAGGCCAAAGGCGCCCATCTCTGGGATGTGGATGGAAAAAAATATATTGATTACCGTATGGCATTCGGCCCTATTATCCTGGGACATTCCTACGATGAGGTTGACCAAAAGGTAATCGAAGAGATCCAGAACGGAATCCTTTTTGCTATGACCGGTGAGCTCGAAGTGGCTGTCGCGGAGTTACTCGTCGAGATGGCGCCAGCCGTCGAGATGGTCCGGCTGGCCTGTTCGGGCACCGAAGCGACCATGCACGCCATTCGGGTTGCGCGGGCGTATACGGGGCGTGATCTCATTCTGAAGTTCGAAGGCAATTATCACGGTTTTCATGACCACACACTGTGGTCTACCTATGCACCGGTGGAAGCGTACGGCAACCGCCGCAGTCCGATCCCGGTGCCCGCTTCGTCGGGCATTCCCAAGTCGATGCGCGAATTTATCATCACGCTGCCATTCAATGATTTCGAGGGATTTGAGCGCGTAATGCGTTCCTATGGTGAGCAGATCGCGGCGGTGATCTCGGAGCCGTGCCAGGGCAATTGCGCGGCGATCAACCCGCAGGATGGATTCCTGGAATTAATCCGGGAGAAGACCGAAGAGCATGGCTGTGTATTTATTCTGGATGAAGTCAAGACAGGCTTCCGCATTGCGAACGGAGGCGCACAGGAGCATTACAACATCAATCCTGACCTGGCAACGTATGCGAAAGCCATGGGGAATGGGTACCCGATCGCAGCGTTCGGCGGCAGGAAGGAAATCATGTCCATTATCGGGCAGGGAGTGGCACAGGGCGGGACGTATACCAACAACAAGCCAGGGGTGGCGGGCGCGTATGCCACTTTGAGCCTGCTCAAATCTCAGCCGATCCTCAAAACGATCGAACAGCGCGGCCAGCGCCTCATGGACGGCTTGAAAGAAATCTTCGAGGAGAACGATATTCCTGCGGTATTCACCGGTTATCCGGCAATGTTCTCCTTCTCGCTGGGCGTGGACGCGGTCACCTGCCAGCGTGACTGGGCACTCAGTGACCATGCCATGTATCTCGATCTGGCAGAGAAGGCGATCGAATGCGGCGTGATGCCGGACCATGATGCCCGCGAGCCCTGGTTTCTATGTTACGAACATAGCGACGCTGATATAGACGAAACATTGAATGTGTATGCAGAGATTGTGAAAGAGATAAAGAAGTAGAGATGTAAACAGGTACACAACTAGTCACGTGTACCTGTTTCCTTGTGTACTTGCATATTTTTATGGAGACAACATGACCCCTCTCACAGCAAAAGAAATTGTCGATCTAAATAAGGAATATACCTTTTACTCCTGGTCGAACCAGGGACAGGTGAATCCCATCCCGATGGTGAAAGCCGAGGGAGCGTATTTCTGGGACGCAGATGGCAAGCGCTATCTTGACTTTGCCTCACAGTTGGTGAATACCAATGTCGGGCATCAACATCCGAAAGTGGTGAAAGCAATCCAGGAGCAGGCTGCCAAATTGACGTTCGCCAGCCCCGGCATGGCCACCGAACCACGCGGGCTGCTGGGGAAGAAACTGGCGGAGATCACGCCCGGTGATTTGAAAAAAACGTTCTTCACGCTTGGCGGGGCGGAAGCGAACGAGAACGCCATCAAGATTGCCCGCTTCTACACAGGCAGGCACAAGATCCTGGCGCGCTATCGTTCTTATCATGGTGCGACGCTTGGTGCGCTCGCCCTGACGGGGGACTATCGCCGCTTACCTGCCGAACCTGCGATTTCAGGAGTAGTGCACTTCCTGGATCCATATTGCTACCGCTGTCCGTTCGGATGGGATAGGGACAGAGATAATTGTTGTCTCCAGTGTATCAAGCATGTGGAAGAAGTGATCGAGCATGAAGGGCCAGATCAGATCGCCGCGATCTTCCTCGAGGGAGTAACCGGCACAAATGGCCTGATCATCCCGCCGGACGAGTATTGGCCGCGCATGCGCGAGATCTGCGATAAGTATGGAATTTTGCTCGTCTCCGATGAGGTCATGAGCGGATGGGGACGCACCGGCGAATGGTTCGCCGTGGATAACTGGAATGTGGTGCCCGATATCATCACAACAGCAAAAGGCATTACCTCAGGCTATGTGCCTCTGGGCGCGGTGATCGTACGCGAGAAGATCGCGAAGTTCTTCGATGACAAAGTCCTCTTTGCGGGACTGACCTATAACGGCCATGCACTGGCTTGTGCCGCAGCGCTGGCCACCATAGAAGCTTATGAAGAAGATAAGATTTTTGAGAACGCCAAGAAAGTGGGGAAACATTTAGGAGAGTGCCTCGAAGAGCTGAAGATAAGACATCCCTCGGTAGGAGATGTGCGCTACATTGGCATGTTCTCAGGGATTGAGCTGGTAAAGAACCGTGAGACGAAAGAGCCTATGGATGTCACTCCTCTCAAGAATTTTTTGATCGCCCATGGCGTGTACGTGTTCAACTTCAAGAATGTCTTGTTTGTTGTGCCGCCTCTGGTGATCACGGAAGAGCAGTTGGATGAGGGGTTGAATCTGATCGATGAGGGGCTGGCAGAGTTAATGGATAAGGTGACGGTTTAAAGTAGAACGTTTAAGGTTTAAGGTGAGTAAAACTTTAGACCTTCAACCTTAAACCTGAGAGGAGACATGGAGAAATCATGGAAATCTTGAACTATATCAACGGCGAATGGACCCCATCTAACACAAGTGAGTGTCTGGAGGTGATCAACCCGGCCACGGGTCAGGTGATCGCAAAGACCCCGGTGGGCAGCAAGGCGCATGTGGAGGTTGCGGCAAAGGCAGCAAGTGAGGCGTTCCCGGCCTGGCGGCGCACGCCGGTTCAAGACCGCGTGCAGTTTCTGTTCAAGCTGCGCGATCTGCTCAAAGCCAATCACGATGAGATAGCAAGGCGGATCACGAATGAATGTGGCAAGACCTTTGAAGAAGCCAAAGCCGAAATGGTGCGCGCCATCGAAAATGTGGAAGTCGCCTGCGGCATGCCGCATCTGATGAAAGGCGAGTTGGTGGAGGATATCGCGCCGGGCATTGATGAATTAATGATCCGCCAGCCGCTGGGTGTGTGTGCCACGATTGCACCGTTCAACTTTCCGGGCATGATCACGTTCTGGTATCTGCCGTATGCGATTGCAGCCGGAAATACCTACATCGTGAAGCCATCGGAAAAAGTGCCGATGACCATGCAGTTCATTTTCCAGCTGATCGACCAGGTGGGTTTTCCGAAGGGTGTTGTGAATCTGGTCAATGGTGCGAAAGATGTCGTGGATGGCATTCTCGAGCACCCAGCCATTCGCGCGATCACGTTCGTCGGTTCGACGAATGTTGCCCGATATATTTATGCGACTGCTGCCGCGCACGGCAAACGCGTCCAGGCGCAGGGTGGGGCGAAAAATCCGGTCATCGTGCTGCCGGATGCGGATATGGAAATGGCAACCAAGATCGTTGCCGACTCCGCCTTTGGCTGTGCGGGACAGCGTTGTCTGGCGGTCTCGTTCGCAGTGACCGTGGCGGAGGCGCGCAACACTTTCACCGAACTGATCTGTGATGCGGCTTCGACGCGCGTGGTGGGCTATGGTCTGGATGCAGGCGTTCAGATGGGGCCGGTGATCAACGCTGCGAGCAAAGCCAGGGTCGAGCAATTGATCGGGCTGGGCATCCAGGAGGGAGCCGCTATTCCCGTCGATGGGCGCGGGGCAAAGGTCGCAGGCTACGAAGGCGGCTACTTCGTGCGGCCCACGATCCTCTCTGATGTCCCGCGCGGGAGTGAGATCGCCCAGACCGAGATCTTCGGTCCGGTGCTGAGCCTGATGCATGTCAACACGGTGGATGAGGCGATCGAGCTAGTCAACAGCGGGCAATATGGCAACCAGGCCAGTCTGTTCACCTCCAGCGGCAATGCGGCGCGCCGGTTCCGCTATGAAGCGGAGGCGGGCAACATTGGCATCAACATCGGTGTGGCTGCACCGATGGCATTCTTCCCTTTCAGCGGTTGGAAGGACTCTTTTTTCGGCGACATGCATGGTCAGGGTATGGATGCGGTTGAGTTTTTCACACAAAAGAAAGTAGTGGTCGAGCGCTGGCCAAAGGAGTGGACGCGAAAATTCTAGGGTATACGCGGGTACCTATGGGAGGGCGCCCGCTAAAATTTTCACCCGCCGGGGCGGGAAACAAGCAAAGGAGCTTCGTTAAGACATGGATCTACAAGGCTATCCCTACGTTTGGCTCATCGTCACATTCATCGTAGGCTTTTTTGCTGTACGTATGGGTGTGGGCATTTGGGCATCCAGAAAAGTCTCAAATGCCGCCGATTACATCGTTGCGGGGCGCAAGCTTCCAATCTATATGGTGGGGGCATCGGTGATGGCAACCTGGTTCGCGGCAGAGACCTTGATGGGCGCATCGTCCACCGCCTACCAGTATGGCTTTCAGGGAGTCATCTTTGATCCCTTTGGAGCCGCAGCCTGTCTGTTCCTTTCAGGCTTTTTGTTCACCCGAGTCATGCGCCGGGCGCGGTATCTGACCGTGGTCGATTTCTTCGAGCGCAGGTTCGGGAAAAGCATGACGATTCTGGCCTCCATCCTGCAACTGATGACCTACTTCGTCTGGACCGGCGCGCAGATGGTCGCGGCGGGCACGATCGTCCATGCCTTGTTCCCGGCCGTGCCGATAGAGGTTGGCATGATCCTGGTCGCTGTCTGGGTGACCGGCTATACCATGCTCGGAGGCATGCTGGCAGATACGTTGCTCGACTTCATCCAGATGTTCTTCACTGCGGGTGGTGTGGCAATGATCTTCATATTCGTGTTGAAGCAGGTAGGCGGCTGGGAGGCAATGACCAATATCAGCGGGACATTGTATAACCCCAAGCCCTTTACGCTTCTACCCGACATGCGTGGAGATGCAGGTTACCTCGGCTACTTTGGCTCGATGGGCTGGATGTACTGGATCGCGGCGTGGATGGCGATCGGTTTCGGCTCAGTCCCCACCCAGGATCTGTTCCAGCGTTCGATGTCTGCCCGCAATGAATCCACGGCTGTGTGGGGTACGTATATGGCGGGCGCGCTGTACCTGTTCTTCGGCATCATGTCGCCACTGATCGGGATCATGATGTTCAACCTGGCTCCCGGGCTCGAGAATACAGATGGTGTTCTCGTCAAAGCGGCTCTGGATTACATGCCGCCCGTGCTGACTGCCATTTTCATGGCTGCCCTTGCCTCCGCTCTGATGAGCACGGCGGATAGCTCTCTGCTGGCGGGCGCCTCGGTCGTGACCCAGAACCTGTTCCCGATCTTCGGGAAGAAACTGAGTTCGCAAGAGGAAGTTAAGTGGACACGTATCATGGTGGCAATCAACGGCACGATCGGAATCATCATCGCGGTCAGTGCAGCGGTCATCTATGAACTGGGGGTTGTGGCGTGGTCATTACTGCTGGTTGGCCTGTTCGCTCCGTTTGCCCTGGGCATGTATTGGAAAAAGACCAATCAGTGGGGAGCGGTGGCGGGCTATCTCGGTGGCTTTGTCACCTGGGCGATCTTTATCCTGATCGCTCGCAATATCGGTTTAGGTGGTCCATCGACCATGGCGGTCTGTGCCGGTGACGCGGATTGCGCTTTCTGGGATGCAACCTACGTGGCCTCTTTCCCGGCATTCTTTATGTCTCTGTTCCTGACGGTCGCTGTTTCGCTGGCGACCCAGAAACAGGATGTGCCAAAACCGATCACGGATATTGATGGCAAGGTGATAGACATCAATCCATTGCACAACCTTGGAATCAATCCCGTCAAGGATGCTGTAGGAAAAATGCGGCCGGTACACCCCGGTGACTAATTCTCTCGGTTTGGCAGGCCTTATATCCTTACGTAAGGCCTGCCACCTATCTTACTTATAGGAGGGCATATGTCCCGTGACTTGAATCATGCAATCGAATACTCCAGTAAGTGGATCGATGTGATACATAAAACCACTGTTCCAGAGGAAGAGGGGAAATGGATCATTGATGAATCAAAATATAACTTCGCCGAGCATTTCAACCGCGGCTGGCTGGAATATCGGAAGTCGGTCACCGAGGCCGGGCAGTGGGCCGCCACGGAGTGGAATGGCAAAGGCTCTGTGTTCGAAGATGTGCTCGGCCGCAAATATATTGATTTTCTCGGCGGCTTTGGCATGATGGATCTCGGTTGGGCGCATCCTGAGGTGGTGGAGGTGGTGAAGGCGCAGCTCACAAATCACACTCCCATGCCCAGCCAGGAATTGATCGATCCCCTGCGCGGTGTGCTTGCCCGCCTTCTGGCAGATATCACACCCGGTGACCTGAAATACAGCTGGTTTGCCGCCAGCGGCACCGAGTCGATTGAAGCGGCGATCAAGCTGGCCAAGCTGTATACAAAAAAGGCCGCCTTCATTGTCGCCGTGAAGGGATTTCACGGCAAGACTATGGGGTCACTCTCCATGATCGGCAAGGCGGACTATCGCCAGCCGTTGGGATTGTTGTATGCCGGGCCTGTTTATCATGTTCCGTTCGGGGATGCGGAGGCTGTGGAACGCCAGCTCGAGATCTGTGACACGATCGGGATCGGCGTGGCCGGCGTGTTGATGGAGCCAATCCAGGGCGAAGCCGGCGCGATTGTCCCACCGGACGATTTTTGGCCGCGTATTCGAGCCGCGACGAAAAAGCATGGGTCACTGCTCATTGCAGATGAAGTTCAAACTGGTCTGGGCCGAACTGGTGAACTGTGGGGCGTGGATCACTGGCGTGTCGAACCGGACATTATCGCGGTGGCCAAATCGTTGGGCGGTGGCGTCATGCCCATCTGCGCGGTTTGCTCGACAGAGGAAATCTTCCATAACATCATGTATCCCAACCCATTCCTGCAGACCACCACAACCGGCGGCGGTGCGCTAGCCTGCTCGGCGGCAATTGCGGCGATCAACATTACTCTTCGCGATTGTCTCTGGGAGGAAGCGGCCCGCAAGGGTAAATACATGATAGAAAAGCTCGATGAGTTTACGATGGAGTTTCCGCAGGTTTATAAAAAGATTACCGGCAAGGGCCTGTTGATCGGGCAGCATTTCCACACACCTGAGATCGGCTATAAAGTGGCGGCGGAGTTATTCAAACGCGGAGTGCTAGTGGCCGGCACATTGACCAATGCTCACACTATCCGAATTGAGCCGGCGCTGACGATCCAACAGGAGATCATCGATGAAGGTTTGAATCGTTTATATGACGCCATAAGCGAAGTTGCGCGCACCCTTTAGCTGCTATCGTTTTGATCCCTCGATGCTTTGCAGATACTGTATCGAGGGATTTGATTTATATTATCCTATTGCTAATTTTTGTCAGTTTAGTACAATAGACCAAGATTGCAAATCTGGTAGGAGAGATCAATGAATGAATTTGCCGTTGAAATGCAGGATGTTTTAAAGCAATTCGTTACTCCTGAGGGAGGCATCCTTGCAGCAGTCAATCATGTCACCATGCAGATCAGGGACGGTGAGTTTTTCTCGCTGCTGGGGCCATCGGGATGCGGGAAGACAACCTCGCTGCGGATGATCGCCGGCTTTGAGCTGCCGACCGACGGCAAGATCTTCATCCATGGTAAAGAGATGAGTCAGGTGCCGGCCTTTCAGCGGCCGGTAAATACGGTCTTCCAACAGTATGCGCTCTTCCCCCACATGACAGTCGAACAAAATATCGGGTTTGGCATGGAGATGAAAGGCATCTCGAAAGCAGACCGCTCAAGACGGGTTTCAGAGGCTCTAGAAATGGTCCGTCTGCCCGGGATGGAAATGCGGCGCCCTAAACAACTCTCCGGTGGGCAGCAGCAACGGGTCGCGCTGGCCCGAGCCCTGGTCAACAAACCCGAGGTGCTGCTGCTCGATGAGCCGCTCGGTGCACTGGATCTGAAGCTGCGCAAGGAAATGCAGCTCGAGCTCAAAACCTTGCAGCGCGAGGTGGGAATTACCTTTATTTATGTAACGCATGACCAGGAGGAAGCCCTGACAATGAGCGACCGCATCGCCGTGATGAGCAAGGGCGTTGTCCTCCAGATTGGAGAGCCCGAGGAAATCTATGAACGCCCCGCCAGCAAGTATGTCGCGGACTTCATCGGCGAGACGAATTTCATCGATGGCATTGTGATGAGCCAGACCGGCTCTACCGTTGAAGTCGAGCTGGGAGGCACGGGGACCGTCTGCGTGGAGTCAAGCCGGAAGTTTACCAACGGTCAGCAGGTATCTGTGGCTGTGCGGCCAGAGAAGCTGCGCTTGAATAGCAAGCTTCAAGACGGGAATAACCTCAGTGGACGCGTGGAAGATGTCATCTATATCGGCACAGATACGCATTATGGCGTTCGTTTCGCCGGGGGACAAAAGGTGCGTGTGCGCGAGCAAAATATCATGCACCGGCACCATGAGATCATACAAATTGGCGACGAAGCCACCGTCTCATTTGCACACACATCCCCGCGGCTGCTCACGGAATGAGGTGACTCGATGCTGAACTTCTTCCGTCGTAACAAAGCAATGCAATTGTTCGGCCTGATCAGCCCGGGCGCGTTATGGATTCTATTGTTCTTCAATATTCCTTTATTGATTGTTTTATTTATCAGCTTTGTGGAGCGCGGGCGGGCAGGCAGCATCAAGCTCCCACCGGTGTATACGCTGGAGAACTATACCCAGTTGTTCAACGCCTGTATCTCAGAATTTTCAGGACCCGAATGTGACCCATTCCTTTACCTTGGCATCTTCGGGCATTCGGTGCGCATCGCGCTGGTTGTGACATTCTGGTGCATCCTTCTCGGTTACCCGTTGTCGTACTTCATCTCCAGGCAAAAGCCTATCTGGCGCGATGCCCTGATGATCCTGGTGATCATTCCGTTCTGGACCAACTTTCTGGTGCGCACGTACGCGTTGAAGCAGGTTCTCGCCACAGAAGGTCTGCTTAACTCATTTCTCATGGGGTTGAATTTGGTCAACCAGCCTCTCGAGCTGTTGTTCAATGAATTCGCTGTCAACGTTGGACTGATCTATGGATACCTCCCGTTTGCGGTCCTGCCCATGTATGCCTCCATCGAGAAATTCGACCACTCGTTGATGGAAGCGGCAGCGGACCTCGGGGCCCCGCCATGGAAAGCTTTCTTACGCGTGATGCTGCCGATGACTCTTCCCGGTGTGATTGCTGCGCTTGTGCTGGTCTTTGTCCCGGTGGTCGGTGCCTTTATTACGCCGGACATTATGGGTGGCGGCAAGATCGAAATGATCGGGACACTGATCAACCGCCAGTTCGGAGTCTCGCGCAACTGGCCATTCGGATCGTCGATGTCGCTGATGCTGATGCTACTGGTGCTGATCGGTGTGATCGCCTACTTCCGCTCGAGCAGCGAAGACACGCGGAGGGCAATGTGACCACACGATCTGCTGTATTCCCGGCGTATCCGCGCCAGCAAGTCCGTTTTCGGACGCGCATTGGCAACTGGCTCTTAGGGGCAAATGCTGCGCTGGTTTTTGGCTTCCTGTATCTGCCAGTTTTGATCCTAATCATCTTCTCGTTCAACAACACACGCTCTGTGGCCGTATTTACAGGTTTTTCTACGGAGTGGTATCTCTCGCTTGCAGAGAATGCAGAGCTTCTGGATGCGGCTCGCAACAGCCTGCTGGTGGGGTTGATTACGACCATCGTCGCGACGTTGATCGGCACGCTGACTGCCCTCGCCATGGAGCGTTATCGCTTTAAATTGCGGACCACCTTTGACGCCAATTTGTATTTGCCGATCGTAATCCCTGAGATCGTGATGGGCATTTCATTGCTGCTGTTTTACAATCAGGCGCTGTTTCCATTTCTGCAGGATGTGTTTGGTATCCGAGCCACAACCGGGCTGCATACGATTACGATCTCGCACATTGCTTTTGACATTCCATTTGTTTATGTCATCGTGAGGGCCCGGCTTGCAGACTTCGATCGGACTCTTGAGGAAGCCGCCGCAGATCTGGGTGCGGATGAGTGGCAGACATTCAAGCGGGTGACGCTTCCATTGTTGATGCCGGGTATTATTGGCGGCGCCCTGATGGCCTTCACGCTCTCCCTGGATGACTACCTTATCACGGTATTCACCAAAGGTATCCGCGAACAGACCATGCCTTTATACATTTATTCCCTCGTGCGCCGAGGGGTTACGCCGGAGATTAACGCGCTTTCCACCGCACTGCTGCTCGGGTCTATTGGACTGGTGGGGCTCTCACTCAGCGCGCAGAACGGGGGGCCGGTGTACACCAAAGGCATGTCCATGGGTGCAGGCGTTGGACTGGGGCTCTTCGGGCTTTTCAGTCTCGTAGGCCTTTTCGTCTCCGGTGCGGTTGAACCTGCCGGATTGATCGTGCGTTTGATCCTCCTGGCGGGCTTGGTCTGGGCCTGGCGTTCCTTCCGCGGTTATCGTGAAGATCTGGTGGATGCCAACAGAGCTGGCAAAATACTGGCATGGATCACCGTGTTCATCTCTGCGGTTGCGGCGTTTCTTTCCGCGGCCTTATTGTTTATCTAAAGCAAAGGAGGTGATGCCTTCGAAAAGAATCTATGTCTTCTCGGTCATGCCGATGTCTAATTGTGACCATTTGACTTTACGCCAACTAAAAAGGAGAGAGAAATGAAGAAGAGTGTGATTTATATCATCGTAATTGCTACGATGATACTGGCTGCCTGTGGGGGAGGCGCGGCGACGGAGGCTCCGGCTGCGACAGATGCCCCCGGCGCAACCGAGGCTCCAGGGGGTGGGGAAACTACCGGTCGCTGTGGAGACCAATCGCAGCTGGCAGACGAGATCTTCCTATATACCTGGGTGGAATACATTGATCCTGAGATCATGACACAATTTGAGGAAGAATGCGGTGTAACCGTCACCGAGACCAATTTTGATTCCAATGAGACACTTCTTGCCACGCTACAAGCTGGCGGCGCGGACTACGACATCGTCGTCCCTTCCGACTACATGGTCCAGATCATGGTCGATGAGGGGATGCTCATGGAACTGGATTGGAACGTGATCACCAATATCCAGCATATGGACCCGCTGAATGTCAATCAATACTTTGATCCTGAACAAAAATACACTGTTCCGTACTTCTGGGGCACATCCGGGTTCGCCGTGGACACGAATGCTGTTACGGACCTGGAGCCCTCCTGGAATATGATGTTCAATCCAGATTCCCCCTACTGCGGGCAGATCAGCATGCTCGACGATGAGCGTGAGACGATTGGCGCCGCCCTCATACAACTGGGCTATACCGTCAACGACACCGATCCTGCCCACCTTGAAGAAGCCAAGAACCTGCTTATCGAGCAGTCGAAGTGCGTCAAAGCCTATGACAGCCAGACCAATGACGACCTGATCATCTCGGGCGAGACCGTCCTGGGGCATATGTGGACAGGCGACGCGATCCTGGCTGGCTTGCCCGACTCCGGTGGGCGCGAAGGCATTGTCTATGTGATCCCGCAGGAGGGCGCTGTCATCTGGCAGGATAACATGGCGATCCCGGTAGGTGCGCCGAATGCCTATACAGCCATGGTCTTTATGAACTACCTAAACTACCCTGAGATCGCTGCCCAGAATGCGGAATGGGTGGGTTATGGTACTCCCAATGCAGCAGCGAAGGAGCACATTGATCCTGCCATTCTGGAAGATGAAGGGGTTTATCCTCCTGAAGAAGTTGCCTCCAATCTGCAGTGGATCGAGGACGTTGGCGATGCACTCGAGCTGTATGACCGCATTTGGACCGAGTTCAAAGCCGAAGTGGGAACGCAGTAAAACTCAAAGCGGTGGTTGCCTCTGGGAGCACCACGACTAGATCATTAAAAAACGTCCAGCAGATTCTGCTGGACGTTTATCTTTGGATACTACGCATAGTCATCATGACTCATCTTATCAAAAAAATCACTCGCGGGCATAAATTACTGCTGATTCGGCAACCAAAGCTTGACTTTGTTGCCAAATCGTCATAATATGAATACATGGAAAGCGTGATCGGCAATCTGACTTCGCAAACGTCGCAAGTTGTTGATGAAATCGATTTGCAGATCATTGCGGCGTTGCAAAAGGACGGCCGGGTCGCGTTCGCGCAAATTGCCGAGCAATTGAACGTTTCTCCGGGCATGATCCGATTGCGCTACAACCGCCTGGTGGAACAGGGATACCTCAAAGTGGTTGCCATTACCAATCCGCTTCGCATGGGCTTCAAGACCATGGCGATGATCGGTATTCGTGTTGATGGCAGCAAGCTTCTTGACGTTGCAGAAAAAATTTCCAAACTCGATGAAGTCATTTACATGATTATCGCGAGCGGGCGCTTCGATATTTTTGCCGAAGTGGTTTGCCGCGATCATGAAGACCTCTTGCGCTTTATCACAGAAAAGCTTTCTACGATCGACGGCGTGCGGGAATCCGAATCGTTCATGCACCTGAAGATCATGAAGGAAGTGTACTTCTAAGGTTTCGAAATTCCGCCGCGTGCCGGATCCTCGTCCCGTTGCGGCACACCTGCCCTGGCGGGCGGTGCCAGGGACCAAACTTTGTCTGCCCCCGCAACATGACGGGTGGTAGAGCCAACAGAAAGGAGTTTATGAAAGTCTTACTCGTGGGGGTGGGTGGAGTAGGGGAAGCCATTGCGGCAATCGTGAAACCTCGTCATTGGATGGAACTGATGGTGCTTGCCGATTACAACGTCAAGCGCGCCGAGGAGGTGCAGCAAAAACTAGGCGACATAAACCGATTTCCCATTGAATTCCTTGATGCCAGTAAGCAGGAGGATATCGAAGCGCTGGCAAAGAAGTACAACGTAGACCTCATCATGAATGCAGTAGACCCCGTTTTCAACAAACAGATCTTCGACGCGGCCTACAATGTCGGCGTCAACTACATGGATATGGCCATGACATTGTCTGAGCCGCATCCTGATGACCCTTTCCATAAGACCGGGATCAAGCTGGGCGATTATCAGTTTGAAAAAGCCAAAGCCTGGGAGGAAAAGGGCCTGCTGGCTTTGGTGGGCACAGGCGTCGAGCCCGGCATGGCAGATATCTTCGCTCGGTATGCCCAGGATCATCTCTTTGATGCGATCGAAGAGATCGGCATCCGCGATGGCGCGAACATCACCATTGACGGCTATGAGTTTGCGCCGAACTTTTCCATTTGGACGACCATCGAAGAATGTTTGAATCCGCCCGTGATCTATGAGGATGGGAAAGGCTGGTTCACCACCGAACCCTTCTCGGAGCCGGAAGTCTTCGAATTCCCCGAAGGCATTGGCAAGATCGAGGTGGTCAACGTTGAACATGAAGAAGTGCTGTTGCTGCCGCGCTGGGTGAAAACAAAACGCGTGACGTTCAAATACGGGTTGGGCGACCAATTCATTGGTGTGCTCAAAACCCTGCATATGCTTGGGCTCGATAAGAAGGAAAAGATCAATGTGAAGGGCGTGCAGGTTGCGCCGCGCGATGTCGTTGCCGCGTGCCTGCCTGATCCTGCCCATCTCGGGGACAAGATGCATGGCAAGACGTGCGCGGGTACCTGGGTCAAGGGCTGGAAGGATGGCAAGCCTCGTGAGGTCTATCTCTATCAGGTCGCGGATAACGAAGAGTGCATGAAGACCTGGGGCTGTCAGGCGGTGGTGGTGCAAACGGCCTTCAGCCCGGTGATCGCCATGGATCTGCTCCAACACGGTCAATGGAAAGGAGCAGGTGTACTGGGACCTGAGGCGTTCGACCCGGTCCTCTTCATGGACAAGATGGCCGAATATGGCTTCCCATACGGTATCAAGGAGATAACCAAGGAAGCGGTTGAGGAAGATCTAAACCCATTGCCAGCACAGTCAAAATAACATTTGTTTAGCAACGGGATCCCACGCTAAGTCGGAAGTGTGCGGACTGCAGTCGTGCGAATTCCTCCGCGGAATGGCTCCCGATTGTCTGTTTCGGAAAGGTTATGTTGTGGTAAGCCTGTCACGCTTGTATAATGGAGAAAAATCTGCATTGAGGAGGACGTCATGCCCTACGGTTATAACGGAAAGATCCTGCATGTTGATTTGACAAAAGGTGAACTGACGGTGGAGGAGCCGGAAGAAGCCTTTTACCGGAAGTATCTGGGTGGGAGTGCCATGGGGATGCACTATATTCTGCGCGAGATGCCAAAGGGAGCCGATCCGCTGGGCTCCGAAAATGTATTGACCCTCATGACGGGCGTGACGACCGGAGCAGCGATTTCTGGCCAGAGCCGTATCAATGCCAACGCCAAATCACCGATCAGTGGTGGCATCGGTGACTCACAGGGCGGAGGCTTTTTCCCGGCGGAGCTGAAGTTTGCAGGGTTCGATGGGATCGTGATCAAAGGAAAATCACCAAAGCCAGTCTACCTGGCGATCATCGACGGCGGCGCAGAGCTGCGCGACGCGGCGCATCTGATGGGAAAAAAGACCGGGGAGGTGGATGACATTATCCACAGGGAAGTGGATCCCAAAGCTGAGATTTTGCAGCACGGCCCGGCCGCCGAAAAAGGTATCTTGTTTTCTTCGCTGCTGTCCATGTCCAACCGCCATAATGGACGCACCGGCATGGGGCTGGTTATGGCGTCGAAAAATCTGAAGGCGGTGGTTGCGCGCGGCAGGAACAAGGTGAGCGTTGCCAATCCGTCGGCTTTAACGGAGCTCAATAAAACCGGACCCAAGATTTTGCCAGATAATCCCGATATGCCTGGCCTGGCCGCCGAGGGGACGGCCACCGTGGTGCTCTTCCAAAACACCATCGGCTCACTGCCAACCCGCAACTACAATGAAGGACAGTTCGAATATTGTGAAGATATCAGTGGGGCGCGCATGGTGGAGACCATTCTCAAGAAGCGGGATACCTGTTATGCCTGTGTTGTCCGCTGCAAGCGGGTGGTCGAGGTGCAGGAGGGCGCCTACCAGACCGAGCCGAGATACGGCGGTCCTGAATACGAAACCCTCGGCACGTTCGGCTCCTATTGCGGAATCAACGATCTGGCCGCGATTGCGCACGCCAACCAGATCTGTAACGAGAACGGCGTGGATACTATTGCCTGTGGCGCGACGATCGCCTTTGCCATGGAATGCTTCGAAAAGGGGATTATAAACAAGGAACAAACAGGCGGCATCGAGCTACGATTCGGTGACCCCGACGCGATGCTCCAGGCATTGCACGCGACCGTCAATTGTGATGGACCGCTGGGTGAAGTGCTCAGCAAGGGTTCCGAGCGGGCTGCCAAGATCTGGGGCAATGGGGCTGAGGAATGCCTTATCACCGTCAAGGGCGCAGAGGCTCCCGCACATATGCCTCAGTCCAAGCGCAGTCTTGGCTTGATCTACGCGGTCAATCCCTTTGGTGCAGATCACCAGTCCTCGGAGCATGATCCCTATTATGAAGAGGGTGTGGCGGATCTAAACCTCAACCGGCTTAAGATGATCGGTCTTAGCGAACCTCAGCCCGGTTTCAGTCTCACACCCGAAAAGGTCCGCTTTGCCTACCTTACGGAAGTCTTCTACTCGATGCTCGACTCGCTGGAGCTCTGCCAGTTCGTCTTCGGCCCCGCCTGGACTCTTTACGGCCCCGCTGAAACTGTGGAGATGATCCGTGCCGTCACCGGCTGGGATATCACGGTCGAAGAATTGATGAAAGTGGGCGAACGTCGCTTGAATCTCTTCCGCACGTTCAATGCCCGCGAAGGTCTGGACCGCAGAGCCGACAAACTACCGAAGAAGTTCTTCAAGCAGCTGCAGGGAGTCGGCCCCACGGCGGGCATCGCTCTCACTCACGAAGAAGTGGAATCCGCTTTAGATGAATATTACAGGTTGGCAGGCTGGACCAATGATGGCGTGCCGACGCCCGAGACCTTGCAGAAGCACAACATCGAATGGGCAGCAGAGTACTTGCCTGCATAATGGTTTCGATCTGGAGGAAGTGTGGAATACAAATTACTTATTGGTGGTCAATGGACAGGGAGTGGGGATTCTCTTGAAGTAAAAAACAAATACAATGGTTCGGTCATCGGGGTACTGCCGACGGCCAGCCGCGAGGATCTGGATCATGCGATCGACGCCGCAGAACGCGCCGAAGAAATCATGGCTGATCTGCCCGCCTACAAGCGGGCAGAGATCCTCCTCAAAACGGCCTCACTTCTTCGTGAGCGTTTTGATGACATGGCAACGACCATTGCGGCTGAGGCAGGCAAAGCACTTAAATTTGCCCGCGCCGAAGTGGACCGGGCGATCAGTACCTTCACCATTGCAGCCGAAGAGGCCAAACGCTTGCATGGGGAGACGATCCCTCTGGATGCTGTGCCCGCGGGCGCAGGCTACTTTGGCTTTTGGACTCGCCGTCCCGTGGGCGTGATCGCGGCGATCAGCCCGTTCAACTTCCCGTTGAATCTGGTTGCTCACAAAGTGGCCCCCGCGCTTGCGTCCGGAAATACGATTGTCCTAAAACCGGCCTCAACGACCCCGCTTGCCGCAGTGAAGTTGTGCGAGATCCTGATGGATGCAGGTCTGCCTGCCGGTGCAATCAATCTGGTTGTTGGTTCCGGTGGGACCGTGGGCGAATGGCTGGTCACCGACCCGCGCGTGGACAAGATCACATTCACGGGCAGCCCAGAGGTGGGGCGGCATATTTTATCGGTAGCAGGAATCAAAAAAGTGACCCTCGAGCTGGGGAATACCTCCCCTGTGGTCATTGCTCGCGATGCCGATCTGGACTTCGTTGCGAAGCGTTGTGCAGTGGGGGCATACTATAACTCGGGACAAGTGTGTATCTCGGTGCAGCGCATTTACAGCGAGAAGCAAGTCTACGAGCCGTTCTCTGAGAAATTCGTGAAAGCCACGGAAGCCATGGTAGTCGGTGATCCTCTCGATGAGCGTGTGGACGTGGGACCGATGATCGACCCGGGTGAAGTCGACCGGATCGAAGGCTGGGTGAATGAGGCGCAGTCCTCGGGCGCCAAAGTGTTGATCGGCGGTAAGCGGGACGGGACTGTTTACTATCCAACCGTACTGGCCGGTGTGAGTGAGGACATGAAGGTTGTCGCAGAAGAAGCATTTGCTCCGGTCGCCTCCGTGATTGCGAGCGACGATTTCGAATCCGCGCTGCGGCAGGCAAATGATACAAAATTCGGGCTTCAGGTCGGTGTATTTACAAAAGATATCGACCGGGTGTTCAAGGCTGTAAAGCGTTTGAACTTTGGCGGTGTCATCATCAATGACACACCGAATTTCCGCGCTGATCATATGCCCTACGGTGGGAATCGCCAGAGCGGATTGGGGCGTGAAGGGGTTCGGTTTGCGATGGAAGACATGACCAACATACAACTAGTGGCAATTCGGCTAAATTCTTAGGAGTTCTGGAGGAGAAATGGAATACAAGCTTTGGATTAACGGGGAATGGCAGGATACAGACGGCGGAAGCCTGATGTCGATCGAAGACCCTGCCACGGGGAAGGAAATCGCTCAGGTGATCAACGCCAGCCGTGCGGATGTGGATCGGGCTGTGCAGGCGGCGAGAACGGCCTTTTATGATGGACGCTGGTCCAAAAAATCTCCCAGTGATCGCTCGAAGATCATCTGGAAATTTGCTGATCTGATGGAGGCGAATGCCGAACACATTGCAAAAGTAGAATCTGAAAATACGGGCAAGCCCTATCAGTTCGTGAGCCTAGGTGGCGATATCCCCTTTGCGATCGATAACCTGCGTTTCTTTGCCGGGGCAACCCGAAACACAAGCGGGTCCCATGCTGGAGAGTTCATGACAGGCTATACATCCATGTATCGCCGCGAGCCTGTCGGCGTGGTGGGGCAGATCGCACCGTGGAACTATCCGTTCATGATGGCTGCATGGAAGCTCGGCCCTGCGCTTGCCGCCGGCTGTACCATTGTCTTTAAGCCGGCTCCCGGAACGCCGCTCTCTTCCCTGTTGCTTGCAGAAATGAGCAAGGAAGCTGGCTTCCCGGATGGTGTGATCAACATCGTCACCGGCGGCAATGAGACAGGCCAGATGATCGTGGAGCATCCGGATGTGCGCATGGTCAGTCTCACCGGCTCAACGGCGACCGGCAAGAAGATCATGAAGACCGCTGCCGATACGCTGAAGCGTGTTCACCTGGAGCTAGGCGGCAAGGCTCCCTTCATTGTCTTCGATGATGCCGACCCTGAATATGTCGCCGCCAAAGCTTCCCTGGCAGCGACAATGAATACAGGTCAGGACTGCACCGCGGCCACCCGCCTGTACGTGGAAAAAGGAAAAGCAAACCTCATGCGCGACGCGGTCGTCGAAGCCATGAGGAATGTCAAGATCGGCCTGCCCTTCGAGGAAGGTGTGCAAATGGGACCGCTGATCTCCGGGCAGCATCGCGAGCGGGTTGCAGGTTTCGTCGATCGGGCGAAAGCGCAGGGCGCGAAAGTGCTTTCCGGAGGCGGCATCCCCAAGGGACTTGAGAACGGCTACTATTATGAACCGACGGTCTTGACCAATGTCCAGCAGGATTGGGAAATCGTCCAGCACGAAGTCTTTGGGCCGGTGATCACTGTGCAGGAATTCGAGGACGAGTCCGAAGCGCTGCACATGGGCAACGATGTTCTGTATGGGCTGGCAGCCTCGGTCTTCACCAAGGATATCGGACGTGCTATGCGCCTCTCCGCCCAGCTCGAGTTTGGTACCGTTTGGATCAACGATCACCTGCCTCTGGCGTCCGAGACACCGCACGGCGGTTTCAAGCAATCCGGCTTTGGCAAGGATCTGTCGGCAGAAGCGATCGGCGATTATCAGATCACCAAGCATGTGATGATCGCACAATAAATCTGTTTCATTCGTGAAGGGACAGGCAGAAGCCTGTCCCTGTTAGGGTAAAAAGGAAACCATGCCCACTCAACTCTACACTGAAAATTTCCCTCATATGTCTCCTGCATGGTCGCGCATCTTCAACTTTGTTGCCGAGCGCGCCGAAGGCTCGTACATCTACACCGATGATGGGCGCAAACTGCTTGACTTCACCTGCGGCATTGGCGTGACGAATACCGGTCACTGCCACCCGAAGGTGGTCGAAGCGATCCGCGAGCAGGCCGGGCTGTTCATCCATGCCCAGGCCAATCTCGTGATCCATAAGCCGATGCTGCGATTGGTCGAAGAGCTCCGCACCATTGCGCCGCCCTCCATCGACTCATTCTTTTTCGCCAACTCGGGTGCAGAGGCGCTGGAGAACGCGGTCAAGATTGCACGCGCGGCAACAGGCAGACAGAACATCATCGTGTTCAGTGGCTCTTTCCACGGGCGCACGGTCGGCACGATGGCGTTGACCACCTCCAAGACGGTGTATCGAACTGGCTTTGGTCCGCTGCCCTCGGGTGTGTTCGTCGCGCCGTTCCCGTATGCGTTCCGCCTCAAGATGACCGAAGCCGAGGCTGCCGAATATGCGCTGGAGCAGCTTGAGTATCTGCTCGCCTCACAAACCGCTCCCAAAGAGACCGCCGCCATTCTGGTCGAAACGGTTCTCGGTGAGGGAGGCTACGTTCCTCCGCCTCCTTCCTTCATGAAAGGCTTGCGCGAGATCTGCGACAAGCACGGGATTCTGTTGATCTTTGATGAAGTTCAATCGGGCTTTGGGCGCACGGGCAAATGGTTCGCGCTCGAGCACTACAACGTAGTGCCAGATATCATCACGGCGGCCAAAGGCCTTGCCTCCGGCATGCCGCTCTCTGGCGTGTTCAGCCGCACGGATATCATGCGCAAGCTTGACGTTGGGTCCATCGGCGGCACATATGGCGGCAATGCTATCGCCTGTGCGGCGGGCGCGGCGACGATCCGTGCCATGCGCGAGGAGAACATGCTCGAGAATGCTTCAGAACGCGGCATCCAGCTGATGACCGGCCTGCGCAAACTTCAAGAGGAGTATTCGCAGATTGGTGACGTGCGCGGCAAGGGCCTGATGATCGGCACAGAATTCATCGTGGATGACAGGCCAGATAAAGCCAAGCCGCTGGCCAAGGAGATCATCCACTGCGCCGAGGACAAGGGTTTGCTTTTGCTCTCGTGCGGAACCTATGACAATACGATCCGCTGGATCCCGCCGATCAATGTGACAGCAGAGCAGATCAACGACGGGCTGCAGATCTTTGAAGGTGCGTTGAAAGAAGTCATTAAGTAAACAGGGAAACACGTACACAGGTACATGAAACATTCTGTTTGCGTATCTACCTGTGTACGTGTTGACAAATATCATGACACCACTTGATCGCTCCAAACTGACAAAGCTTCTCCAATCCGAAGAAGCGCTTTTCCACAAATCTCACCCCAAATCCTATGAACTCTACCAGCGGGCGCGCAAGTCGCTGCATGGCGGCGTGCCCATGTTGTGGATGATCCGCTGGGCGGGCTCCTTTCCGGTTTTTGTGAAAGAGGCAAAAGGCGCTCACTTCACGGATGTAGATGGCAACTCCTATATCGACCTCTGCCTCGGCGACACCGGCGCGATGACCGGTCATTCACCGGATGCAACCGTACAAGCCATACAGGAACAGATCCAAAAAGGCATCACGCTCATGCTGCCGTATGAGGATGTGATCTGGGTGGGAGAGGAATTGCAGCGCCGCTTTGGACTGCCATACTGGCAGTTCGCACTGACGGCTACAGATGCGAACCGATTTGTGCTGCGCATGGCGCGCATGATCACCGGGCGCCCGAAAGTTCTGGTCTTCAACTACTGTTACCACGGCTCGGTGGATGAATCCTTTATTATCCTGGATGAAGAAGGGACGCCCATGTCGCGCCCCAACAACATAGGTCCGCAGGTCAACCCGCAGATCACCAGCAAAGTGATCGAGTTCAATGATGTCGCCGCGCTGGAAACAGTGCTCTCGGCGCGTGATGTCGCTGCGGTGTTGGCTGAGCCGGTGATGACCAACATCGGCATTATTCATCCCGAGCCCGGATACCATGATGCGCTCCGCGAACTGACCCGCAAGTATGGCACGTATCTCATCATCGATGAGACGCATACCATTTGCACCGGTCCCGGCGGATACACCGCAAGTCATGGACTGCAGCCTGATTTCCTTACAATTGGCAAGCCGCTGGCTGGAGGCGTGCCTGCAGCGGTCTATGGCTTCACGGAGCAGGTTGCACAAGCCTTTACAGAGCGGCTGGATGAAGACGACGCGGATGTTGGCGGTATCGGGGGGACACTGGCCGGCAATGCTCTCTCCATCGCGGCGATGAAAGCAACGCTGGAAAGTGTGCTGACTGACGAGTTTTACGAGAGAGCGATTGCACTGCAGGAATGCTTTACCGAAGGCGTTGAGTCGGTCATCCAGGAATTTGAGCTGCCCTGGATCGTGAAGAGACTCGGTAACCGTTCTGAGTACTGGTTCCGCCCAACGCCTCCGAAAAATGGTGGGGAAGCCTTTGCTGCCATCGACCACGAGCTCGACCGTTACATGCACCTGTTTGCCCTAAACCGCGGCATCCTGATGACGCCCTTCCATAATATGGCGCTGATCTCAGCGGAGATCACGCAGGAAGATGTGGATTATCACACGCAGGTATTTCGAGAAGCAGTCGTATCATTGTTCACGTAGGTCACGTTTGTCGACGATCCCGTGTCCCGGGACAACGTGACTTTTCACTGGAGAAAAAATGGCTGAATACAAACCTCAGGTTTGGCGCGTCAATGTTCGTTTGCAAACGCTACACTATAAACCCATCCCTGATTCGTGGAAGCGCCTCGGCGGGCGGGGATTACTGGCGCGCATCCTTCTGGATGAAGTGGACGCGAAATGCGACCCACTCGGGCCGGAGAATAGGCTGATCTTTGCACCGGGTCTTCTGGTGGGGCACATGCTTTCCTCTACGGATCGGATTTCTGTGGGCGGGAAATCTCCGCTAACAGGCGGCATCAAAGAATCGAACGCGGGTGGGCGCACAGGTCTGCACATGACCCACATGGGCATCCATGCATTGATCATCGAGGACCAACCAGAAGAAAATGGATACTGGGTTTTACATCTTTCGCTGCAGGGCGCAAAGTGGGAACGCGCCGATGATCTCGCTGGCCTGGGTGTGTATGAGACTGCCCCGCAGCTCATCCAGAAGTATGGAGATAAAGTTGCGATTGCGTTGATCGGTCCTGGCGGCGAGATGCGCATGAAAGCGGCGGGTATTCAAAATCTGGATAAAGACCGCGTCCCCTCACGCATCGCAGCGCGCGGTGGGCTTGGGGCTGTCATGGGTTCCAAGGGACTCAAGGCGATTGTGTTTGACCACTCTGGTGGGCAGAAGCCTCCTATCGCCGACCCGGAAGCATTCAAGGTGGCGCAGAAAGATTACACAAAGGCGGTCATGGAACACCCGCAGTCCATTACCTATCGGGATTATGGAACCGCGGCGATGGCGCATATGTGCGATGGGTTTGGAGCGCTTCCCACGCGCAACTTCAGCAGCGGACACTATGAGGACGTGGACAATATCAGCGGTGAGACGCTGCGCGAATTTTTCCTCGAGCGGGGCAAGCCGTCTGATCCAGCACATGCCTGCATGGCGGGTTGCACCATCAAGTGCTCGAATATTTTCGGCGGCGAAGACGGCAAGATCATCGTGTCGCCGCTTGAGTATGAGACCATTGGGCTGATGGGATCTAACCTCGGGATCAACTCGCTCGATACTGTAGGGCGGATGAACTGGGAGGTCAATGACCTCGGGCTTGATTCGATCGAGATCGGCGCCGCACTGGGCGTTGCCGCCGAAGCGGGACTGATGGAGTGGGGCGATGGGGAGCAGGCAATGAACCTTCTCGACGAGATCCGCCGCGGGACAGAAGTGGGCTGCACACTCGGGGATGGCTCGGTGGCAACCGGCAAGAAGTATGGCATCGAACGCGTGCCTGCTGTCAAGGGGCAGGCCATGTCGGCCTACGAGCCGCGCGCCATTAAGGGAACCGGCATCACGTATGCCGTCTCGCCTCAGGGCGCCGACCACACGGCAGGCCTGACGATCCGCGCCAAGGTCAATCACCTCGACCCCACCGTGCAGAAGGATCCCTCACTCAACGCGCAATTGAACATGGCAGGCTATGACACGCTCGGCGCGTGTATTTTTGCGGGCTTTGGCTATGCCGCTACGCCGGATGGAGTCGTGAAGCGCCTGTTGAAAGCACGCTACGGATGGGACGATCTGCCGGACAACATCCTGCAGACGCTGGGGAAAGAGACCATCAAGATGGAGCGCGAGTTCAACCGCCGTGCAGGATTCACAAAGGAAGACGACCGCCTGCCGAAGTGGATGACAGAGCAACAATTGCCACCCCACAACGCGGTCTTCGATGTGAGTGAAGAAGTGCTCGATCATATCTTTGATGGAATAGAGTAAACAATGCTAAGCGTTGCAGGTTGGAAAGTCGAAACCTTCCAACCTGCAACTTTTTACTTTGTCACAGTCATCCGTGTGATGCTTGAACCCCGGGACGCGCTCAGGCTCTGGGCGATGTGCCCGAAACCATGAAATATGCCCGCCGGGCACTCGACCTCGTACATGAGGATGACAATCTCTGGCGCGGAGCGGCAGAGGCACTCGTGGGGCTCGCTTCCTGGACAAATGGGGATCTGGAGACCGCCTACCATACGTATGCCAGGGGTACGGCAAGGGTGAGAATGGACTGGAACCTCACCGATGCAATTAGCAACGCCATCTACCTGGCGGACATCCGGATCGCGCAGGGTCGTCTCCACGAGGCAATGAATATCTATGAACAGTCTCTGCAGCTTGCGACGGAGCACGGCGAGTCTCTGCAGGGAACGGCAGACTTATATGTAGCCGTGAGCGAGATCCAGCGTGAGCATAACGATCTGCATGCCGCCATGGGACAACTGCTGAAAAGCAAGGAGCTGGTTAAGCGTACCGGGATCCCGGAAAACCGGTATCGCTGGTCCATTGCCATGGCTCGATTAAGGCAGGCACAGGGAGACCTGGAAGGCGCCCTCGACCTGCTGCGTGAGGCAGAGCGCCTGTATGTGAGAGATTTCTCTCCCAATGTGCGTCCGGTCGCGGCGCTGCGGGCACGAGTGTGGATCGCGCAGGGTAAATTGAGGGAAGCTCTCACTTGGGCGCGCGAGCAGGGATTGTCCGCTGAGGATGACCTCAGCTACATGCGTGAGTTCGAGCACATCACTCTGGCCCGAATACTTTTGGCTCGAAATGAGAGCGACCGTACAGACAGCACGATCCGTGAGGCGATCGGGTTATTGGAGCGACTTCTGCAAGCCGCGCAAGAAGGTGGAAGGATCGGAAGCGTAATCGAAATCCTGGTATTGCAGGCGCTCGCTCACCATGCGCAACGTGATTTCCCCGCTGCTCTTCTACTAAGTTGAAAAACTTGCATCCGCTCTGGCGACCTGTAAATTCATAAGAAGGAATATCACCAAACCTAACACAAGCCAAACCAGGAGTTTGCTTCCCCCGCTTGAGATATGTTCATATCTAAATCGTTAAGCTTCTTTTTTGGTTTTGGGGACCTGGGGTAAGCGCACCTTTTTCTTCCATTCACTGATCGGAATGCCTGCTTCACGAGTCTCTTGTTTCATTCGCCGCACATGCTTGCGCATCCCCCTGGATGTTTTTTTGATTTTTCCGTTACTTGTTTTTGTTACCATGATGTCAACTCCATGTTCTGTCATTTCGAATCATAACGTGCTTCTTCCCAGGGAAATACTGATCCGTATAGGGAGAACGCTTTTGCGACCCAAATCCGGGTCATAGCTCAGCAATAATCTTGTCGCGTTTACTCTGGTATTCCGGATCCGTGAGGAGCTTCATAACGTGTAAATGCTCAATTTCTTTAAGTCGATCCGCAACGCTTTTCGCTGAATCAGAGGGGGAAGCAACAGTATTCGTCGGCGGACTAACAGGCTTAGGAGTGGCAGGATCAACAGCGGACCGTAGAATGATGTCATTTGGATGTAAATTAGCGCTGCCGTTAGCCAGATAGGGAACCGGTATGGCGTGGCCATCTTTTAAGAGCAGAAACTTGGTTGGATGAAGTGGACTTATTCCTGCGAGATCAGTAATATTCTTGGTTTCCTGCGAATTAAACCCGGTTTTCTTGGTTATACCTAAATCCAGGCAGGCGAAGCTCCACAAAGTATCTGCAGCAACTTTGACTTGATGAAATGTATAATAGACTTTATCATCTGTGTAATATTCTGTACCGTTTATAGATTTCTTACCGAGGGTCATCTTTATCTCCTTCTTGAACTTTCCACACATCAGGTGCTGTCGATCCGTCAGCCTGGCAAATACTTATTTTGTCATTGTGTTCTTGACGGAAAATTTAATCTGATACCTTCTGCTATTCGTCTTTCCCCAACCTGACGCCTTGCTTGTTCCCATTCCCGGCAGACACATTCACCGGCAGACTTCCCAGCAATAGGGTCGGGCTGATGCCATGCTCAGTGATCACAATCTTTGCATTTTCACGCAGGGAGTTTTCGACCATCTCCAGTTTTTTCAGAGCCTGGGCGTTGCCAACAAAATATTTTTCGGCAGCTTCGTTGACCAGCCGGATGGCCTCCGCCTTGCCCTGCGCAACCTGGATAACTGCTTCACGTTCCCCTTCGGCGCGCTGAACAATCGCCAGCTTTTGTTGCTCGGCAGCTTCGAACTCACCCGTCGCGAGTAATTTCATGGAACGCCGTTCCTGCTCGGCTGTCTTCTGTTTATGCATGGCTTTCTTGATATCGTCAGGCGGGTCGATCAGGCGAATTTCCACTTTGCTGACAGTCAGCCCCCATTCGACGGCGAAGGTATTCAGGATCCGCTGTAGATTGCTGGCGATTTTCTCGCGTGCGACCAGACTCTCGTCCAGCGACAATTCGCCAAATTCCTGGCGCAGATTCGTCATCGCCAGTTGGATGACAGCTCGTTTCCAATTGTCTATGTTATAGAAAGTGCGCTTGATGCTATCTTCATCGCCGGTGGGGTGCACCCACATGACACCATCCACCGTAATTTCAACATTGTCTTTGGTGATCACCGGTTGTGGTTCGATATCCATCGTATGTTCGCGGATATCGCGCACGCGGGTGATGTGAACGAGCGGGATCTGCATTCCCGGGCCAGGCATCACAAATCGCCTGTACTTCCCCAATGTTTCCTGGATGCCACGTTCGTAAGGTCTTAAGGTAAAGACTGGTCCATATAGTGTTCTCATGCCGATCTCCATTCCATGGTCATACGATCAAAATTGTGCATGACCATAGGATCTAGTGTTTCTTTTGTGTTTTATCCAGTCCGGTCGAGGATGCATCTCGTCTCATGGGGAGAGCATGCTTGTCTTTCGCCAGTACCGCCTCCGATGATCAACCCTTGGAGAAGCCGCGAAACCAACTGCGGAGTTTCGAAGCAGATTTTTTCTGATCTCTTAATTGGGCTGTAATTGCCCAAAATGAGATCCTTTCCCCGCACTCACAAATGACGTATTCCGACCCCATCTTATGGTCTTCTCCCCTGGCTGCAGAGTCAACCACCGGATTATTCGATATGGTTCTCTTGCATTGCGGGCATGTGATTTGGTTTTCCATCGTCTTTCCTTTCTGAGACCCTGTGAAAATTGAAACCGGACTATTGATCCGACATCTTGTTAACTTTTTACATCTTCCATGGCTGGGAAGACCGCTGCCTCCCTGATGCTTTCCTGCCGCACCGATAACGCGGCTTCAATAGCCTCAGAAATCGCTTTCTTGGCGTTGGCTGGGAGTACGGTCAGTAAGTTGTTCCTCTCAGGCTGCGTTGCCAATTCATCTGCCAGCCGCCCTGTACGGCTCATCACAATGACAGGACGATCGCTCTCCAGACTCAATTCGATATCTTTTCGGGAAACCTCTCCACCATTGATCAGGATCGTTACAGATCCATGTCCTTTGGACAATAAGGTCGCTGTATCGGCAATCCAGGGAGACTCATCTCCAAACTGGCTGCCGGGCACAAGAATGAAATGGGAGTGATGAGATTCCAATTGCCAACGCTGTTTCCCCCACAACAAAAACTTTGTGCCGCGTGGTGGTCCGCCGGGCCAGGTAACCAGCTCTTCTGGCGTAACGCCAACCAACGGGAATTTGTAATCGTTCCGTGACCTGATCTGGCCGATTGCAGCCATAACTCCCATGTCTGTCCCTCCGCAAATGACGACAGCGCTCAGATCGCCTGCGGTCCTGGCGATGGTCTGCATAGCCCGTTGAGTCATATCCGCCTGTTGATCATCAATCTGACCACCGATCAGTACAATCACGGGGTAAGAGCCTTTCAGCCCCAATTCTGAGGTCGCTTGCACCAGATCTGAACGCTCATCAGGGAATACACACGGTGTTTGCTGGTCTGGAAAATCTATTGTTTGAGTACGCATAAAACCCTTTTTCTCGCACTGAGTACGACCCCTGTTCCAAAAACGGAAGCATGTAGCCGTTTCGTTATACATTTCGTCTACTCTCATAGTACAACAAACCCTTCCCGTCCACATCCATCGTCCGGGGAATGTTTGTCTCAGCCACTTGGGGGAGGACGAGCCGATATTGATGTCGGATTATTCAGCAGGCATTCAATGCGCACTCCCCACTTTGCTTTGCCACGTATTTTGAGCTGTTCCTGTGTTACACTGATACAGGCATCGATCGGGGGGAACGGAGGTGTTCCGTGTGCAGATGTGATGGAAATCCTCAAACAGCTCGATGTAAAAATGCCAGTGCCGTAGTCCGTCATCGACGGGCTCAACATGTATTGCATTGAATATAGGAAATCTGCCCAGGTCAACGACCCAGGAAAAGCTGAATACGTTATTCGCGCAAGCAGGAAACGTTAGCGCGGCGGAAGTGATCCAAGATCGCAAGAGCGGGGGTCCAAGGGGTTTGCTTTTACTACGAGGAGTGCACCGAACGAAGCCGACAGGGCCATCAGCATGTTCAACGCGTGTTCGTTAAGCGATCATAGGTTGCAGGTTAGCATGGCGAAACCCGGAGAAGTGCGCGGCATAACAGACCGGATGCCTGATAGAGCCAGTCCGTCCGATAAATTTCGTCTGCAGGGAATCCAATGCACTCGAAGCATGTTCTCGAAACCCGCGGCTCATGAGAGCCTGCACAATGAGGAAAAAGTTGAATGATTATTTTAGATATGAGTATCATGATTGATCGGCCCGTCGGTGAAGTCTTTGATTTCATGAGCGCGCCCGAAAACAATTTCCAATGGCAATATGGAACGCTGGCAACAGCCAGGCTTTCTGAAGGTGTTAGTTCTATAGGGACGTTTTTTCGAAGCATTGGTCATTCGATGGGGCAAAGGAACCTGAGCACTTTTGAGGTGACCGAATACGAGCCGAACAGGAAATATGCTTTTAAGTCTCTTTCCGGCCCGTTCCGTTTACAGACGGCCTATACCTTCGAGATGGCAGACAACAGCCGCACAAAGATCAATATATCCATTCAGGCCGGTGTGGTCGATTTCGTTCAAATGGATGAAGGCATTCTGGAAAAAAAGATGAGAAAACAGCTGCAGGAAAATCTGGCAGTGCTCAGAAAACTTCTGGAAGCCAGGCAAATATTGCCGGCGCCCGGCATAAATAAATTTATAAACACCACAGGTAATTGAATTAAGAATCTACCAGGAGGTACGAATGAATTTCCACAAAGGTGATATGGTTATGCACTGGACTTATGGGATCGGACAGATCGTCAATCTGGAGGAACGGGCTTTATCGGGCTCAAAGACGATTTATTACGTAGTTCAGGTGCGGGATATGACGGTCTGGGTTCCTGCAGACAGCAAAGTGGGGACCAGGCTGCGTACTCCAACTCCAAAGCTTCGCTTCGAGCGACTGCTCGCTATCCTGTCCAGCCCAAGCGAGCCGCTGCCGGAGGACAGGCTGGAACGCAAAACCCGGCTGCTTGAGCTACTGCAAGACGGCCGTCCCGAGTCGCTTTGTCAGGTCATTCGCGACCTTTCCGCCTACCAGAAGCAACAAGCACGGCCGCTGAACGATAGTGACCAGATCGTCTTGAAGCAGTCTCGGAATACTTTACTTGGGGAGTGGGGATTTGTTCTATCCATTACGCCTGCGCAGGCAGAGCACGAACTTTATCGACGATTGCTGGCATCCCGTCCTCTGGTGGCTCAGGAATAGTATACCTCCAGCGGGAAGTAACAATCGATTCGATTAGCTATCAGTGAAAGAATGAGCACAACCATGTGCCCCCCTTTGATTTCGTGTCACGTTTTGCTCAGATAGCACGTTTCATAGCCGGATCGAAATCTGTCCCGCGGGGCTGTTATCGTTTAAGTCTATCTCGTAGAGCTCGTTTTGAGGGGTGTCCTTCTTTTGAGGATGCAACCTGTCTACCCCGTGGCGTCTTTGCACGACGGAACCGGGCACTGCCGTTTACCTGCGCGGTCAGTCATGAGGTTGCAGGGTGGGCGGTTCGAGTAAATCTATGACAAATATCAGGGGAAATGGTGACATCCCTTTTAGAGACTTCGTCGTCATGTACCTGCGATCGGTGGCAGCTGTGCGCCTTCGGCGTCCCAGCTCCAGTCTGCCGGTTTTTCCCGGTCGCCATAGAGCTTCTTCCAGAGCAGGTCATTGCCTTGACAATAATCCGAGACCGCCATATCGAAGGGACGCCGCTCGTTCCGTTTCCTCTGCTTCGCCATCTCCACGTAGTGCTGGCGGATATCCGGGTACTGGATCGCAAGCTTTGCATACGCCGTCGCTCTGGCCATCCTGCGGCGCTGCGCCTTCTGCGCCGGGCTCCATTCTATGCCGGTCATGTCCGGAGCCGGGTACGCCGACACTTCGCCGTTGTGGGACAGGCGATAGACGATCTTGCCCCGGATCCAGCGGAACATCGGATGAAGCAGGATCTTTGGTACTTTTCTCCGTTTCCTTCGCATAGCTTTCTCCT
>DATHTL010000083.1:0-5544 GCA_035463255.1 Anaerolineales bacterium | reverse complement strand
GCCCGAGGGCATCTACCCCATCGTCGAGGCTACCCTCTATCTTGCCACCGCGCCCAAGTCCAACAGCGCGGGCGCGTACTTTAATGCGATGAAAAAGATCGAGGAGGAAGGACAGGTTTCGGTCCCGCGCCATCTCATGGACGGCAACCGCGATGCCGCAGCGATGGGACACGGCAAGGATTATGTCTATCCACATGAGCAGGAGGGACACTTCACTGCGCAGCAATACTTGCCAAAGCGTTTATTGGGAACCTATTTCTATCAACCCTCCCAGGAGGGATATGAATCCCAGGTGACCGCCCGCCTTGAGATGTGGCGCGAAGCGCAGCGCAAGGCACTCGGCATCACAAAGGTGGACAATGTCCCGGCAATGAGTGAAGAGCAGATCCAGGAAATGAAACGCAAAATAAAATAGCAGCCCTATCTGGACAGTGCTCTCCGCTCGCACCGTCCGCCACTGTAGTGAATGGGATTTCGAGGTGATAGATACTCTTATGCCGCAGCGAGCTGCGGCTTTTCTATATATTATCCCGCGCATCAACTCTCTAGAAAATAATCTAGAAGTCAATACTCAGCTTAGAATTCGAAGGCTGTTAGAATAGGACAAACACTACTCAGACGGGACCAATCCATGCCGCTACTCCTCCTCATCCGCCACGGCGAGAACGATTACGTCAAAACCTCAAAACTAGCAGGGCGTCTGCCTGGGATTCATCTAAATGAGCGCGGGCAAAAACAGGCTCAAGCGCTGGCTGAAGCGCTAAAGGACGTGCCGATGAAAGCGATTTATTCCAGTCCACTTGAGCGCGCTATGGAAACGGCCACGCCGATCGCTAACGCACGCAAGCTGGATATTATTCCAGAACCCGACCTCATGGATACGAACATCGGCAGTTGGCAGGGAAAATCATTAAAAGTTCTGCGTCTTACCAAGCTTTGGCGAATTGTCCAGAGTGCCCCGTCACGGTTTCGGTTTCCTGACGGAGAATCCTTTGTGGAATCACAAACGCGTTATGTGAGCGCGCTGGAGCGAATTATCAAGAAGCACAATAAACCACAAGACACCGTGGCTGTCGTGTTCCATGCCGATCCAATCAAACTTGCTGTCGCCTATTTTCTTGGCATGCCACTCGATCACTTCCAGAGACTGAGCTGTGACACGGCCTCCCTCACCGCGTTATATGTCAGTGAAGCGGGCGCCAACCTGATCAAGCTTAACCAGCGTCCACCGTTTGAGTTTTTGGCACAGCCCAAGAAACCGAAAGAGAATGGCAAAACTTAAACTTGACCTGCACGAGATCTATAACCGCGGCCAACAAATCGATGCTGAGCTGAATCGGATCGTGCAGGAAGCCATTGACAGGAAGATAGAACTGGTCGAGATCATCCCGGGCAAAGGCAGCGGACAGCTTAAGAAGAAAGTGCTGCGCTTTTTGAACCAGGGGCACATTAAGAAACTCTATCATCGTGTCGAAAAGGATGACAAGAACTTCGGCCGGATCTTTATCCATTTCAAGTTTTAGGGAAATATAATTCTCGGACAGGTAAATTTATTCGTAATCCTATGGATCATTATCCATCCGGCACTGTTACTTTTCTGTTTACCGACATCGAAGGAAGCACCAAACTTGCACAACAACATCCCACCGCCATGCCGTTGCTATTGGCGCGTCACAATGAAATTCTGAAACAGGCAATCGAGTCTCATAACGGATTCGTCTTTCAGATCGTGGGCGATTCCTTTTCTGCTGCGTTTCACCGCGCAGTAGACGCACTCCAGGCTGCCTTGGACGCACAGCGGCTATTGCAGCAGGAAGCCTGGAGTCCAGCTCCTATCAAAGTACGGATGGGGATCCACACCGGTCAGGCTGCGTTCCAGCCCAACGGCGAATACGATGGATACTTAACGTTGAGCCATAGCCAGCGCCTGATGTCTGCCGCGCATGGCGGGCAGGTGCTGATCTCGTTTGCCGCGCAAGAGCTGGTTCGCCATGAACTGCCGCAGGATGTCACCTTGCGCGATATGGGCGAGCGGCGCTTGAAGGACGTGATCCGCTCGGAGCGTATTTATCAACTGCTGGTTGCAGACCTGCCCCGTGATTTTCCTCCCCTCAAAACGCTCGATGTATATCATCATAATATCCCTGCTCCGATGACGAGCTTTATCGGGCGTCAAACAGAGATGGCGGAGATCAAGCAAGCTCTCAGCGCGCACCGTCTGGTGACACTGACCGGCTCAGGCGGTGCGGGAAAATCGCGGCTTAGCCTGCAGATCGGCATGGAATGTCTGCCTGAGTTTTCGGATGGAGTCTGGCTGGTAGAACTCGCGCCTGTGACCGACCCGTCGTTAATCCCTCAGACTCTGCTTTCCATTTTCAAGTTACGAGAAGACCGGCATCGCAATGCCCTAGATGTTCTGATCGATCATGTACGCGACAAAACTGTGTTGCTCATTTTGGATAACTGCGAACATCTCATTGACGCCTGCGCCCAGCTCAGCCAATCCCTTTTGGAGGCTTGCCCCAAATCGCGCATTCTTGCCAGCAGCCGTGAGCCCCTGGGCATTACCGGCGAAGTTGCCTATCGCGTCCCTTCGCTCACGGCACCGAACCTGGCAAATTTACCCTCGCTGGATCAATTGGAAAAAATGGATTCGGTCCGCCTCTTCGTGGAGCGGGCTGCGGCCGCAAAACCCGGCTTTGCGCTGACGCAGGATCACGCGTCAGCGATCGCTCAAATCTGCTCACGGCTGGATGGGATTCCCCTGGCGATTGAGCTGGCAGCCTCCCGTATCAAAGTCTTATCGCCAGATCAGATCGCGGCACGGCTCGATGATCGTTTCCGCCTGCTGACCGGAGGCTCGCGTACCGCGCTGCCCCGGCAGCAAACCCTGCGGGCCGCCATCGACTGGAGCTATAGCCTGCTCTCAGAACAGGAACAAAGATTGTTCCGTCGCCTGGCGGTATTTGTCGGTGGTTGGACGCTCGAAGCAGCAGAAGCCGTTTGCGGCGAGAAAGACAACGGCGGCGATGTTCTGGACCTGCTCACCCGCCTGGTAGATAAGTCCCTGATCATAATGGAGGAAACTCGCGACGACGTCCGTTACCGTCGCCTGGAAACGATCCGCCAGTATTCGCGTGAAAAGTTTCTCGAGACCGATGAAGTAGAAGCTGTGAGAGATCGTCATCTCGATTTCTTTGTGCACTTTGCCGAATTGGTCGATGAAAAGTTAAAAACGGGAGAGCAGGTCACCTGGCAAAGACGCATGGCTGCAGAGCAGGATAACTTACGTGCCGCGCTCGACTGGGGATTGAACACGCACCCCGACAGCGCGTTACGCATTGCCGGCGCTGCCAACCTCTTCTGGACCGCCGGTGGATATTCCGCGGAAGGCTTCCGTTGGACACAGAAAGCTCTCGAGCAAGTAAAGAAGACTCCTCTCCATCAAGGCGTGATGAATGAGCGACGATGGATCGCCCGCGCCCGAGCGTTGCGTGGGCTGACAAGACTTTATCTATCTTTGGGAGATAATGCCAGCGCAAAGCGCGCCGCGCAGGAAAGCGTCGCTTTATACCGTCAGAGCCAGGACCGGCGCGGACTGGCCTTTGCGCTGGTGGTGCTGGCCTATCCATTGGAATTTTTAGGCGAGCGTGAGCAGGTGGAAGCCGCCCTGCAAGAGAGCTATTCCATCGCCCGTGACGAGGGGGATACATATGTGATCTGTCGGTCATTGAACAAGTTAGCTAACGTGATTCTCGACCTGTATCATGATTCCAGCCTGGCGCAGGGCTACGTAACAGAGTCGCTTAGTCTGGCAAGGGAGTCAGGTCTCCGTTCGCAGGAGGCGCAAGCCTCCGAGATATTGGGGTTCATTGCGATGCATGATAACAACCACGAAGCTGCCCGCGCATACTTGAAAGAGGCTATGAGGCTGTATCAGGAAATGGGAGCGTCCTTTAACGTCATCCTTGAAAAAAGCAATCTGGGGCATTTGGAACGCAAGCTCGGGAATCATGCGCAAGCCTTGGAATACTACTGCGAGACCATTCTTGCCTTTCGCGATATCGGCCAAACCGGCGCAGTCTCGCACCAGTTGGAATGTTTCGGGTTTATTGCCCTCGCGCAGCAAGAGAATGAACGCGCCCTCCGTTTATTTGCTGCGGCCAACGCGCTCCGTGAAAAAAGCGGCACGCCGATGACACCTGATGAGCAGGCCTATTTTGATGGACAATTACACCGCTTGCGTGAGAACATGGATTTGACTGTATTTAATTCTATCTGGTCGCAAGGTCATGGCATGAAAATGGAGCAGGCCATCGAGTTCGCAGTTAAGCAGACCCTACAAGCAGCGCATGCATAAAACTCATCAAGGAATTCAATTTGCTTTAACGGTTGGCGGTACGTCTGTCTGAGGTGGAGAAGGTCTTTTTTGCATCTGCACAATAACGACTCCCAGTCCGACCAGAATTAATCCGATGATCTCCCTGCCGTTCAGCGTTTCATCGAGGAATACATAAGCAAGGATGGCGATCTGCGGCATCATTAAGCTGTTGATGATGCTCGACTCGACCGCCGATAATGTGCGGAGTGTGTGATTCCAGAGCGTAAACGCGAACGCTGTGTTGACGAGCGCCAGCCAGGCAATCAGCAGCCAGCCCTGCAGGTCAAGTTGCCCAAATCCCTGGGTAAACATTCCAAGCAACAGCAGCACTACGGAGCCTATGCCCATACTGACAAACGTGATGATCAATGGGGAACTCGTGGCCAGACGGTTGGCCTGCCGTCCGAGCAAGGAACTGACAGCGTTACTGATGACTCCGCCTATCGCAACCAACAAGCCAATGGCCGGCACATCCTGAAGTCCGACCGGGAGAAAATAGACAGCAACCCCTATGATCGTCAGTGCGATGCCAACCCATTGTCTGAAGGAAGGATGCTCCCGTAAAAAAACGATCCCGAACATTCCCACCGCCAGCGGCGTGAGGTTGAGCAGCAGGCTGACCATCGCGGCGGGCAGGTAAGCAAGGCTGAGAAATTGTGATCCCTGTGTGAGCGTATAAAAAACGATTCCGAGCAATACCAGTCTTGCCCAATCTTTGCGCGTGAGTGATGTAACCGCGGCCCGATTGGCCGTGCTGAGCAAAACCAAAGGCATGAGACACGCAAAGGCCAATACATAACGGAGACCTGCAAAGGTTAATGCGGGCAGGCTGGCGCGCAAGCCGAGCTTAATGAGCACCCACGAGGATGCCCATAGAATTGTCACGAAAATTGCCTGAAGAACAGCAGTGATGTGCGGAGAAGGTTACAATATGACCAAAACAGTTCACGATTTTCACGTGACTTGTCAATCATTTCCGCTCACGGTGAATCGATCTATAGTTTCCGAAATACGCAGAAACTTTGTTCCCCATCCGTTGTTGATTGAAATCTTCTGAATCGCACCCGTCGGAGCAAACAGGCGATCCAGAAGAATGATATCGACTGGCTTTGCATTCTTTGCCTTGGCGACCTCCGCTTCCAGTCTCCTGATCATTTCTTCAA
>DATHTL010000082.1:0-23458 GCA_035463255.1 Anaerolineales bacterium | reverse complement strand
GGAGATCAGGGCGCCTTCAAACGAAACGAGTTCGCGAACGAGCAGAAAAAGAAAAATACCTCCAACCAGCCAGAACAGGGATGAGTAGACCCGCGCGACCCATAATTGCTCGCCGGTGAAGCGATAGGTATATGCCACCAGGCGCTCAAAGACCACAGGTTCCACGTCGGCTTTGAGCCTGGCGAAGCGTATGGCCGTCTCCAGCTTCCAGGTGGAAACACCGTCGGGCTGTGTCTGATAATATAAACCGCGCGCTTTGATCGCGGATAACAACTGACGTGTCGGGTGAAAATCAAGCGGAAGGTCGGTGAGGTCGTAGAGACGGATCGCCAGCGCCGCGCCAAAGATCAAAACCAGCGTGAGGGTACGCGCGGCGCGTGACGAAAAAAAAGTTGTCTGGGACATAAGCCGAAGTATTTTATCAGATTCAGCCCCCTATCTCTTCCCCGAAAGCCTGCGCTGGCGCCGCCGGAGAATTGCATCTCGCAGTCTGCTCAAACCGGTCAGGTTAAGAAGGGCCGAAACCAGGATGTTCAAACGCGCCAGCGCCGTTGGCGGGTGGAGCAATAGCGCCCGGAACCAGGCGCCCAGGGCTGAGATAGTCTGTCCCCCATCGAGCAGGTAACGCGCGTCGTAACGATGCGCAGACGCGACCGCGCGCCTTCCAACACCTGAAAGGACTTCCGCCAACTCCGGCTGACTCCTGGCCCAATCCAGCACCCGGAACGCCTCACGCCCAAACTCAGCAGCCCGGGCGCGGTTCTTGGCCTGAGCATGGTAACGCGCCGCCGACCAGACCTGCGGAACATGCAGAATCCTGCCCTGCTGCGCCAGACGGATCCATAGATGATGATCGAGCATGAAATGGAACGTAGGCTCCAGCCAGCCTGCTTTTTCCAGCGCCGCGCGCCGGAAGAAAACGCTCGGCTGCCCGATGATCTGGAAACAAAGCAAATCTTCCAGAGAAAGTTGCTTGTACTTCAAAATATTGATAGTTTGCCCGTTCCCATCGACGGCCAGCATATCTCCATAGACCATGACAACATCTGGATGTTCTTCGAAGCATTCCACAACAGCAGAGACTGTCTTCGGCATGTAGTAGTCGTCTGAGTTGAGCCAGGCGAGAATTTCGCCATTAGCACGCACAAATCCCTTGTTAATGGCTTCGGCCTGCCCACGATCTTTTTCAGAGATCCAGTAGGCCAGATGGTCTGCATACTTCTTGATAATTTCAAAGGAGCTGTCGGTGGAAGCGCCATCGATCACAATGTATTCGATGCGCGGATAATCCTGCTCGAGCACAGATTGGATGGTCTGCTCGAGATATTGAGCCTGGTTATAAGAGGGGGTAACGATCGAAACGAGATGCATTTCTGTCATTGCGAGGAGGGCATAGCCCGACAAACACAGGACTACTCGACCAGCGCCGTTCCGCGTGAAAAATTAGAAAAGAGTATCGTAATCTACTTTCGAGAAGATCGTCAACTTACCGCCAATGGTGGCATCGAGAACCTCACGCCCGGCTTTGCGATAGGCTTCGCGTGCCATGGCATAGCCAACCTCGGAGGTTTCCAGGTCAGGCAGCTGCCAGCGGAAGCCTTTGCCAAAATAGGATGGCGAGAAGTGGTTGGGGTCATCGCCCTGCGAGACCACGGTGGAGTTTGGCTTTCCCACCGCGGTGTAATTGTGATCCACGCCGATCAGGATGACCTGCTGGAATCCCATGTGGAAAGCAAGCTGCAAGGTCACATTAGTCACCGTGGCGCCTTCCCAGACCCGACCGCGGACATCGGTGGAGAAACCTGGGCCAGTGTAAGAGGTGTAAAGGAAAGTAGGCAATTGAGGATTTGGTAAATCAGCTGGGAAATGACGGCGCGAGCGCCAGGCGAGAAACTTGGGCAGCGGCAGTGCAGCCAGGTCGCTTGCCGTTTGCTCGATCACGAGATCGTTGACCACGGTCAGATACGTCGTGGAGAAGCCAAGCTCAGGGAACATGAGGTAAATGCGGTTCATGCCAAATGTAAACTCATGTTTGAGCTTACTCATATCCATCTGTTTCAGGCTGGGTCCATTCGCAATGACGAAGGCACGCTTGCCTTTATGGATATCCTTGAGCGCGGCGAGCCGCCGAATGCTCTCCCGCCGCCAGGGATGCAGATAGGCAGCAGGCAATTCAGGAAGACGACGAATTGAATCATTTGTCGTGCGCGCAAAACTCCAAAGAAATGGGGGTGTGATTTGCTTGAGTGTTTGCTTCATGGAAGTCATTATTCCGTGCTCAACCTTGCGGTCGCACCGCCGTCTACGACCAGGGCCTGCCCTGTCATGAAGGATGACTGTTCGTTATCTGCAAGGAAATAGATCGCGTGGGCGATCTCTTCCGGTTTGCCGACTTTGCCATTCACCGTCTTGCGTGCGAGATTGTCGAGTCGTTCCTGCACATCGCCCTGACCCACATGGCCGCGTCCTAACCCGGCGCGCAGCATAGGTGTATCCACCGCGCCGGGAAGGATGGCGTTGACGCGGATGTCATCTTGCGCGAACTCGATCGCCATGGCACGTGTGAGAGCAAGCAAGCCTCCCTTCGAGGCCGCGTACGCCGCGATATTGGCAGAAGTCTGGATGGCATGCACAGATGAAACATTGACGATCGCCCCGCCGCCCGCGGCTTTCATGAGCGGGTGCGCCAGCTTGACGAACAAAAACACGGAGCGCAAGTTGGAGGCCATCACCGCGTCCCACTCCTCGACAGTGGTTTCCACTAACGGCTTGGCAACCTGGACCGCAGCATTATTGACCAGAGCATCCAGTGTGGGATGAAAAGCCCGCGCCTCTTCAAAGATATGCTCGGTCGATTCGGGCTGTGAAATATCCGCTTGAATGAACCGGCCATCCTGCGGAAAGCCTTCGCCGAACTCAGTGCGGTCCACACCGATCACACGCCAGCCCTTCGAAGCAAAGTGATACAACGTCGCGCGCCCAATCCCCCCGCCGGCGCCAGTGATGAGAACAGTTTTTGTCATGGTTGATTTCTTTTAGGTAGATGTATTTGGGTGAAGTGCAAAGAAAGCATCTAGTATTTTACCTGTCAAGACCTAAGATTGTCCCTCAAAATTTCCGTGCATTCCGCGCAATCCGTGTACGAAAAACCAGAGTTAGTCATTCCGTTACACAGGGATTGGGAATAGCCCTAAAGTTAAAAGGATCTGTGTATTCTGAGTATAAGCTCACATCGTCCAGCAATTCAAGTTCTTGCCCGAAATAGTTGTTGAAGATTATGCGGAACGTATTCACCGGCGTAATGCTGGGATCAACCGATACATCCACGCCCGGCAAAAAATAGGCATTGAGATTGCTCATCCGCGACCGCGGGCTGCTGGCAACTGTCGGTCCATGGTCGCCCTGGATCACAATGATGGGCAGTGGATCCGAATTCGCAATGATCTTTGGCACGATTTCCTGGATACGGCTGCTAATGTAAATAGCCTGGTCCCGATAGTGACTGGCTCCCTCCTCGGTCTTCGTCGTGCCCACGTCTGCAGCTTCCACCGGCCCGCCCGTCGGGCCAAATACATAGGGAGGATGAGGCGCAATGATATGCACAAAAACGAACTTAGGACTCTGAATATAGGAAAGGTCATCGAGTTGATCGAGCGCAAAGAGAGTCCGCTCTCGGAAGCGCTCCGAACCCGAGGTCTGCATCCCGAACCGGTTGCCATCCTGGATCAGGCGCGCCAGTGTTGTTTCCATCAAGAGGGATTCGAACTCGTTCAACTCTCCCCACGAGTAACCGGGTCCCAGGAAATAGTCTGCGTCGGTCAATTCGGTCGCCAGGAAACCTGTGGCAAAGGCAACCGTTTTGTAACCGGCTTGCTCCAGGCTTACACGTGCGGTGCTACGGTGAATGAGAGTATCCAAGCCGGTGCGATCGTCGGAGCCGGGTGTGAAGCGATCGCTGAGCGCATCCAAGTAATTGAAATTCAGCGATGACGCCAGTGACATTTGCGTCTGTGCATAGTTGCTCAACGAACAGTCCGCTACAAAGAAACCCAGCTCTCTCAACGAGTTCAGGAAATCCGAATTGTCGTAGCCATATTCATTTTTCAACACATCCGCCCGGCCGTAACCATCGAGGATGATGTAATAGATATCCGGCGGCTGTTCACCAACCTGTAAACTCAGCGCAGAACCACTCTGTTCTACATCTGCCCGGGAGGTTTGACTTTGGAAAAGAAATAGCGTGATCTGAATTAGTGGCAAAACCAGCAGGATCAAGCCAATAACATTCAGCCCGTATGTTGCGGAAGGGATATTCAAAGATTTGCGTGACGCCCACCAGGCCCCCAACGCTGCCAGCACAATCCAGATCGGAATCAATGTGCGATGCCGAAATAGATAAAAACCATCGATCTGAACGCCTTTGAACAGGATGTAAATGTGTCCGTAGGAGTAAAACAGAATCAGAAAAATAGTCGAGATGAGGGCGGCGCGTCTCCAGTCCTGATAGATGAAAGACAAAACCAATGTGAGGAATCCGGCAAGGACTAGCGACAGAACCAGCGGTCGCAGCCCAGAAGAAAGATCCACCTCTGAAATATTAATGGCCAGTAGAGCCAGAATTGGATACGTGGCAAATAACAGAAGATGGATGGGAAAGCGCCGAAGCCAGGACTGCTCTTTACTGGTTTTCCGGCTCATATTCCAGTCCCAACCCCTCGATCAAGTTCCGGATCGTGTTCCAGTGGACTCGTTCCCAGGCGGCAGGGCTCGAGTTCGAGTTGTGTGGAGCCAGCATGACGTTGTCCATTTGCAGCAACGGACTCTCCAGTGGCAGCGGCTCGTGCTCAAAGACGTCGAGGGCGGCGCCCGCGAGACGTTTAGTTTGCAACACTTCGACCAGCGCTGCCTCATCGACAATGGGTCCGCGGGCCGTGTTGATCAGCACGGCATTCGAGCGCATCAGAGCGAGCGTGTCGTGGTTGATCAGGTGGTGGCTGGTGGCATTTAAGTCACAGTTGACAGACACAAAATCAGATTTACAAAGCAGAGAGGGAAGATCGAGCATTTCAATACTCGTCTCAGTGATAAAGACATGGTCGATATCCACAATATCAGTGCCATAGACCTTCATGCCGAAGGCCCGCGCCCGGCGCGTGACGGCTTTGCCGATATTCCCAACGCCGATCACCCCGAGCGTATATTCGCTGAGCGCCTTGCCGGGGATCTTTTTCCACTGGCCCGATTTCATCTCCCTGTCCATCCAGGGCTGGCGACGGGCGAACGCAAGGATGTACCCCAGGACCGAATCCGCCACGGGCAGAGTGAACGCATTCAGGGTGCGGCAGATCTTCACATCACAACGAGAACAAGCCTCGGCGTCGAGAGAATCGATCCCGGTCCCCCACTTGGAAATCACCTTCAGGCGCGGCACGCAGGCCTCGATGACGCGTGCTGTATAACGGTCATCCCCACAAATGGCGCCATCAAATTGGCCCGCATATTTCAGCAAGTCAGCCTCTTCCATGCGCTCGCGCACATTCGGAATGATCAGCTCGATATCATGTTTTTCAAACACGGGCCGGAAACGGTCGATCACGGGAATCATGTAAGGGGCAGTGAGGAGAACTTTGTATGTCATCTTTGCAATCTTTTTGAAGTTTGCTGCTATTCGAAATTACTTTACCTGGTCTGTGACCTGAATGAAATCAAACGGACGTCTCACGTCCGAAAAATAACTCCTGTCATCTAGCAGCGGAAAATCCATGCCAAAGAATTTATTCGTCAGGATGCGCAAGGAGTTGACGGGTGAGATGGATGGGTAAAGATCCGTGTAATCCTGATCGGGGAAATAATAGGCATTCAGGATGGCGAAGTTTTCGGTGAAGTCACTATTCTCGACATTCTCGTCCGAAAAGCCTTTGGGCCCATGATCTCCCTGAAGGATAATGATCGGCTCTGTCTCCGAATGCTCGAACACATAATCGATCGCGGTCATCAACTGCTGATTGAGAAAAGCTACCTGGCCAGTATACCCGCGAACATAATCTTCCTTAGAGCCCTGCGAGTAAGGACCATCTGCAATGGTGAACAGACGGTCATGCTTTACTTGCTCTCCATTTGGGCCAAAAACAAAAGGCGGGTGAGGCGCGACAATGTGAATAAACACAAAATTATTTCCGTCCATGTTTGCGGCAGTGCGAATGGAATCAATGCCAAACAGGATGTACTTGCGGTGGCGATTGTAGGGAGCTTCCACAGCAACGATGTTCAGCACATCCGATTTTCCCTGTCGCACCTGCCAGTCGACCCACAGCTTCGCCAGCGAGGTTTCTACAAACATCCCTTCGAAGCTATTTAAGTCAAGGGCATATCCTTCGTCGGACAGGGTGACACGTTCTGATAAAGAGAGCGGATCGGGAACTAAAAACACTTCGGCGTCACCGATATTCGTTTTGATATTATTATCCACAGTGATCATACGATACCCGTTCTCAGCCAGCAGCTTTCGAGCGGTGCTGTGTCGCAGTAGCTCGAACATCTCCGTATAGTCTTTTGATTTTGGATTCAGGCCGGGAAGCAAATCCTGAATATAGTTCATGTTCAAGGAAGAAGTAAGCGAAAGGATTGTTTTCCTGTAGTTGCTGGTGCTTTCTTTGGCAACATAAAAGCCTTTATTTTCCAGGTAATTAATGAACGCCGAATTGTCGAAACCATAATAGTCTCTAAGGGTGTCTTCACGACCATAGCCGTCCACGATAATGTAATAAATATCCGGGCGATTCTGATCTGTTCCCTTGGCGATCGCTGTCGCTGCCTGTTTGCTCTGGCTTGCATACGCTCTGACTTGATAGTTGATAATTGTGTATAAAGGCATAACCAGCAAAACCAGGCTGAATAAATTAAAGAACTCTGTCAGTCGGTTCACTCGCCTGATCCGGATCATAAATACCACCCAGGTCAGAAATAAAACGATCACCAGGGGGAGAAGATAGCGATGTCGAGCCAATTCGAAGGACCAGCCTCTGGCGCTTTCATAGAGATGACCGTAAGAAAAGAAAATAATCAGCGCCACCACAGCAATCAGCCCGGCCTTTTCCCGGTTCCGAAGGATCAGCCATACGATCAGCCAGGTCAGTAAAGCCAGGAGCACAGATGCCACCAGAACCCGCACAATCTGGGAAAAGCCCACTTCCTGAATGTTCTGTGACCATAATGCCAGAACAGGGTAGACAGCAAATAAAATTAGATAAAACGGAAATCTCTTCATTTTACGTTTTCCATAGAAAGGCGATTGGTTAATCGCATCTGTATCGTTTTAAGCGCCAGGAGGCTGTCCAACCCGAGCAGCACCAGAAGCCACAGGCCCAGATAAAACTGAATGCTGACTCCCAGCACGTGGCGATAGATGCCCATAATATCTCCATGCCAGGTGATAAAGTAATGAGGGAGGACAAGAATATTCAGCCCAAGGACGACCCACCAGGTTTTGTTGTGCGTCCAGGCTTTGGTCAGCACGGCAACAAGGACAATCCCCCATGTCAGTGCAAACAGAATCAAAAGGTAATGTTGCGGATAGAGCAGCATCTCTAGACGGGCCGGTAGAACGGGTGAAAAGCTTCGCGAAAATAAGAAGGGTTGAATATTCCCCAGCGAGATCAACGTGTTGAACTCAGAAAGAGGCGCGCGGAGGCTTTCCAACGGTCTCGAGAGCAACCATTTCATATAGCAGGTTTTTCCATCCTGGTAGAGCCACGCACGGTAATCTGTCAGGGCGGGATCTTCATAGAAGGCCCGATCGAGTCCATTCGCGTACTGTCCCTTGAGCTGCAACAATGCCGGCGATACTGGCATTCCGCACCCGGCAAAATAATCGACCGCCTGCACACTTGGGAGTATTCTGCGTCCGACAACGTTCTGAAACGGGAACACCCATCGTTCACCCAGGTCAGCTGACAGGTTGCTTAACAAAAAGATGATCAGGAATGCTGTCGAAAGAACTAAGTACTTCTTAGCTGCCACGTGCGGGATCACGAGCAGTGCAAGAAAAAGTCCAATCATCAAAAGCACCCAGGCGTTCGTGTCGCGACAAAAAGCCCATAGCAGCGCCACCACGACGAGAAACCCGGCTTTTTCCCAGCGCCAGCCGCGGACCAGCCACAACCAGCCTGCCAAAAACAGAGCCATCAACGATAAGGATAAGGACTCGGTCAGCAAGACGGAGTCCCAGCCGATAATATATCGATTAAGACTGAGAAGGAGGGTTAAGCCAAAGGCTGCAAACTGCAGAAAAAATATTTGCAGAGAATACGCGATCGAGACTGCCAGAACACTCCAGCTTATGATAGAAAATACGCCCTGAGCCCAGACAACGCGTTCGACGTCATTTCCCAGAAGCTTCAGGAACAAAGGAAAAACCAAGGGGCGGGCGCCTGCCAGAAATTTGTCCGCGAGGACGGATTCCTTTGAGATGCGGACGTATGCGGGTGTGTCGGCTGTTGCCTTTACTTTTTGTGCAGCCTGTGAGAGATTGACCACCCGGATGGCGGCATATGCCACCAGGAATAGCACCAGAACGGCATAAATCCATGTTGTTTTAGAAGTACTGGACGGGAGGTTCATAAACGAAACAGCATAGCTGCGTATACAGCTATCTCTTCAGGTTTTGAAGAAATTTATTCTCTACACGAAGCCCGGATTTCGGAGAATTCGTACAGTTTGGGGACAGGCGAAAAATAGCTGATGTCTTCGAGCATATCATATTTCCCGCCGAAGGATGTGTTGAACACGAGGCGGAAAATGTTGACAGGCGATATGTTTGAATACAGCTTATCTTGATGGTTGGGCAAATATGCAGCCATCAGGATCCACATCCGCTTCTCTTTTGGCTGAAGCCAGGGACCGTGATCACCCTGAATGATGATGACCGGTGACACCTCCGACTCAGCCATAATCATATCCACTGCCTGCAGTAATTTTTTATTGAGATACTGAACCTGATTCACATATCCCTTTTTATAGAGCTCGGATGTGTACAGCCTTTGCTCATTCCAGAAGTCAGCCGGGTGAGTTGGGTTGCCATCTGCGTCGAAAACAAACGGCGGGTGCGGTGAGATCAGGTGAATGTATGAGAATGTTGGCTGCGGCATTTCCACAATGTCGTCGATGCTGTTGAACGCATGATGGAAGCGGTCGCGAGCGGTGATCCCCAGAATATAATCCGGGTCTACCCAGCCCCAATCCTGCGCGTGCCGGGCGAAGGTGGTTCGTAAGAACAAACCCTCGAAATCGCTCATGCCCGAAGAGATGGGTGGAGGGCTTAGAAAGTGATGCACATCGTCCAGGTTGAGCCAGTCAAATTCTGTTTTGAAGGTCACGATCTCGTAGCCCAGACTTTCAAAGTTATAGCGCACAGCACTATGTTTAAGGGACTCCCACAAGAGACGTCGCGCCGTGCTGTCCGGCGTAAAATTTTCGCTCAGGTCTTGCAGGTATTGCATGTTAAGAGTCGAGGCCAGGGATAGCTCGGTCCGCACATAGTTGCTCTGGCTGCACTCTGCCACAAAGAAACCGCGCTCCTCCAAAGCGCTGAGGAATTCACTATTATCGAATCCATAGGCCTGCTCAAGGAGATCGGCGCGCCCATAGGAGTCCAGAAGGAAAAAGTACACATCCGGCGGATTATCCGGACGCACCAGATCTGGCTGGATGGGGGCCTTTGGCAACGCCAGGGCATGGGCACGGCGCACCTCCACCTCAGGCACGATCTGCCAGAGAGCCATGACCACCAGTGCCAGCGCGATCGTATTTAGTGTGGAGGCGGCAGAAGCAAAGGTTAACTTTGGGCGCGTGGTCCAGAAAAGAGCCAGGAGGAAGAGAACGATCCATCCTACGGTAAGCCAGACGGTGTACTTGGAGTCCGGATACTTTTCATCGATATAAATGTAGAGATGCCCATAGGAGAAGAACAAAGCCAGCCACAGCGCGGCGAGGAATGCAGATTTATGAGGTTGTCGAATGAAGAGCCAGATGAGCAAGAACAGAAATCCCCCAAATAGCATGGAGACCACCAATGGACGAACCGCGGCATCCGGGCCAACTTCTCCAATATTTGTAGCCAACAAAGCCAGCACAGGATAAGCACTGATGGCAATGGGATACCATGGAACAGAAAACCACTTGCCCAGCGTTTCACGGACAGCTTTAAAACGTCCCAATCTGATTTTTTCTCCTCAGCAGGAAATCTGTAATGGCGAAATCAAGTTCTTCGTCGATGTCCCACGCTTCGTCTGCCTCCATCTCGAGCATGATCGGCCTGTCACCGATCCGGTGGCGCCGCTTCACGAGGTTCGCGCGGGTAAAGATGTAAAGGCATGAGTTCTCTTCATAGACAGGAGGCAGGTCCTGCGTCTGAATGAGAACCGTAGGGTCATGGTTAATCGCATTCCCATGTTGGTCGTAAAGACGGGTTTGTAAACGAGTGACAGAAAAAAGCGAGTCGTAGCTGGGGTAATTCGTAAGTAGTGATTGAATTGCTCGTGAAACAGTGTCTGACTTGAGCAACGGATTCGTGCTGTGAGTCTGCAGGTAAAAATCCGCCTGCACCTGTTCCGTATCGTAGATCAGGATATCGTTCATCGGCACATCATCCGCCTGCAGATAGTCAGGGCGGGGAATGATCCTTACCTGTGGGAAATGCTCGCGCAACCCATTCATAACGGGAGCGGAGTCGGTATCTACCACCACTTCGCTGACCTCGGGAACAGCAAGCAGTGTTTCAATCACATGGTGGAACAGAGGTTTTCCCGCCAGCATACGGTAATTCTTGCCGGGCACGCGCTGGCTGTGATGACGCATGGGAACGAGGGCAACGAGGCTCATGGTGTTCGATTATACCGAATCGGCTCGATTTCCCTTTGCTCCTTCTCCGCTGGCTTCCTCTCGCGCGCATAATAAAATGTCTCGCGTAGTTGAGATGTGAGCAAGTCCGACTCGCGATACCCTATCCTCGTCCCATGAAATTGCATAAACCGGAACCAGAAAATGGATGAGAGGTTTCTCCACAATACACGTTCGCGCGCCGCGTGCCACAAGTCGCTGAGGATATTCATGGCCGTTAAGCGCATGAAATCATATATGCTGAAATGCGCTTCGGGATTGATTTTTTTGAACGCCATTCCCTCGCGGCGGTAACGATTGAACACGCCCTGGAGCGTTTCGTTGTGCACATGAATGATCTCTGCCTCTGCCACATAAGCAATGTCGTAACCCTGCTCTTTTGCCCACTTTGCCCAGTCCAGATCTTCCAACCCGGTCAAGGTTTCATCGTAGGGATGCTTCTCCCACAGGCTTCTTCGGATGGCAGCGTTGGCATTGTTGCAAAAGGCCGTATCCTGGCGCGGCTTGCTGGCGTCGGGATACCACTGGTGGTAGATCTGCTGCTCCGAGAAATGCGCTGTCTCAGGTCCGCGCTGCTTGCCGTAGGTCAACGCAATATTTTCATCTTCAAAAGGGCGCAGTAGCAACGCAAGCCAATCGGGATAGACAGGGTAGACATGCGCGCTGGCAATCACGATCAACTCCCTTGTCGCGATCCGAATCCCCAGGTTGAGCGAACGTCCAAATGTAAACTCACTCGACGGGATTCGCACGATTCGCGCGCCGAAGGATTCAGCCACAGGAACCGTCCCATCGCTGGAGCCTGAATCAACGAGGATAATCTCCACATCCCTGATCGTTTGCTGCCGGATCCCTTCCAACAGGTGACCAATGTGTTTTTCTTCGTTATAGGCGCGGACAACAATGGAACAATTCATGAGTACCGCTTCACTCGCTTCCACAGTTCAGGCCAAGGCCAACGTGGATCTCGACAGACAAAAATATCCGGTGGATCACTCAAGTCATTTTCAACACCATATCGATTTGTAATCATCCCCGCCAACTCGCATTGCTCAAACCCAGAATCGACATCGACTTGTGAATAACCGATAATGATTAACGTCTCAGGCGGCGGGTCTCCATATCCGCGCAGCCAGAATGTGTCTGAGCCACTGATAGCTTTCGGCAAGCCATATTGCGGCCCGTAGAGGTTTAGGGCGGCAGCTTCGTCGTTTTCTGCTGCTAGAATCCCTGCCCGTGACTTTTCTTCCTCAGGTAACCCTTCATAAATACCTGCAACCGTCTCGATCATTTCGGGCCAGCCAATTTGCTCCGTGAACGTGTCATGGACTTCGCTGGTGATATTCCACAACGGAGAATTGATTGGTGCGATGGGCAAGGCAAGAGCGGCGCTGATTATGGTGCCAATAACAATACCTACCCAGGTCGATCTCAATCTACGGCGGGCCTTTTCCTCCACCAATTGATCCATCGATCCCTGCCAGCTTACCGCGCCTGCCGCGATCAACATCGGATAAGCAGGCGCAAGATAGTAGGAGCGTCCCTGTGTGATCAAGTAAATGAAGAACGGGATAATATACATCCAGCCAACCATTCGATAGCGTTTTCCAGCCGGATTTTTGAAATAGTAAAACAGGCCCGCTATCCAAAAGGGAATCATCACCGGATTGGAGCAGAACACGAATTGCTCAATGATATACCCATCGGCACGACCGATTGCAACATCACGCTCGTGAATGCTCGACAGAAATTCCAGGGAGATAAAATTGTGCTGAAGTTGCCAGATTAGATTGGGGAGAAAAATCAGTAGCGATAAGACGACCCCGCCCCACAGCCATGGACTGCGCACACCTGCCCTGGCGGGCGGTGCCAGGGGGTAGCGTCGCGCATCGGTCAACAGCACGCCTCCGACCAAACCCGCCACGAACATCACCATCGTGTACTTGGTCATCATGCCCAGCCCGATCGCGGCACCGATCGGAATCCACCAGCGCGGATCTTCTGACTTCAACAGCCGGATGACGAGATAAGCAATGAGAACAGACCAGAGAAAGTCAAAGGTGACATATTGAATTAATGATCCTTGGATCAAAGCAATTGGCGCGATTGCCGCGCCTACTGCTGCCACGATTTGAGCCACTCGTCGCCCTCCGAGTTCGCGCGCCATCAGTCCTGTCAAAACCAGAACAATACTGTGCGCCAATGCAGAGAACATCCGGGCGCTGACCAGTGATAAACCAAACAACTCTAATTCAATCCGTGCCAGAAAGGGCGTCAGCGGTGGATATTCGACAAAACCCCAATCCAGATTGTTGGCATTATCTAGGACCACCAGTTCATCCTGGTGAAATCCGTACTGGTGATTGGTGAATATGTGCAGGAGAAATAGGGCAAGACCCAGTAGCAACAAGATACTGGTGTCGGTGAAGAGAAATGGGGATTTAGATGGTTTCATGGGATTCTTCTTCCCAAACTTAAGAAGACCCTACCAATGATTATCTTTTTCGTATCCCAATCGTATTAACAAGTCTCCAGCGACATCCTTAAAAATCTTCTTATGTTCTTCTGTGAAGAGGTTCTTCCATTCGCCGGTCTTCCCCGAACGGAAGGTGGGAGAACGCTTAGGGTTGATGGATGATTCTAGGGATTCGAAGATCAACTCTTGAGGAGTCTGGAGAGGAACGTAGACGAGAAAATGGTCAATGATGCGGTTCAGGGTCCCGGCGCGGTCGTGGATCAGATCCTCAAAGTGAATCTTCATCACCGAGGGCTGATTCAGCCATCCAAGGTACGGGGCGAAGCGCTCGGCGATATTCGGAAATTCGATATCTGTGCCGGGCTGGCCTAAAATGCTCACGGTCAGGCGTGCGTTGAAATCCGGCAGCGATCGATAATAATCGTGATGCACGTGCCGCGCTTCCATATCTGTCACATAGAAAACATGGGAGATGGCCACATCGCGCGGGTCGCGGAAAATGAAATAAGGAATGAACCTTGGAGAACAAACTCGCTGGATTACCTGATCGCGTGCAAAAAGATGCGCAGAGGTCACGTCGCCGGGACGTAAAGAATCGATCCATTTCAACGCTTGTTCAGGCGAGCGCTTGCGTCCGCTTTCCCCTTCATATTCGGCATAAAAAGAATGCAGGCGTTTTGCATATGGAGCGACTTTTGAAAACCCAAGTAGGACCTGGTCAAGCAGGTGTGTGCCGCTTTTGGGAAAGGAGATGCCAAGCTGAACAGGGAGATCCTTCTGAGGGATTATGAACCGAAATCGTTGTGTTAATTTCTCAATGTGATAGACTGTGGAGCGGAGCGCTGATTTCAGAGGCATGCGAGTATTTAACCACAAATTCGGCCGGCAACACATAGACTTATTCCCATAGTGACCCTGGTGCAAACATGAAGAGAACCATATTCAATACTCCCATTCTGAGCACGTTTTATCACTACCTTGCAAAGATCAGCATGCGGCTGCTCGGCTGGCGCATCGACGGGAAACTTCCTGACATTCCAAAATTCGTGTTGATCGGCGCGCCGCACACGTCCAACTGGGATTTTCTCCTGTTCCTCGGCGTGATCTTTAGCCTGCGTGCAAATGTCCACTTCATGGGCAAGGCGGAGATGTTCCGCTTTCCAGTAGGCTGGTTCTTCCGTTTCTGCGGCGGGGTCCCTGTCGATCGAAAAAAATCCACCGGATTGGTGGAACAAATGGTAAACATCTGTAATGAATCGGAAAAGTTCATCCTAACGATCGCGCCCGAAGGCACGCGCCACCAGGTGACGGAATGGAAGCGAGGCTTTTATCACATCGCCAAAAACGCAGGCATTCCGATCGTCATGGCGATTGTGGACGGCAGAGACAAGACCGTGCGCATCGGGCAGGTGTTCCATCCCACCGAAGATATGGAAGCAGATCTGAAAACCATCAAGGGATATTTTGAGGGCGTCGTGGGGATCCATCCGAGGCGGAAATATGTAACACTTCAGAACTGATCTTATATGGATTAGAGAAAGATTCGACCATACTCGAAAACGCCAGTTCACACCTAGCAATCTCCACAAACTACGTCTTCTGAGGAATATCATGAATTCATCATCAAAACAGCTTGCTTCCACCCCTCCTATGGGCTGGAACTCATGGAACACGTTCGGAAACAACATCAATGAGAAAGTCATCCGCGAAACGGCAGATGCATTGATCTCTTCCGGCCTGAAAGATTGTGGCTATGAATATATCGTCATCGACGATTGCTGGTCCATCAAGGACCGCCGCGACGGTAATGGCGATCTCATCCCGGATCCTGAAAAGTTTCCAAGCGGCATCAAAGCGCTGGCGGACTACGTTCACAGCAAAGGCTTCAAAATCGGCATCTATTCGGATGCGGCAGAGAAAACCTGTTCAGGGTATCCCGGCAGCCTGGGCTTTGAAGATCAGGATGCGCAGCTCTGGGCATCGTGGGGTATAGACTTTCTCAAATATGATTACTGCCACGCGCCCCTGTTCGATCAGGCAATCGCCATCGAGCGCTACACGCGCATGGGTGAAGCCCTGCGAAACACGGGGCGCGAATTCCTGTTTTCGTTATGTGAGTGGGGCAACCAGGCTCCGCACCTGTGGGCGCGCAAGGTCGGCGGTCAAATGTGGCGCGTTTCGGGTGATGTTTACGATAGCTGGGTCAATATCTGGATGAACGGCTGGTACGCCATCGGCGTGGATATTTCGATCGACCTCGCGGCAGAACTGCACGAATACGGCGGTCCCGGCGGTTGGAACGATCTCGACATGTTAGTGGTCGGTCTGAAGGGCAAAGAACAGATCGCGGGCACAGGGATGTCATTCATCGAGTATCAGACGCACATGTCGCTCTGGGTCATGGCCTGTTCGCCGTTGATGATCGGCTGTGACGTGCGCAAGCTGGACACAGATACTGCCTCCCTACTGATGAATCGCGAAGTGTTGGATGTGAATCAGGACCCGCTAGGGATTCCTGCCAGGCGCGTCAAGCAGACCGGTCCATGCGAGATCTGGAAGAAACCGCTCGCGGACGGGTCGTTGGCTGTTTCCGTTATTAATCGCGGCTCACGCCCGGAAGATGTCACCGTCAAAGCGCGCGACATCGGCTTATTTGACACGCTCAAGCTGGCGCGCAATTTATGGACCCGGCAGGATATTGCCGATTTCAAAACGGAGCTGGTGCAGCGCGTCCAACCGCACGAGACCGTTTTGTTGAAGGTTTCAAGGTAACCTCGCGCTGAGCGGAACGTAGTGCAGACGAAGCGCGGATGAGAGAACGAGATTGCTTGACATTGATGCGCTTCGTCTGCGTGCCGCCCCTTCGAAGATCACTCAGGCACAGCACTCCGCTCAGCACGAAGAAGACTCAACCCTTGACTTCGAGTACACTCTAAGATGTAAACTTTTCTCATGGAACTTCAAAAAGAGCGCCTCACCATTCAGGAAGTTTCGCAGATAACCGGGCTGAGTGCCCATACTCTGCGCTACTACGAAGGCATAGGGCTTATCCACCCCATTGGACGTGAGGGCAACAGCCACCGGCACTATACGGCAGAAGATGTCGGTTGGATCGAGTTTCTGCTCAAGCTGCGCGCCACAGGCATGTCAATTAAAGACATGCAAAGGTACGCAGATCTTCAACGGCGAGGAGATGAGACACTCCCGGAACGAGTGGAAATGTTGAAATCGCTGCGAGACCAGATCGAAGCGCGCATGGAGGAACTGAACGAACACTTAAAGCTGATCTACTACAAGATTGATATCTACCAACAGATTGTCGCAGAAAAAGAATTCGAAAAAGCCTGAAAAGGAAGGAACAAATGACTACAACGACAAAAGCATTTCAACGAACATTAGGACGATCCGGTTTGCAAGTCAGTGCAATGGGACTGGGCTGCTGGGCGATCGGTGGTCCCTGGTACTGGCTGGATGGGCCGGGCGGCTGGGGTGATATTGATGACAACGAATCCGTCCGCGCCATCCAGGCGGGACTCGATCTCGGCATCAATTTCTTCGATACGGCGGCGAACTACGGCACGGGTCACAGCGAGCGGACCCTGGCACGTGCCCTGGAGGGAAGACGCGACAAAGCCGTCATCGCCACTAAGTTTGGCTTCGTCGTGGATGAAGCTGCCAAGCGCGTAAGCCTGCGCACAGACGATCATCTCTTACATGTACGTGAAGAGTGTGAAGCCAGTCTGCGCCGTTTGAATACGGATGTGATCGATCTCTATCAGCTGCACGTTTGGGATTATCCGCTGGAGAAGGTGCCGGCCATGGTCGGATTGCTGGAGTCGCTCGTCAGCGAAGGAAAGATCCGCTACTACGGCTGGAGCACGGACTCGGTGGAAGGTGCGCGTCTCTTTGCCGAGGGGAAACACTGCGTCGCCATTCAGCATGATCTGAACGTGATCATGGACGCGCCGGAAATGCTGCAGCTGTGTGAGGAACTGAATCTTGCCAGCATCAACCGCAGTGCACTGGCGCGCGGTGCCTTGAGCGGGAAGTACTCCAAAGATACAGTCTTCCCGCAGAACGATGTGCGCAACGACTCGTGGTCACGCGACCATTTCTTCGCTCCCACGCTCGAGCAGCTCAGCGCGATCCGTGAAATTCTCACCAGCAATGGCCGCACCCTGGTGCAGGGCGCGCTCGCATGGATCTGGGCAAGGAGCAAGAAGACGGTTCCGATCCCCGGCTTTAAGACCGTCGCCCAGGTAGAGGAAAATGCCAAAGCGATGGAGTTCGGTCCGCTCACGGCTGAGCAGATGCAGGAAATCGATAGACTGTTAGGAAGATAAACATTAGCCTTGCGAAGGTTGGCCCGATAGCTCTTCTCATGCAATGAGGAAACCTTCGCAAGGCTCTTATGGGAGAGCTTATGAAACTTCGTCCATTTGGCAATACAGGCATGCAGGTCTCTGAGATCGGTCTCGGGGCGTGGCAGCTGGCAAACCCTGATTGGGGAATCAATGATCGCAGTGAAGCCTTGCGCATCATCCAAAAGTCGCTCGAGGCGGGCTGCAACTTCTTCGACACCGCGCCCGGTTATGGTGGCGGAAGGAGCGAAGAACTGCTTGGCGAGGGGCTGAAGTCTGTACGCAAGGAGATCATCCTCTGCACCAAATTTGGTCACACTGCAGAAGGCGCAACGGATTTCGGTACTCACGCCATCCGCCCGTCGATTGAAGCAAGCCTCCGCAAGCTGCAGACCGATTATCTGGATATCGTCTTGATGCATAACCCGCCGCGCGAAATGATGGATGGCAGAATTTCTTCGCAATATGAGGAATTTGAGAAGCTCAAGGCGGAAGGCAAGATCCGCGAATATGGCGTGTCGCTCGACTGGCGTGAAGAAATAGATCTGGTCGTTGACACAACCAAAAGCAAGGCGCTGGAAGTGTTCTTCAACGCGTTGTACCAGGAGCCGCTGCCTGCCTTTCAGAAGGCCTATGAAAACGGTGTGGGAATCATCGTCAAAGTGCCCCTGGATTCAGGCTGGCTCTCCGGGCGCTATCGCAAAGGGCATAGCTTCGACGACATCCGCAAGCGCTGGCCCCCGGAAGTGGTGGAGCGCCGCAGCGAATTAGTCGAGAGGTTCGCCAGGCTCATCCCGGAAGGGACATCCATGGCGCATGCCGCGCTGCAATTTGTGCTGGCTCATCCACAGGTTTCAACGGTCATTCCCGGTGCAAAGACCGTAGAGCAGGCGTTGGATAACTTTGCCGCAGCAGAGAAGGAACTCAGCCCGGATATCGTTCAATCCATGTATCAGTTGTGGGAGAACGAGATCATGAGCGATCCGCTGCCGTGGTGAGAATTAACCTGTCATTACGAGTCCGCGGCAAGCAAACTCACACGAAATTAGCTGTAAAGAAAAATGGGAGATTGCTTCGCCCTAACGGGCTCGCAATGACAAAAACTATAAAAGTGCCTCCTGAAGCAGGAGGCACTTTCGTTTGTATCTTGCTCACTGACTTTAATCAGCCGGAACGGGCTCGGCGTCCGGCTCCACTTCTTCCCCAGGTTGAGAATTGGCGCGCCCGATAAAGAACAGCGCAGGGGTAAGCAGCAAGCCCGAGGTCACCAAAGATGCAATAGCCGAACTGATCGAAGCAATCCCAGCGACAATGGGGCCACCCAACGTCTGGCCGATGGCATCCACCTGCCCGAACATCGAATGGACGGTGGCCCGCACCTGTGAATCCAGCTTCTGGTTAATCCAGGCAGTCTGCAAGGGGATATGGACATTGCGCAGAACACTCACCGTTAGATACAAGATCAAGCTAAGAATGAGCAGCGGCGAGAGCGCAAACCCGATCAAGGCAACGGAAATGGTCCCCGTAACGAGCATGACCGCGCGCCCGATCGCAAACGGACTGGTCGAATCGACACGCTTCTCCACAAACCGCACGGCGAGGATCGTCAGGATGGCGCCTGCCACGCGTAGGGCTGCAAAGAACGCCACTTCGTTGCTGCCAAATAAGACAGGCAGCTCAAAGTTATCGAGCAGATGTTTCACCCACAGGCGGTCGAAGCCTTCGCTGTACAAGCCATAGAACAGACCAATGAACACGATGTTCATGAGCCGGGGTCGGGAACGAACTGCCTGGACGCCCTGATTAAACGTGTGCCACATGTGCTGCCAGGTGTTGCGGTCTTCACGCGGGGTCGGGTGAAATCCCGTTTCGGGCATGATAAGCATGAGTGTGATGCCGATCAGGATCACACCCAGCGCGCCGACTTGAATCGGCACAGCAACATTGTTGGCGCCGATCAGCATGGCACCTCCCATTCCAATCAGAGAGGCGAACAGACCAACCTGGGTACCGCGCATGAACAGCTTATTGGCAGCCTCTTCACCGACCTCATCCGTGATCCAGGCCTGGGTGGCGCCCGAGGTAAACGTATAACCCAAACCCCAGATGACTTGCGCGAGCAGAATAGGCAGAAATGCCGGGAAGAACCCTTCGACGAGAAAGCCTAATCCCATCAGGATATAGCCGATGATGATGGATAACCGGCGCGAGTATACATCTGCGACGATGCCGGTGGGCACTTCAAACACGAATGCCGAGACCTCCAACGCGGTGCCGACCAGAATCAACTGCACCGGCGTGAGCCCGGCCACTGTCGCTTCATACAGCGAGGTGGTCACGAACATCATGGCGAAGAACGCCGATGCGCTAAATTCGATGAACAGATAAACGAACCGGGCGTTTAACTTTAAAGTAGAGAACATATTTACCTTTGTAGAGTGCAAGCGGAAAATAAATCCGCGGTGATGCCGCAACTCTACAATCAGCTGTAGGTCACGCTTTCTGCGAAGCGCCCTGTGGGCAGCGTGACAATTATGGTGATGGCGGGCTACAAGCCCGCCCTACGTGAGAGCCGCGGCAGTATCAGGCCGGAGATATATCTCCGTTTTGCCAGAACTCGTTGGTTTGGAATAGAATTCTCATTATTGTCTCCATATCTTTTCAATCGTTCTAACCAATGGGGATCACATGCGATGTTCTCTTTGGAAAGAGAATATCGATCAGCGCACGATCTGTCTCCGTCTGCCACCAGCAATCTGCAAAGGATTGGTGCAATTCTGCGAATGAACGATATCCAAAAAGGATCTGCAAGAATGTTAGTTCGGGAAACGCAACATTCCCCCACTCGCTCGGGGAGGGTTTCCAATCGTTAACCGTCAGCTTACCTTGCTCGAAACGCAGAAGCAACCCGCGCTGATAAAAGCTGATCTTCATCTCACCGCTGTATCCCGGTGCAATCGATGAAACCAGGCGCTGCTCCAATGCTGGCGCAATATGGCGGATAAAACCCGTAATATCAGGCACACGCATGAAGTAGGCATACGGCTTGCGGAATTCGGGCAGATCATCATACAGCAGTTGATAGACGGGATGATTGTTGCCGTGGAAAAAACCAAAATTGGGACGCGGCCTGCCATCCTGCACCTGCAGCTGCTTCGCAATATTCCAGAGATAACGCACAACACTCGGGGTCACTTCGAGCCATGACGCATCCGCCTTGAGCTCATACAGCGTTGCGTAATTCCCTGCGTGATACCAGCGTGCCAGCATTCCAACCGGTTCATGGGTCTCGTTCCGTTCGATGATTTCCCAATACCGGCGGGCAATATTCTCTTCCGAACGCCCGACAAGCTCATAGCGCCAGATGAATTCATCGCGCACGGCATAGATCGCGTTGCGTGAAGCAGCAGTCTTATAGACCTCCTGGATGAACGGAATATCCCCTTCCACAGCCGGGCGAAAACAAAACGTCTCCGCCTCTCCATCCTTCAACCTGGGGACACCTGCTTCGTATCCCACGCGCCCGCCATCCAGGTCGAGCGCCATCTCATAACCGAACAGGCGGTAATAGTAAGGGATGCCCGTGATGGCCTGGGCAACCAGCCCGCGCTCGGCACACCATTGATGGATCACTTCGAACTGGGCGCGCACGAGACCGCGGTTGCGGTACTCTGGGAGCGTGCCTACCAGTTCAGGTCTCCCCACACCGAAGTCAATCCCTTCATACGTCCAGGTCTGGGGAATCAGGTTCATGGAAGAGACGATCCGCCCGGTGGCGGTCTCTTCGACAATGGTGAAATCATTCGGCTTGAGAGTTGGATGTGGGCGAGCTAGCAAATCGTGAGTCCACGCAGCGACGCGCCTTGTATCCGCTTCATTCTCACCATGGATCTTGCCGTTGAATTCCGCCAGCGCCTGGGCATCCTGTGGTGTTGAACGGCGCATGATCAGGCCGTTGCCCAGATCACGCAAAATTGTTTTGTGTTGAGTGAACATGATGTATCCTGTCGGGCGATTGCCTGGAATAGCTGTGCTGCCCGCCAGGACAATCGCCCTTATAAAAGTTCTTTGAGCTGCTGCAAGGCAGTCTCCGGGTCCTTGAAATGGATGCCCTTGATGCCGACCTTCTCACAGCCTTCGATGTTGATGTAGAAGTCGTCCACGAAGACAGCTTCGTTCGGACTCACGCCAAACTGCTCCAGGGCAATCTGGAAGATCTTCGGCTCGGGCTTCATGGCGCCCACCTCCGCCGAGATGATCATCTTGTCGAAGGCGTCATCAAATTTTTCGCGAGCGATGAAATCACGCAGATCACCCCAGGCGTTCGAAATGAGTCCGGTTTTGTATTTGCCCCGCAGCGAGCGGATGTACTCGAGCAGCGTGCGGTCCACGATGTCGCCTGCAAAGAATTCATCCCGTATGGATTGCCGCTCGGTGTCTGGTCGCTTCAAGCGCTGTATGACCGAGATCCAGTGTTCCTCTGAGGTGATCTCACCTGTGGAGGCTCGAACGCTGCTGTCGCTGTCAAAAATGAGCTTATTGAGATCGTCGTAATCGATGCCGAGCCGGTCTGCCAGCTGCTGGCGCGGCGCCTGAAACTCCGTGCGGACGATCACGCCGCCGAGGTCAAAAAAAACAGCTTTGATGGTCATTTACTTTTCTTCGATGCTTTTTTAGTGCTCGTCTTTCTGTCTGTTGACTTCTTGGTCTCTGCGGATGGCGTGGTTTGCCGCGAGGCAGTCTTCGGCTTTGCTTCTGCCGGGGTTGCAGCAGGCTTCGATTTCGTCGCGCCTTTTTTCGCGGGAGCAGGCTCGGGGGCCGCAGCAGCTTCAGCAACGGGAGTCTCTTCTGCATTCGGAAGAGGCGCTTCCTGCTGCGGGTGCTCTTTCATTTCCTTTTCAAACTGCTTAAGTTCGTCCCGCCAGTTGGGCATGGCCATCTCCAGCCGCTGACGAGGAATCCGCGTAGCACGCCGGCAGCGCGGACAGTGTGCGTCGTAGTGAGTCAGGTTTTTTGAATCCACTTCCTGCAGTGCATCGAGCATGGCTACGCGACTCAAGGTGTAGGGTGTTTGACAGAAAGAACAACGGATGTTCATGTATACAGGTTCTCCTCTTCTGAAAATATATCTTGAGTAAACCTTGCGAAGCGCCCTGTGGGCGGCCTTCGCAAGGTTCTATTTACTTTACTCCTGGAGGGATTGTACACTGATTTCTTTACCGGGGCGCAGTTCCTTCTCGTACTGGTCAAACGCCTGGTGCACATGCATGCCAGCGTTTTCGTAGAGACGCAGCGCGCCAGTGAGATTCTGGGCATCCACGCCCAGCCCCACCCTGCGCTTGCCGCGCCGGTAGAATTCATTGAACGAATGACGCAGGAGGGCAAGCCCGAGTCCGCGCTTGCGCCACGGACGGCGCACACCCAGTGTACCTACCCAACCCACGTCGGGGTCATCGAAGGCGTGAGGGCGGCACAGATTAATACCGGCGATTTCCCCGGAGGGGCCATCCATGGCAAGGAACAACAGAGTAGAGTCAGAGCCTTCATCTTCCCAAAAATGCTTGAAGCGTTTCAAGCCTTCTTCGAAGGACTGTTCCACAAATCCGAAGTGGTCACGAAATGAGTCTTCCACGGCGCTATAGACAACCGCGGCATCCTTCTCCGGGTCGTAGGTGCGCAGTGTGATATCTTCGGGGAATTCCGGTTCCGGAACAGGCGCGTCCAT
>DATHTL010000081.1:0-15473 GCA_035463255.1 Anaerolineales bacterium | reverse complement strand
AAATGCAAACCGTCAACCGCTGGCCATCGGAGTAGAGAACAGCTTCTGGGTCAAGATCCTGATCGGGAATGTGGCCGCCGCATCCGTGGTAGCGCCTACGATCGCCATCACACCGCTCAGTGGCGTACCCACAGTTAAAGTCTCCGGTCCATCAAGCTGCAATTACTCGACGAGTTCTTCCTATCAAACCGAGCTCGCCAATCTGATCAACAATGCTCGTGCCGAGGCGGGTTTGCCTCCGCTGGCGGTCAATGCCCAGTTGACCGCTGCCGCTCAGGGACACAGCATCGATCAGGCGTGCCACGGCCTCATCAGTCATAGCGGCTCCGATGGTTCTTCCCCCAGTCAGCGGGTCGCTGCCGCAGGCTATGCCGCATCCCGTTCTTCAGAGATTATTTACGGCAGCGGCTATCCTCAAACTGCCTTCGACTGGTGGATGAATGACCAGATTCACCGGGACGAAATCTTGAACCCGTATGTCACTGAGATGGGCGTGGGCTATGCATACGTTCCGGGCACAGCGCGGGGTGGTTACTACACGGTCAATTTTGCGGCCCCGTAAGAGTGTCATGCCACAAGAACTTTTGTACACGGATCTCGCGGAGAGCACGGATTTTCTCCGTTTCTTACGGAAAGTGTCCGCGCCAGTCCGTGTGGTCCGTGTACCAAAACAGTTTCTAAGAGTTTTCAAGAAAACAGAATGATAAAGAAAATCGCAATCGCTCTGTTTCTCCTGTTGCTGCTGACTGCCTGCGTCCAAGTTGCAGGAGAGACACCTACGGATGCACCGGTCGTTTTTGTCACCTCGACCCTGCCACCGACACAATTTGGATTGACCGTGCCAACGCAGGTCCCGCCGACTGCTTCGCCGACATCCGATCCGCTGACGCCCAGCCCGACACCGACCTGCCGCGACAGCGCGGTCTTCGTCGAGGATGTGACCTACCCCGACAACACGCGGCTCGATGCCAGAGAGAAATTCACCAAGACCTGGAAACTTCAAAACACCGGCAGTTGCATATGGACGGATTACACCATCACCTTCGTCTCCGGCGACAAAATGGACGCGCCAGACTCCGTCCCCGTGCCGGAGACAGAAGCGAGCTCCACAGTTGAAATTTCGGTGGATCTCGTCGCGCCCACAGAGGATGGCGCTTATACAGGCAACTTTGAATTACGAAATGAAGCGGGTGAAGTGGTCCCACTTGGGATCGAGGAAACCTTCTGGGTGAAGATCGTCGTTGGCGACGCAGTGCCGTCCGCTTCGGAACAGACCATCGGCAACTGTACGTACACAGAGAACCCGGAATATGTGAATACGTTGATCGGACTTATCAACCAGGCCCGTACGGAGGTGGGACGTTCCACTCTCACCGTCAATGAAGATTTAACCGAAGCCGCCCGCAGACACAGCCTCGACATGGCCTGCAACAACTTCATGAAGCACAGCGGCTCAGACGGCTCGTGGACAGGCGACCGCGTCACTGACACCGGTTATACCAATCCCTACTATCTGGAAATCCTCGCCATCGGTCTCCCCCAGGACGCCATGAACCAGTGGCGCATCGAGAAAGCGGATTGGAGTGCTGCGCTCAACTCACGCGTCACCGAGATTGGCGTGGGCTATGTCTTCTCAAAATTCAGCGCCTATGGAGGTTATTGGACGGTGGTGATGGGAGGACCGTGATCAGCCAACGCCAGGAATGCCTCTGGGTCGACGAAACGTTTGCAAGCGAATACTAAATGCTACTTACATGTCATTCTGAGAGCAGCGAAGAACGCTCCCTCAGAGTGACATGATCGTTTAATAGTCACCGCCTCAGAGACTTTCCCCACTTACCAATTACTACTTACTACCTTCCCCACCTCGGCTGCCAATCTGAAATCGGGCTATTTGTCAGACGCGTTTCATTTCGTCCATTGGGGCGCACGATGTAAATTTCATTGTTGCCATCTCGAAAGGATGTGAACGCGATCCAATCTCCATCTGGCGACCAACTGGGACCCAAATTATCGCCGCCATTGGTGAGCTTGTCCAAACCGGAGCCGCTGATATTGATGGTGTAAATATTACGGTCGCCAGTCGGACCCCGGTAAAAAGCCAGTCTCTTTCCATCGGGCGACCAGGTGCTGCGCCCGCCCATGTTGCTCAGGTCGGTGACCTGCTCGACCCTGTTGCCGTTCGCGCTCGCTACAAATAACTGTCTCTCCCCCGCCCGAGAGGAAGCAAACGCGATCATGGAACCATCCGGTGACCAGGTGGGGTCGATGTCATCTTTGAACGTGATGGCATGCGGGTCGCTCCCATCCGCGTTCATCACCCAGATCCCGTTGCCATGGCTGGTGAAGACGATCTTGCTGCCATCTGGCGAAAGCTCCGGGGCATACAGCGCGCCAATTCCGTTCGTTAATTGCTTTAAGCCATTCCCATTGATATCTATAGAATAGATTTCGAATGTCCCGCTCTGGCGCGATGAGAAAAGGACAGTCTGTCCGTCTGGCGTGAGTGAGGGATAGAAGGCTGTCGCCTGGAAGTTGGTCAGCTGCCTGCGGCCGCTCCCATCCGCGTTCATGATGCAGATCTGGTCAATCTGGTTGATGTAGCAGGTGAAGACGATCTTGCCCCCTTCTGAAGAACCACCGCCGAGATCGGGGGCGAGTGAGGGCACGGGCGTGGGAAGCACATTTCCATTCAATGTGGGAACAGGCGAGGGAATTAACGTCGCGGTGGCAAAGTCAAAGACGGGAGCCGTCCCTGCGGGCGGGCCGCCCGGGACAACAGAGGTCTGTGTTAGAGCGGGGCGAGACATGGGCGGGTTCTGCCAGAGGTAGACAAAGGCACTGCCCAAGAGGCAAAGAACCAGCGCCCCGCAACCCAGACCGCCAAAAAGAAAAATATCGAAGGTAGATAGATATCTCTTAAGAGAGTCCATACTTAATATAACGCTCAAAGCGCCGTCCCCGACACGAGAGACGGCAACTTGAGCAAATCCCGTTACACCGCTGAATTAATTCGATGGCCCCCAGCGCGGCTGCCAATCAGAGGTAGGACTGTTCGTCAGGCGCGTCACACCTGTGCCATCTGGGTGCATGATGTAGATTTCGTTGTTGCCGTCGCGGAAGGAAGTGAAGGCGATCCAATCTCCATCCGGAGACCAGCTGGGGCCAAGATTGTCGCCGCCATTCGTCAACTGGACCAGGCCCGTTCCGTCCACATTGATGACGTAAATGTTGTGATTGCCCTCGGGACCCGCGTAAAAAGCCAGTCGCGTCCCATCGGGCGACCAGGTGCTGCGTCCGCCCATGTCGGGCAGGTTGGTGACCTGGATCACTTCTGAGCCATCCCGGTCCATGACGTACAACTGGCGCTGTCCCGTCCGCGCCGAAGCAAATGCGATCCGCAAACCGTCTGGCGAGTAAGTCGGGTCGATATCCTCGGGACCAGAGCTGATCGAATGCGGGTTGTTGCCATCGGTGCGCATCACCCAGATCTGCTGCTGCCCACCTGTGTTGTTCGTAAACACGATCCTCTCATCTCTGGGAGAACGCTCGGGCGCATAGACGCTGCCAATACCCCCGGTGAGACGTCGTAGCCCGCGCCCTCTTAAGTTCATAGAATAAATCTCATAGCTTCCCGATTGGCGTGAGGAGAAATAGACGGTGCCGCCTTCGGGAGAAAGCGACGCATAAAAGGATGTGCCTTCGAAATCGGTGAGCTGCCTGCGCCCTGACCCATCCGCGTTCATCAGGCAGATCTGGTCGATGCCGTTGATGAAGCAGGTGAAGACGATACGTCCCGCGGGAGGCGAATCACCAAATTGCGGTTGCGGGACGGGCGAAGGGATCGAAGCGCCCGGTGGCTGCGTGGCCGGCGCGGGAGTGGATGTCGGAATCTCGGTGGGGAGGCCGCCGGGCGTGGCAAACTGGAACAGCGCGGTTGGCGAAGGACCGGGCGTGATGGTTGCCAGGTCTCCGACAGGCAACACCGTCTCGGTCGGGCGCGAGCGCGGTGGATTTTGCCAGATGATAAAGAAGCTGCTCAAGATCACACATAACACGATCAATCCGCAGCCCAATCCTCCCACCAGGAACTTGTCAAATGCAGGATTGAATCGATCAGGAAATTTAAGTTTCATTCCGTTGACTCACTTCAAATACATAATGATTGCTCAAGGGATAAGAGCATGTGCAAAAAGGGATGTGTTTTATATAGGGAACGGTGACGGCGTGACCCCAATTGTATACGATTCTTAAGCAAAGAAACTGTGCTCACTTGGATTAAGACTTCAAATACAAGAGCAATGTTCCCGCTGCCAGCCATCTGTCATTGCGAGCCTGGCTGGTTGAGGCGTTTGACGTCGAAACCAGTGGTGAAGCAACCTCACGCAGAATTCATGTGGTACACATCGTCAGTGAGATTGCTTCGTCGGAAAAAACACCTCTTCGCAATGACGGACTAGCCCTTGAATTCGTCTGTATTAAGAATATAGGCGACATGCTATGCATGCCGCCTATATTACACTTATTTTTCTTCCATAACCTAGGATCGCCGGATATATTTCTTCCGATACTCCTCGAGCTGCGCCGGGGTCATCACCTGTTTGCGCAGGATGTGATTCCAGTCGAGCATCTCTTCGAGATCCTCTGCCGGCACCTGGCCCTCAGGCAAATATCCCACGAACGATCCGTTGTAGGTCTCTTCGCCGCCGTTGGACATCAGGTTGTGCAGGTGGTGCTTGAAGACGCCCACCGAAGACATGCGCGGGTCGTCATATGGCAGCGCAGTCTCGAACGTCAACACAACCGGTCCGTCCGCCGTTTCTGCCGCCTCTGCCACAGTCGCTTCGTGAATCCAGCGCAGCCACTGCTGCTCGGTGACCTTTTGCTTCTTCTCATTCACACGCGTCCGGACGCGAGTCACCATATCCCCTTCCCGGTAGCTCCAGTTGCCCGTTGTGCCGGCCTGTCTTCGCTTGAATTCGGCGGGGATCAGGCCATCCCCGTCTTTGGTCTGGAGAGGCCGCGCCACCCGCCATGGATTGGGCTCCTCATGCACGAAGCGCAACCACAGGATGCTGGCTCCCACAGTGTAATCCGTCACAGAAGCCGGGCGCTTGAAGTACGGGCGCGGCGTCCCTTGGATTTTCCCCTCCCGCTCGTTTTTCATGTACCACGGCGCTTTGGCGGTTAGCCCTCCGGGCGGCGAATACCCGCGCAGGTGCTGGATCTGCTCGGCTACCTCGTTACATACCGAGCGGGTCACGATCAGCCGGTTCGATTGATCGTGTTCTTCACGCCAGCCGGTCAGGTTATCTTGCTTCCACCTGTTCATCACCTCGCGGAACTGGGCATACTGTGCTTCGTTACGCTTCTCTTCCTCCTCCGTGGTCAGCTTTTCCCAATTCGGATCCTTGGCCTGTGCCACCCGCAGATCGGTCAACCGCACGATTTCCTTCCACATCCAGTCGGGGAAAGTGCTCTTCATCGACTCGAGCGCTTCAAGCGCTTGGCGAGGCTTCAAGGTTTCAACCTCGTAGTGCTCTTCATCCAGACGCAGATCGAACAATGCCTTGCGCCTATAGTAGGGACTGAGCGATTTCAATCCCTTGATGTGAAAGGCGATCTTGTCCTTCCATTTGTCGTCGGTGGTCTTTGCCAGTTTGGGCCCATTGGGAGCGGCGCCATTGGTAGTTTGGTACACACTCAGTCGCTCCTGCGCCATGGCTTCGACGGCATCATCGTCCATTTTCTTGAAATCTTTTTCCATCGCAGAGGTGCGCAGATTGATGAGTAGATCTTTCGGGTCTGCCCAGGAACCGTGCGCCGTGGCGTAGCGCATCCCGGAAAAATGGATGACCATATACTGCAGCCAGAGCGGATAGCGCTTCGGCTCCTTGATGAAGCGCTGGACAATCTCCTCCAGAAGCTGGAGATGGGTCTTGTTTGCCAGAGAGGCTTTGTACTCTTCGACTTTGCCTTGCACAATATCCTTGACGGTGATGGGCTTGTCGGGCGTATACTTGACAAGGTATTCGTCTTCGGAGGCAGTGAGAGTGGACTCGAGGGATTTGAGCTGTTCCTCCAGTGTGGACGCTTCTTTTTCAAGCTGTGAACGGGTCTGCTGGACCCCCAGCATTTCCTTCTCCCTGGCCTGCATCAACTGCACCAGCTCCGCCTGTGATTTGCGCGAGTATTCGAACGCGGCCTGATAGTCGCTTAGCTTCTCCATCTCGGTTTCAATGGCTTTGATTGCCGCTTCTCGCAGCATATCCAGCCGGGACTGTTTTTGCCCGCGCTGCGCCCAGGTTTCCGGCATATTACGCAGCTGGGTTTCGAGCGCGGTGATCTCTTTTTGAATCGCCCTCTGTTGTTCCTGCCATTTATATGTATGGTTCTTGACCGTGATCAGCTTGACGGCATCATCCTTGAGGGCTCGCAGCGCAATTGCCAACTGCTTGTGAACGGCATTCACAGTACTGACGATGGTCGCATCGGCCTTTGGGAATTGCTTGCGGATCTGCTCCGCGATGTCTTCGGTGGAGAAATAGCCTTCAAAAGCCGCGCGCTGCGGCGGAGATTTGAGGCGGTCGAGGGCTGCCGAAATCTCCTTTTGTTTTGTTTCCAGCGGCTTCATCCGGGTCTGCACCGCATCCAGCTTGATGCGTACGCCTTTGCTGCCCGTTTCTGCAGTTTGCTTTGCCTTATAAAACTCGAGCTTGCGCTTCTCGATCTTGTTATAGGTGGACACAAATTGATACAGCTTTGTCAGTTCCTCTTCCGCGATGGCCAGCGTAATGTTTTGCAGCTTCTGCAATTCCTGGGCCTCGATGGGGCGCCGAGCGTGCTTGGGGTCCATGATGTTCAGCCGGCGTTGTCTGCGTGCCGCTTCCTCCACCAGACTCTTCCGGTATAGTTCCCATGCGGAGACGTGCTGCGTGACGAAATTTTTCTCCTTGCGCACGTCGGCATACTTGGGCAGGTAGGTCAACAGGGTGCGGTGCAATTCCTTAACCCGGACAAGCTCGGTTTCATCGCTCAGCTTGTACTTCGCCATGTATTGAGTGCGCACGTCATCCTTAGTGAAATAGGCATACAACATCTTATAGGATTGATACGCGCTGACCAGCGCGTTTTGCCGCGCTGCTGTATACGCTTTGACTTCCGCTTGTAAAGCTTCGATCTTCTTATCTTTGTATTCCGCCCAGAGATCGATCTCCTTGTAATAAACAAGGAAATCACGCAGCTTCATTTCCCGCAGGGGATAAATCGTTTTTAACAAGACTTCGTTCTGCCATTGGAAGTATAGCGGTTCAGCCATGATCACTCCTCAAAAACCTGTAATGGAAATCACATTTCGAAGCTGGCAGCGATGGCAACGTCATGGATTGTATTTGATTCCAGACCATTTTGAAGCAAGTAAAGGTACCAAACCCTCTGGATCAAATAATCATCTGCTCTCTTGATATACAAAGCCCCTGAGCAGCTGATCTGCTCAGGGGCTTCTCGTAAATTACACTTTTAAGGCACGCCTGTGAGGCTGGAGTTTTCGGTGGGAGCAACGAAGGGCTCATGTGTATCCGTGGGTTCCGAAATGGGTGTATCAGGTGGCACTGGTGTATCCACGGGAGCCTCTGTATTGGTTGGTTCTGGCAAAGGTGTGTTGGTCGGTCGCGGTGTATTGGTCGGCGGGATGTCGGTTGGTGTGTTGGTCGGCCGCGGTGTAGGTGTATTCGTGGGCCTTGGCGTGGACGTATCGGTGGGCACCGGCGTATCCGTCGGGACAGACGTGGGTGTGCTCGTGGGCAACGGTGTATCGGTGGGTACAGACGTGGCAGTGGCAGGCGGTTCGTCATCCTTCGGTTTGCGGGTGGGGTTCTCGTCCACCACGGTTGGCTGCACCATGAAGACTTCCACCTCATCCACAGCCGTGCCGGGGTTGGCAAAGATAATCTTTACGTAACGGGCTGTCACGGGTCCAAAATCTACCCGTACGGTTTGAGAGCCCGAAATCCTCCCGTTGAACCCGTCTTCGAGAGAGTGATAGACCTGTGTATATTCAACGTAATCATTATTGCTGTTCCCATCCGCATAAACATTATCAGACAGCGCCACCGCGATCACAAACTGTCCAGGATCGCCGCTCTGTAAATGACCAAGACGGTCCCTGCCAAACGTAACAGTGTTAATCGCTGTCGGCTTACCGAGGTCGATCTTGATCCAGCTATACGCGCTATTGCTGATCCAGCTAGACCCCGGGCCGTAGAGCCCATCATTGATATAGGCTGCATCATGGACGCCGTCATAGCCGGGCACCGTATCTTTCGCAACAGCCGGACGCGCCACACCGTTTCCCTGATAGGTCAGGTCCTGGCTGGGCTCGAATTCTTTGGCCAGACACAATGGCGGAAGATATCCGGGCTTGCAGATAACTTTCGGCACTTCCTCTGTCCCCGTTGCAAAGACAGGAACCTGCTGCGCAACTCCGTCCTGACCGGCAGGAGCCTGTTGTGCTATCGGTTCACGAGTCCTGACGAGTGATCCCAGGTAGGCTATCACCATCAACAGGGCGACCACCATTGAGGTCCGCATCATATTGGGCAGCGGCAGAGACGGCAGCTTGATATTCTCGAATGAGAAACGTTGTAGTGCTGTTCGCAAGGTCTCCAGCAGACCAATTCGACCGCCCAACGCGATCTGGCGCTTGAAAGCGGCCCGTCGTGCTGCCATCATCCCGGTCGGATAGACCGTGATTTCTGCAGACTTAATGCTCTTGAAAAGCCCGAGGAGGACTTGATCTCTGGAAGTTATTTCTTCCTGCACCTTAGCCGATTCAGACACTGGGACGGCAGTGCGTTGCTCCACTTGAGCGATAAACGCCGCTCGCCGGGCAGCCAGTAATTCCTGGGGATACTCATCTTGAACGGACCCCAGTTCACGCAAACGCTTGGTGAATCCCATGCCTGAAGGCGCTTGCACTTGTTGCTTGGCTTCCCCATTGTTGTTGGCCTGCTTCTGCTGGATCTGAGCAATGAAAGCCGCCCGTCTGGCGGCTAATAATTCCTGAGGATACTCCGCCCTTTGTGATCCCAAACTTTCCAGGAGATTAATGATTTCTTGATCGTGTGGAGAAGGATTGGCTTTCATTAAACAACCTTGTGACGTAGGGCCTTGCGTAGTTTTGCCACTCCACGATTTTGGATGACTTTGACATTATAAACTTCTTTTCCGATGATGTCAGCAGTTTCGCGCAGGCTAAATCCTTCGAGGAAGCGCAAAACAATGACGTGGCGCTGATCCTCGGTCAGCTGGTTTTTGATCACGGCGATCACGTGCTCGAACAGGATCCGGTCTTCCAGTTTTTTCGATGTCGAATGCCCGTCCCGGCGTAAATATTCGGCTGTTTCCAGCGGCGCTTCGCGGCGCGAGTAACGCGCTTTGTCAATGATCAGGTGATAAGTGGTCTCGTACAGATAGGAACGCAGATTGGTACTCGGTCCATTCCCGGCCGACAATTGGTCGAGAAGTCTCACAAAAACATCCCCCACAATGTGATCTGCCTCCAAGGGGTCATTGCATATACGCAACGCGTAATTATAGAGAGCCGAAGAATAAAGATCAAAGATCTTTACCAAGGCTTCATGATTCATCTTTCTGGCAGCATCTAGCAGAGTGCCATCAACTTCGACCGTAGCTACTGCCATAAGACCACCTGGGATAAGCCCCACACCGGAACATAAATATGAGAAAATTTCATTTATTAAAGAAAAAACTTAACTTATCTTCGCGCACAATTCTTAAAAGACAATGATTGCGCTAATAAATAAACTTTGATGCCGTGACAAAAAAAAGCGGGTAGTGTTGTGAGCGCTCGCAAAGTCAATGGCCGCCTTCAATGAGAACGCCGTCCTGGCTTACATCACTTGCATTTTTATTATAGCACCGATTGGACGCGATGAAACAGACTGTAACCAATTGCTAATAGTTGTTAAGAGCCATAGAAACTCAAGACAAAGCCCCTGTAAGTCTCAAAACTCACAGGGGCTCGTCTGTCAAGCAAGTTGACTATCCAACCACCAAACTAGACGACGACGTTGACCAATCTCTTTTGCGCCACAATCACTTTCTTGGGCTGCTTGCCTTCCAGGAATTTTTGCACATTCTCACTGGCCAGCGCCGCAGATTTGATCTCTTCTTCGCCCGCCTCTGCCGGCACAACGATCCGGTCACGCACCTTGCCGTTGACCTGAACCGGGATCTCGATCTCATCTTCCTTTGCGGCAGCTTCATCCACTTGCGGCCACGGCTGCTGATGGATGGAGTACGGCTTGCCCAGCTGGTTGGTCCACAATTCCTCAGCAATATGCGGAGCGACCGGAGCTAGCATCTTCAAATAGATCTCGGTGGCTTCGTCCCATTCGGGTGTGCCAGAGGCGCCCGCTTCGCGGGCCTTGTACATCTCGTTCAGTAGTTCCATCAACCCAGAGATGATGGTGTTGAATTCGAAGTTTTCGAAGTCACTCGTTACGCGCCGCAGGGTCTGGTGAACGCGCCGGCGTAGAGTCCGCCTGGTTTCATCGGAGGCCGTTCCCGGCTGGGTTGGGTCGGTGAATAGAGTCCAGGCGCGGCGCAGCCAGCGGGCGGTCCCTTCGATGCCATTGCTGTTCCACGGTCCGCCCTCCTGCCAGCGATAGGCGAACATCAGGTAGGTGCGCAAGGCATCCGTGCCGTATTGTCCGACCAGCTCATCTGGTGAGACGACATTGCCGCGGCTCTTCGACATCTTCTCGCCATCCTCGCCCAGGATGATGCCCTGGTTGCGCAGTTGCATCATGGGCTCGCTGCCCTCCACAATGCCCGCATCTCGCAGAGCTTTATGGAAGAAACGCGTGTACAACAGGTGCATGGTGGCATGCTCGATTCCACCGGTATAGGTGTCTACGGGCATCCAGTAGTTGTACTCGGCTTCGTCAAAAGGGCCCTTGTCATAATCCGGCGACAAATAACGCAGGTGGTACCACGAAGAGCACATGAACGTGTCCATCGTGTCGGTTTCGCGCGTGGCGGGTTCGCCACAGACCGGGCAGGTGGTGTTCTTCCACGTGGGGTGCAGCTTGAGAGGCGACTCACCGGTTGGCTTCCACTCCACATCATCGGGCAAGGTCACCGGCAGCTGATCCTCGGGCACTGGATTCCAGCCATGCACTTCGCAGTAGATCATGGGGATGGGTGAACCCCAGTAACGCTGGCGGCTGATCAGCCAATCGCGATAGCGATAATTTACAGAGCGCTTGCCAATACCTTTTTGTTCCAGCCATTCGGTCACCGCCCGGATGGCCGGATTCTTCATGCCTTTGTCATTGGTGGCGGGCGTGCCATTAAAGGGACCGCTGTTGATCATGACGCCTTCGTGCTCATGCGCGGCGTCCATCGTATCACCGTTCAGTTCGACGCCCTCCGGCTGGATGACTGGAATAATGGGCAGTCCATACTTGCGGGCGAATGCAAAGTCCCGTTCGTCGTGCGCGGGCACCGCCATGATCGCGCCCGTGCCGTAAGACATCAGCACGTAGTCCGCGATCCAGATCGGAATGCGCTCGCCATTGACGGGATTGATCGCATACGCGCCCGTGAAGACGCCGGTCTTTTCCTTATCCGCTGCCTCACGCTCGATATCTGTTTGGCGCGCCGCCTGCAATTTGTATTCGTCGACGGCGGCTTTGTGCTCGGGCACGGTGATCTTATCGACCAGGGGATGCTCGGGCGAGAAGACCATGAAGGTCGCGCCCCACAGCGTATCGGGACGAGTGGTGAAGATCTCAATCTTGTCACCAGCTTCCGTCTTGAAAATCACAGATGCGCCTTCGCTCCGCCCGATCCAGTTCGTCTGCAGAGTCTTCACGCGTTCGGGCCAATCGATTTCATCGAAGTACAACAGCTCATCAGCATACTTTGTTGATTTGAAGAACCACTGCTCCAGGTCCTTCTTGATGACAGGCGTACCGCAACGCTCACAGACGCGGTTCTCACCGACGACCTGCTCGCGCGCCAGCGTGGTATTGTCCTTCGGGCACCAGTCCACTGCAGATAGCTTGCGATACGCCAGCCCGGCCTTGTATAGCTGGATGAAGAACCACTCTGTCCACCGGTAATATTCGAGGTCTGCAGTGATGGCTTCGCGCTCCCAATCGAACATGGCGCCCATGCCTTTTAGCTGCCGACGCATGTTATCAATGTTCTTATAGGTCCATTCTTTGGGATGAATCCCACGCTTAATGGCCGCATTCTCTGCAGGCAAACCGAATGCGTCAAAGCCGATTGGGAACAACACGTTATAACCGTTCATCCGCTTGAAACGCGCCCGGGCATCCGAGGGCGCCATGGGATACCAGTGACCAAAGTGCAGATCACCGGATGTATAGGGCAGCATTGTCAGCGCGTAATGCTTGGGCTTGCTCTCATCGATCTGTGCGCGATACAGCTGGTCTGCTTCCCATTTTGCCTGCCATTTCTGTTCCAGCTCACGAGGCTGGTAGGCTCTATCTTTTTTTGTTTCAGTCTTTTCTTTTGCTTCAGTCATTCGTTCCTCATCGATATTCGTTTCAAGTTTCATGATGGAAGTTTCATGTGGATTTCTATCTATAAGCGAGGAGGCGCGGAAGAAGAGGACCTTCTTTCCAGAAGATATAATTGATTCGAATTCTCTTTTTCATTTGTGCCTCCTTTTCATTTTGTGTCATTGCGAGCGGCGGTGCTTTTCCGTGCGAAGTAATCTCAAGTAACCTACCAACAGGAAATTGCTTCGGACTGTTGAGACGCCTCACGTCTAAACCAATGGCCTCACAATGACATATTAACAAAAAATCCCTTCCTCCACATCAGGGACGAAGGGTTGCTCCGCGGTACCACCCATATTCGGTTGAAGGTTTGAAGGTCGCAAGTTGCAGGTTAGATCCTTCAACGTTAAACCTTTCAACATTCAAACGCTCTTTGATCGCTATAACGGGCTACCCGGCATCGGCTACTGATAGGTTCACCGACGCAGTCCCTCTTTCGAGCAACAGGCGAGTTCGGACTCTTGCGCTCCCGATGGGCGCTGTGCTGGGCTTCCACCTCGCTTTCCCAACTCGCTGACGGGATGACCTACTACTCCTGTCCTGACTTTTCAATATAAGTTTGTTTATTATAGCACAAGAGCGATTTGCCTAAGCAATCGCTCTCGCAAGTGGACCCAGGGGGATTCGAACCCCCGACCTTCTCAATGCCATTGAGACGCGCTCCCAACTGCGCTATGGGCCCGGATTTCAGTAATCAGTTGTTAAGTGACCAGTGTTCTGTCTTGGACAGTGACTGACTACTGAAGGCAACTTACTGGTCACTGTCCTGTGGACCTGAGGGGATTCGAACCCCTGACCTCCTCAGTGCGATTGAGGCGCGCTCCCAACTGCGCTACAGGCCCAAACAAAAGGCGAAGGACATTCTACTTGAGGCAGGAGGGGATGTCAAGCAGTGATTGGGCAGATTAACGATATATCAGAGCTATGGGTGCTGAAATATCAAATTTGTGATTTTCTCGGTGTGTTCTCTTATTCTCATTATAGTAAAATCTTTTTGGAGATGATTGGAGGTTAGATGAATATCAAGCTGAACTTTTGGATTGATGTTGCCATCTTTACAGGTTTTATGATCGCCATGGAACCTCACTTCACCGGCGAGACGATCCATGAATGGTTTACGGTTGCCGCCGTAGGCACCCTGATCATCCACTTTATCCTGCACTGGGACTGGTTCCTCAGATTAACATCCCGTTTTTTTGTGAGGATCTTTCACAGTTCCCGTCTTAATTATTTGATGGCTGTTACAATTTTTCTTGGCTTTATTTCCATCGTACTGAGCGGGCTTCTGATCTCCGAGAGTTTCATGCCATTCCTGGGACTTCACTTGGAGGCGCGCTATGCCTGGCGGCGCATCCATGAGCTGGCATCCAATCTAACGCTTGTGTTGGTCGCGGTCCATGTGGGGTTACGCTGGGATTGGCTCATGGCGGCGTTTACCCGGATCTTCGTGGAGCCGGTTCGGAAAGCAAAAAAGATCGACCCGGTCCTTGTGGAAGACGATGGATTGTAATCGAGGCGCTCATGAACTTCCTATTGCGGTTTCTTCTGGTCATGGCCGTTGTAGTCGGGATCGGCTTTGCTCTCTATTACGCCGTCCAAGCCCTGCCAGGTGACTCTCCTCAAGCAAATCAAAACCAATCGGCTGGCGGGAGTCTCTCTCAAAATAATTCGAGTGCCTCTGAAAACACAACGTCCCGCACGGAACGTCCGCAGAACAATCGTAATGCAGGTATCCGGTGGCGCTCGATCACCCGGATCGCCAGACGCACATTCATGTTTGCGATCATTGTCCTCATGACTGTGCTTGCAAAAGGTGTTGTGTTTGGCAGGGAGTCAAACACAAAGAAATCGCGACGCTGAATTTTCTTTTTCTAGTCATATACTGAAGATATTTTCTCAAGGGAACATCATGCCAACATCAACGCCAACCCCTCCCTATCGTATTGCAGATCTGCACGAATCCGACCGGCCGCGCGAGCGATTGGCCTCGCTGGGGCCGCAAGCTCTGAGTAACGCCGAATTAATCGCCATTCTGTTACGCGTGGGCGTGAAAGGAGAGAGCGCGGTCACAGTCGGTCAGCGCTTGCTCAGCAAATTCAATGGCCTTACCGGCCTTCACCGCGCGCCGTTCAAGGAATTGATGGATCAGCACGGGCTGGGCGAAGCGAAAGCCTCCCAGATCAAAGCTGCTATCGAATTGGGCAGACGCCTGACTCTTGAATCCCCTGAGGAACGTCCGGCCATTAACTCTCCTGCGGATGCGGCCGCCCTGGTGCAATATGAAATGTGCGCACTCGAGCAGGAACATTTGCGCGTCATTTTGCTGGACAGAAGAAACCGGGTCATGGACACGGTGGAAGTGTACAAAGGATCTGTGAACTCGTCGCAGATCCGGGTGGGGGAAGTCTTCAAAGAAGCCATTCGCAAGAATGCTTCGGCGCTCATTGTGATTCACAACCATCCCAGCGGTGCGCCAAGAAGCATGTAAGTAGAAAGTTCCAAGCGGAACCCTGCACGGAGTGTGCAGAGTGGCTAGAGGGACAGGGGCGAAGACCTGAAGCAGAATCGCCTCTGAAGCTTCCTCAACAATGTGGCAAAGGAAACCCTAATATTCCCGAGGCTGCTAGCCAGAATATCGTCATGGTTACGAAAGAAATAGCTGTTTGAAGCGCCGAAGTGGTTAGGACCACCGCAAGACGTTAGGGCGAGGGTGGAGTCATCGGATTGTTCATCTCGGTGGGATGAACATAATCTCTGATGGATAGGAAACCAGCACTCCAGAACAATCTGGTCTTCCCCGATGACGAGCGAGGCAATGAGCCAAGCAAGGCGTACAGGCTAAACCTAAAACGATATGAA
>DATHTL010000080.1:0-10716 GCA_035463255.1 Anaerolineales bacterium | reverse complement strand
CTCTGGCAATTTGCCGGTATCTCTGATTGTTTATGCGCACCCTCTCTAGTTGCCCTTGTTTGTCTTCACGGTAAAGTCTCTTGGATCTTTCGGCAGTACAGGCTTTGCAGACGGCATGCCGTTTCCCGAGTAAGCGATTTTTCCAAGGAAAGTTTTCAATCGGCTGAGGCTCTCCACCACACACAGTTCCCTTTGTGCAGATTCGCATTTCACTCATAATCGACTCCTCTCGCTACAGTTAAGCTACAGTAAGCCACTTTCTAATAAGGCAAAAGGAGCGAAACCCCGAAAAACCTCGGGAATTTCGCCCCTTTTTTTATTTTTCTGCTTTGTGACGTACAGCTTAGAAGGCTGGTGCTCTGTCCATTGAGCTACAGGGGCAGGCAGTCTAATTGTATTACGTCCTTGAAAAAGAGGCAAACTAACTCTCCCCTGCCTCTCCGCTCCCGTTTCCTAAGCGCTATAAGGTCTAATACCCTTATATACCCTGGCCCCTGCCAGGGTCCGTAATATGGTCTCGGGCGGGCGCTTCAACCTGGCAGCCAGATCAGCGGAGGTCATCGGGTGATTGCCATTGGTCAGGAACAAACGAAAGACGGCTTCTACCAGAGCGGTGTGCTCAGTCAAGAAGTCAGGCTGCTTGACGCAATGAGTCATCAGCGCGTTCTGAATCCCATCCACCGGCTTGACCTCAGCCGTGATTGGGTCCACCCAATCTATGGTCTGGCCTTCCTCGGTCTCCTCGAAGGCTACCTGATGCTCAGCGCAAAGCAAGGTGCGCAGATAGACGTGCCAATCACGCTCGTTCTTCTTCCACCAATCGAAATCAATGTGAAAGGGAGTATTGACATTTGGCTTGACGAGGCTAGAACGCTTTCTTTCCACCACCATACTCACTCCAACTCTGTTAGACGGAAGTGCAAATCACCAACATGTGTAAACTCTTCCCGGCTCGCCAGCAGCGCCAGCAAAGGCTCAGGCGGCACACGCCGGACGATATTCACCGCAGAATACAGCTCCTGAGCGTGCACATGACCCTGCGGCGTTAACTTCGACATTTCTCGGATCATATCCGCGACAAGTTTTTCAAAGGCTCGCTTTCGATCTTGCAGCCATAACTGGTCCACCGCTTCCATCGAGGGGATCGCGAATGCCATGCGATCGTTGAATTCTGCAGAGATTGGCTGCTTCAGCAAAGCAAAGACCATCCCTCCGTCGGTGCCCACGATCACTGTACGCACCCAATCCTTTGTGGAGCGATAGGTCTTGGCTTCGATGATCACCTCGCCGGGACGTTCCCCGCGACGAATGCGCACCAAACTTCCGGGCATGAGATCATTCGCTTTGTACCATTCTCGCAAGCCAAACACATAACCATGCTCGCGAACCACCCAACCCGGCATCTTTTGCTTGGTTCTGCCATCCACCAGGGTAAAGCGCACGCGCGGCGACTCATAGGCGGTGGGGAAGAGCGGGCGAACACGCGCCGAGAGAGGCAGCGTACCTGCTCGCAGATGAGGATAAATCAAGGAAACAGTAACTTCTTTGACGTCCGGGGTTGTGCTGGCATCTACTGTACTCAGCTCATCATCCAGCTGAGCGGCGAGGTTCAGCATTTGAGTGGTCAGAGCTTCACGGTCATATTCAATCGGGGAATACTGCAGATGAAGCGGGATATCGCGCACTTCGTCCGGCTCCAGCCGCCGTAAGCACCATAACACTTCCCCGGCAGGGCCCACCTCATCAAAGCGCTTATCTTCCTGAAGCGCATAATTGAGGGAAAATTCCGCAAGCTTCGGATTCACGCCATCGGGGAGCGCCACATCCTTGAGCAGCGCAGAGGTGGGAAGCGGCTCGCCACCCGCCATGTCTAACACGGCTTCCGCCAAGTTGAGGTGCCCCACATTGACGTCGATCAGCAACGCGCGCGGGAACCAGCGTCCCGCGATCCGAACGATCTCATCGCCGGATCGAAAGGCTGCTTCGATTTTCTTTTCGATCTCGTTCCCATGCTCCTGCAGAATGGCTTCCGCGTCGAATCCTTCCTCTTCGACAGTGGCGGGTTGCTCGTTCAATGCATGCTCTGCAAGATTGGATGCGAACAGACGCTCGGCGCCGTTGCCAAGGTCAACTGTCAGAACATCAAATGTCCCGATTTCAGGATTGGTCCCTGCGCGTACTGCGGTCACCTTTCCATGCTTCCAATTCAGCGCGGGAAAGATCAGATCATCGCCGACCTGATAGGACTCTTTTGGAAAATAAGTTTTGCCACCGGCCTGACGGCGCTGCTGCGTGGCAAGACGCTCGGCTCGAATACGCTCGTTGACAAAGACTGCCACGAGTTCGCGTGCAGTCAACGGGGTTTCAAGTTCAAATAGATGGTTATGGAGAAATTCAACGTCTTGCTGTGTGATCTGGAGGTCAGTCCAGTAGTCTGTGGAAATGAGAGGATCGCTAACCATTACTCAGCCTTGGTGTAATCTTTCTATGCGTGATTGCCGCATAGCGCGGTTATTATACCTTACCTTGTGATGAGATGCACGTTGTCACGAGCAAAGATGTATAATCTCAAACATGAATCTTACACTTGCCCAGGCACTGCGTGTTGGTTCTTCACCATGTGTGGCATTCATTGGTGCAGGTGGGAAGACCACAGCCATGTTTCAACTGGCAAGGCAACTATCAGGGCCGGTGATCGTCACAGCGGCTTCCCACCTCGGCGCGTGGCAAATTCAACATGCGGATCAACATATCATCGCGGAGACCGCTGCTCCTCTTAAAAATTTAGAGCATGAATTGAAAGGTGTGAACTTGATCACCGGCCCGTTAGATGGCAATAGGACAAACCCTCTCGATGATAATCTACTGCAATGGCTTCAGCAGTTTTGCGGCCATCATTCCCTTCCCTTGCTCATCGAAGCCGATGGCTCGCGCGAGAAACCTTTAAAGGCATGGGCAGAACACGAGCCACCGATCCCACCGTTCGTTGAACTGGTCGTGCACGTTGTGGGACTTTCAGTTCTTGGAAAGCCATTAAGTGATGAGTATGTGCATCGAGCCGAGATCTTCGCATTGCTGAGCAGCCTAGAGTGGGGCGGATTAATTACATCTAATTCAATCGCACGAGTGTTGACACACAAAGAAGGAGGATTGAAAAATATCCCCGGCAATGCCCGCAAAATCGCAATCCTCAATCAGGCGGACACACCCGAACTGCAATCTTCGGCAAAAACCCTGGCACAGTCATTGCTCACTACTTATGACGCTGTTGTTATTTCCAGCCTGAAAGATGAAATGATCTTTGCTGTGCATGAGCCAATCGCGGGCATTATCCTTGCTGCAGGCGCTTCGATACGATTTGGACAGCCAAAGCAACTTTTGGATTGGAAAGGCAAATCCTTCGTACACGCTGTGGCACAGACTGCACTGGAAGCTGGACTTTCACCTGTTGTCCTCATCACGGGTGCGAATGCAGAACAGGTTGCGTCTTCCGTTGGAGACTTAAACGTAAGTGTCATTAACAATCGCGAGTGGCAAAGCGGGCAAGGAAGTTCGATCAAAGCGGGGGTACAAGCACTCACATCAAGCGAAGCAGAGAAAGTGGGCGGTGCTATCTTTTTGCTCACGGATCAGCCCCAGGTGACCACCTCCATTATTCGGGCTCTAGTGGAAAAGCATGCAGAGGGGCTTTATCCGATCGTTGCACCCATGGTGATCGATCGGCGTGCCAATCCGGTTTTGTTTGACCAGGCAGTCTTCAACGATCTGTTGACTGTAGAGGGAGATGTCGGCGGCCGAGCTGTTTTCCACAAGCACCGGGTGGAATATTTGCCCTGGCACGACGACCGCCTCCTCCTGGATGTAGATACGCCGGAAATGTACCAGCGATTGATCTCAGACGATACCTTATGATTTCAGCGATCATTCTTGCGGCGGGCCAGTCGAAACGGATGGGAGAGCCAAAAATGCTTTTGCCATGGGGAAAGGTGATAGTGATCGAACATGTTATCACTACATTTTTGCAGGCGGGTATTGAAGATGTGGTAGTTGTGACCGGCGGCGCGCGCGAGCAGGTAGAACAGGCAATCGGTGCATATCCGGTACGCAGCGTCCATAACCGCGAGTATGCCACAGGAGAGATGCTGTCGTCCCTCCAAGAGGGGCTGCGGACGATGCCGCCTCAAGCTGAGGCGGCACTTATCGGACTCGGTGATCAGCCTCAGGTGGAAGAAGGAAATGTCCGGCTGATCTGCGGAACATACCAGGAGAGTAAATCCCGACTCGTGGTGCCAAGCTTCCAGAGGCGGCGTGGTCATCCGTGGCTCGTTACGCGTGCGCTCTGGGATGAATTACTGGCAATGAAGCCGCCGGGGTCACCGAGAGATTTTCTCAATCGGCATGCCGGTGAAATCCAGTATGTGAATACGGATACGGACAGCATTCTAGCGGACCTGGATACGCCAGAGGATTATAAGAATTCCCGTCCTTAGCATCAGTCTGCTAACTGTAACATTTTAAATCAATTAAAAGGTTACATCTTCCATCACAAATAGGGCAAGCTATGTACAATAGTACTAGCTTGCCTTTCATAATTGTTATGTCAGGAAGGCGGAAGTATTGGCATGTAACATCACGAATCCGTACAATCAACAAGCATAGCCAATGGGAGTTCGAGCATGATCAAAGCAAAGTTCCTCATCAGCCTGGCTCTAGTAGTCAGCATTTTGATGGTTCAGGTAGGGGGGGTCTTTGCTGCACCTGCTACCGGGGATACCGTACTGATTACCGGAAGAATACATCGCATTACACTCGACACCAATCCAAATACCGGGATCACAACCGTGATTGTTGAGCTGACCGGTCAGGGCGAGGGAAAACATGTTGTGCGGCTGAGTCAGGAAGTTGCGATCGACTTGAAGCTGGTAGCGCTCGATGTGGATGGACTGGTCATCAACGACTCAGCGCTGGGCGGACTCGTCGAAATTGATCCAGCTCTGATCATTCCAGACCAGGAACAGGAGCGGCATCCTGTGGGCAATGCTCTGGCAATCTTCTTCTCCGATATTGCAGGGCTGGATTACGAAACCATCATGGATGCTCACAGTAAGGGGTGCGGCTTTGGAGTCATCACACAAGCTCTTTGGTTGACAAGCGAAATTCCGGAGGGCAGTCTGGCAGATTTCGAGATGCTAATTCTCGCAAGGGAAACCGGTGACTATAGCGCTTTCAAGCTTGAGGATGGGACAGCAATCAAAAACTGGGGACAGCTGCGCAAAGCTATTTTAGAAGGAAAAGAGGTTGCCAACCTCGGTAGTGTTATGTCGAATAAAGACAACAATGGCAATGGGAATACAAACGACCCGGCGCAGAACCAGGTCAATAACAAGGATAAAGAAAAGCAAAAGGATAAAGAGAAGAGCAAGAATGAGAGTGGAAACAGTGACGGCGGCAATAAAGGAAATGGTAACGGTAATAAGAAATAACCGCTAAAGTGAAAAAAACAGGCAGGTCATAATGACCTGCCTGTTCTATTTAAGTTTGTAAAAGTATGGATTGGTCAGGCGCAACTCGAAGCCCAGAGATTGATACAGCCGGTTTGCCGCCTCCCGCTTCGGATTGGACGTCAGCGATACGCCCTCGGCTCCTGCTTCACGCGCCAGCTCGATCGCACACTGAACCAGCGCTTCCCCAATTCCCCGCCGGCGCATGCTCTCATCGACAATCACATCCTCGATAATGGAACGCAACCCTGTAGGTACACGGTAAACCGTAAGACACAGGATTCCCGCGATTGGGCCGTTTTCATCGGGCTCACGAGCCACTAGGAGCTTAGATGCCTCGGATTTGATTAGTTCCACCACCTCATCCTTAGTGGGCGGATGTTTATGGGCACCCAGTTGTGGAACTAATCGCTGTAAGGCTTCATTAAGTTCCTCTGTGATTTCAGAAACCTGTGCGATATACATCGCGATTACGCCGGCTTAAGGCCGATCTTCGGGAAGAAACTAAGCAAAGCGTAATATCCAACGTACCCAAGCGAAATCCACACAACCCACTGTGGCACGCTGGGATACTGCAGGAGGGCCCATACACCAATGGCGCCATAGAGATAGGTCAGGGCAAGAGTGAGCCGTCGAAGGCGGGTGTTGCGGCTGGGATAAATATACTTCACCGGGACAAACACCAGGACGTTACAAATCATCACCAGCACCAGATTGACCCAGGGATTCAGCCCAAGCAACATCAGGTAAATCACAAGAAAGTTCCAAACAGATGGGAACCCTTTAAAGAAAAACGACTGTTCATCATTCTTAGCATCCACCTGGGTGAACTGATAAGCCGAAGTCAGCAAAATCGAGAAAGCACCCACCATCTCCCAGCCTGCGGGCAGAAGATTGGGGGCTTTGACCAGGATCAAGGCCGCTACCACAACATAATTCAGATAATCAATGATGTTGTCGAGCAGTCCGCCATCCACGCGGCTGGCATATTCCTTCACGTGGAACCAGCGGGCCAACATCCCGTCGAAGCCATCCACGAACATAGCAATGATCATCCATGTAATGGCTGCACGCCAATTCTGCTCAAAAATCGCCATTAAGGATAGAAATCCCCAGACTGCGCCGGTGGCAGTGAAGAGATGCACGCTCCAAGCTAGAGCCTTTTTTGCGGGCAGTGGAAGTTTTTCAAACATGTTTCACCTCAATACTAAAATTACTTCTGGCAATTATAAAGGCAAAGGCGTGACACAGGATGCGCCACGCCTTTCAATTTTATTGTTTGAATGCTTATTGTCTTTTCAGACCGACGGTTACATTCTCGCCGTCAAACCCATCTTGGGTGACTGATGCATCTTCTGGTGGACCACCGAATACCAGATTCGACGTAAGTGTCTCCGTAGTGATGTAATCCCTGTGCGCTTCGATCGCGGAGCGGAGCCGCGGTGAGGCTTCGACGAAGAGCAGGATCCGGTCAGCCACATCCAGGTCGGCGCTCTTACGCAGATCCTGCACCCGGCGAACGAACTCGCGTGCCAGGCCTTCCTGCACGAGCTCGGGCGTCAGGTCAGTCACCAGGGCGGCTACATAGGCGCCTTCTTCGGCGACCGCGAAACCTTCTTTGGCGAGCGCCTTCACTTCCACTTCCTCTGGAAGGACGTCATATGAATCGCCATTGACTTGGACATTCAGAGATTTCCCTTCGAGCAAGGTATGGGCTGCTTCCTCCGCATTCATCGCCAGGATCGCCTTTTGGATCGCCGGGAACTTGTTCCCATACTTTTGCCCCAGTTGCTTGGGCAACGGCTTGACCGAGTGTGAAACTGCCTCAGTGGCCGTATCCAGCAAACGGACCTGCTTGACATTCAGTTCATCGGTGAACAGCTCTGCATACATCTCGACCGCTCTGCGCTCAGAGGCGTTACCCACAGAGAAAGCCGCCTCGGCCAATGGCTGGCGGACTTTGCGATTCGCTTTCTGCCGCGCCGAATGCCCGAGCGAAACAAGACGCATGACCAGAGCCATATCCCGGTTCAGGGACTCGTCGATCATCTCCGGCAGGACAGCAGGCCATTCAGCGAGATGAACCGACTCGGGCGCGGCCTCATCCACCGAGCGGACGAGATTCTGATACAACTCCTCCGCCAGGAAAGGCATGGATGGCGCGAGCAGCTTTGCCACCGTCACAAGAGCCGTGTACAGGGTGGAATAAGCGGCCTGTTTATCGGAATCCGATTCAGACTTCCAGAAGCGACGGCGCGAACGACGCAAGTACCAGGTGGACAGCTTTTCCACGAAGCCTTCGATCGGGCGCGTGGCATTCGGCACATCGTAACTCTCATATGCCTCCGTCACGTCTCGGACGAGCACATTCAATTCCGATAGCAGCCAGCGATCGAGATCGCCTGTTGCTATCGGGAGGGTGGTAACGGTGGGTTTATCGAGATTCGCATAAGTCACAAAGAACGAATAGACGTTCCACAACGTGAGCGTGAAACTGCGTATGACCTCGCCCACCAACTCCGAAGAGAAGCGGCGCTCGTTTCCCGGCGGTGTCGCCGTGTAAAGATACCAGCGGAACGCATCGGCGCCGTGCGCGTTCAGCACATCCCAGGGGACGATGATGTTACCCTTGCTCTTGGACATCTTCTGTCCCTCGCCGTCCAGGATCAAGCCGAGGCAGATGACATTTTTGTAGGAGATTTCACTGAACAGCAACGTGCTGATCGCATGCAGTGAGTAGAACCAGCCGCGCGTTTGATCCACGGCTTCGCAGATGTAATCCGCCGGGAATTGCGACTCAAATTTTTCCTTGTTCTCAAACGGATAGTGCCACTGGGCAACCGGCATGGAACCAGAGTCGAACCATACGTCGATCAGGTCGGGCACGCGCGTCATCTTACCGCCGCAGTCCGGGCAATCCCAATGAACCTGATCCACATAGGGGCGATGTAAATCGAGATCGCTTAGATCTCGTCCGGCCTTCTCAGCAAGCTCTTCGACCGAGCCCACACCCTCGCGATGCCGGCAAGACTCACACTCCCAGATGGGCAACGGCGTGCCCCAGTAGCGCTCGCGGCTCAAGGCCCAGTCTATATTGTTCTCCAACCAGTCCCCAAAGCGCCCCCACTTTATGTGCTCGGGTACCCAGTTGATCTTCTCGTTCTCCGAGAGAAGCTCGTCGAGCACGGCGGTCGTCCGCCCGTACCAGGCCTTCTTGGCGTAGTACAAGAGCGGCGTTCCGCACCGCCAACAGTGCGGGTAGGCGTGCTCCAGCACCTCCGCCCTGAACAGGAGCCCGTTCTCCCTCAACTCCTCGACGAGACCCGGGTCTGCGTCTTTGACGAACTGTCTGGCGTAGGGCCCTACCCGCCAGTCGAACGTGCCGTCGGGCCTGACGGGGTGGATCGTTGGCAGACCGTACCTGCGGCCCGTGCGGGCATCCTCCTCCCCGTATGCCGGCGCCGTATGCACCAGCCCAGTCCCTTCCGTGGTCGTCACATAGTCCCCGAGAACGACGGTCCAAAGGTTCTCGTAGCCTTCGGCTCGCTCCACAGGTACGTAACCGAAGGGACGACTGTACCTCTTGCCTTCGAGGTTCCGCCCCTTTGTCCTGGAGAGCACCTCGTATCCGTCCTCTCCGAGCACCTTCTCCACAAGCTCCGCAGCCAGGATCACACGCTCCCCATCTACTTCTACGGTGGCGTATTCCACGTCGGGCCCAACGGCGACGGCGGCGTTCGAGACGAGGGTCCACGGTGTCGTGGTCCAGATGAGGAGGCTCGTGTGTTCCTCATCCCGGAGGGGAAACCGCACGTAGACGCTCGGGTCCACCACGGGGTCAGGGTACTGTTGGTAGCCGAGGGCGACCTCGGCGGAGGAGAGGGAGGTCTGGTCGCGGGGGCAGTGGGGGCTAACCTTGAAACCCTCGTAGAGGAGGTCCTTCTCGTAGAGGGTCTTCAGGGCCCACCAGACGCTCTCGATGTAAGAGTCGTCCAGCGTTCGGTAAGGGTCCTCCATGTCCACCCAGAAGCCGAGGCGCTCGCTCGTTTTCTTCCATTCCTCGACGTAGCGGAAGACCGACTCACGGCACAGGCGGTTGAACTCCTCGACGCCGTAGCGCTCGATATCCGCTTTGCCTTCGAGGCCGAGCTCTTTCTCTACCTGGATCTCGACCGGCAGACCGTGGCAGTCCCAGCCGCCCTTGCGCTCGACCCTGTAACCCTGCATGGTCTTGTACCTGGGGATGAGGTCCTTGAAAGCCCTCGCTAGCGCGTGGTGGAACCCCGGCCTGCCGTTGGCCGTCGGTGGCCCCTCATAGAACACGAAGGGCCTGTCCTCGGGCCTGCCGTGCACAGATCTCTCGAAAGCGTTCGTCCTCTTCCAGAGATCAAGGATCTCCTCCTCGAGCCTCGGAAAATCTACCTGCGGGCTGACCTTATCGAACTTCATGGTGCTGACCTCCTAATACAAAAGCTCCCGCCCCAGGGCGGAGCGTCGCTCCACCGTAGGGACGGGAGCCTGCATGAGGCCCTCGCGGTACCACCCTACTTGCCCGGAACCTCGCGGGTCCGGTCCTCTCAGTGGCGTCGCGGTCTCCCGTAACGCACGCGCTGTAACGGGCTCGCCCGGCCGGTCCTACTAACCGTCTAGGCCACTCTCGCCTTCCGCTTTCGGCCGGCGGCTCGGGGAGGATGTTCGGGCCGCGTCCCGCGCCGGGCTTCCACCGTCCCCGGCTCGCTCAGACGGGGTTCTGCGACCCTACTCGTTCCCGTCATCGCCTGTAGAAAGCTTTGTAGCGCCAAAGAGCGGTCGTGTCAAGTCGGATGATGATCCGGTCCGCGGAGGGAATTCGTAAGGTACTTGTAAGGATTTGTGAGGCCCAGGCAACCATTCGAGGTATAGACTCAAGAGGGCGACTCAAGGCTAGAGGTATTGGAGAGCACCACCATGAGCAAGTGGTCAGGAAGTAGGGTGAGAGCGGGGATCGCCGGTGTGATCGGAGCCGTGGTCGCGTTAGGGATCTCGGAGCTGGTGCACGGTCTCTACGCCTCCGTTCCTTCGATCCTCGTGTCGATAGCCCAGCGGATAGTGGAGTTGACGCCTGGCGGGCTCGTGACGGCAGGCATCGAGCTCCTCGGCAAGGCCGACATACCGACGCTTATTGCAACGGTGCTCATCGGTACTGTGGCGATCGCCTTCTTCCTCGGTAATCTCG
>DATHTL010000079.1:0-39942 GCA_035463255.1 Anaerolineales bacterium | reverse complement strand
TACCTGCGGCAGACCGCGCTGATCGTGCTGATGGCGCAGATCGGGTCCTTCGTCCCCGCGGATTCCGCCCGGATCGGGCTCGTGGACCGCATCTTCACGCGCATCGGCGCGCAGGATGAAATCCACGCCGGTCAATCCACGTTCATGGTAGAGATGATCGAAGCAGCAAATATCTTGCACCACGCCACCTCGCGCTCGTTGCTCATCCTGGACGAGATCGGGCGTGGCACCTCAACGTATGATGGTCTCTCCATTGCCTGGGGCATGATCGAATACATCCACAATCATCCGCACCTGCGCGCAAAGACCCTGTTTGCGACCCACTACCATGAACTGACTCAGTTGGCAGAATTGCTACCTGGCGTGCGCAATTACAACGTCGCCGTGAGCGAAGCAGATACTAAAGTCGTGTTCCTTCATAAGATCGTCCCCGGCGGCGCGGACCGGTCGTACGGTATTCACGTGGCACAACTCGCCGGGCTCCCCAGTCCCGTCATCCAACGGGCCAATGAGATTATGGCAGAGCTCGAAAAGACCTCCGGGCGCGCGGTCAAGATCGACCCGCACGCCGCGCAGCAAGCCATGCTGTTCCCCGAGTCGAGTCCATTGCTCCAGGAGTTGAAGGAGCTGGATATCAATTCTCTATCCCCTATCGAGGCGCTGAACAGGTTATTCGAGTGGCAGAGGAAGTTTACAAAATAACTTGATCATGAACCAATACAACGCAGTCTCAACCAGTTCATTCATAAGAAAGGCAGGCCTGGTGATGGCTTGCCTGTTTTTTATTCTCGTCATCATGATCAATCTTGTGCCTTTTCTGGATGGCAGGAACGACTTGATGGATTTTGGATCGTTCTATGCCTCGGGGTTGAAAGCCAGGGACGGCGAAAATCCCTACGACCCAAATTCTGAATATATCTTCGAGATCGATTTTTCGCGGGTAGGTGCGGGTGGAAAGATGGTGAATCTCAACCCACCCGTCTCGATCCCAATCTTCGAGTACCTGTCACGGTTCGAGCCGCATGGCGTGCTTATCTTCTGGCAGATCACAGCAGCCGCGCTGTACACAGGCATAGTCATCCTCTTAACGGTTTTCTACAGGCAAAACACGACCCCTGTCAGATTCATATGGGCATTCGCTCTAGCAGGTTTTTGGCACACCATCGTGCTCGGACAGGTCTATATTTTGTTACTTGTATTCGCTGTATTCGGTTGGATGTTCTTGGATCGTTGCAAGTACGTGGCTGCCGGAATAGCCATTGGTATCGTGATCGCCCTGAAGCCGAATTTCATTGTCTGGGCACTCTTCCTGGTCGTTGGGGGTTACTATGCAGCGGCTCTTATCGCCGTAATTACCAGTCTCGTCATCAGCCTTGTCCCAGCATTTGTGTACGGGATCAATATCTACTCTCAATGGTTGGAGGCGTCCACGCTCAGTATCAGAACGCTGACCATGCCCGGGAACAGTTCCCTCCTGGGTCTTACGTCTCGATTTCAGAGCATTTCACTGGGAGTGATCCTGAGTGTAGTCTTCATTCTGGCGCTGTTAATTTTATCGAAACAAAAGAGTCCAGAGAGCATGACAGGGTCCGAATATAGTTCGGCGCTGGGGATCATGGCATCCCTTCTTGCTTCGCCGATCTCATGGACGGGCTATACCATTCTTTTATTGCCCGTTTTCTTTGGCCTGAAAAAATGGACGCCTCCTGTGGCGATCGGCGCGATCATTCTGGCTATCCCCTTTCAAATCATTCTTCAATTTTTCCAGACATCATTTGTCAGCTATGTGATCTTTGGCTGGTTTTATGGCTGGGGGATACTATCGTTATTGGGAGCTGTGGTTAAAAACACCATCATGACCAGCAGCATCCAGACGAGTTGATCCACCTCAAGTAAGAAACTGTAGGTTAGATTACCGATAAGAATGTACAAAAACGTCATGAAGGGAAAGAAGGCAAGCCAGGACTTGGTCTGTATGGCTTGCTTAAAGCTGCGGATGCCCATAGAAATATAAACAGCTAGGAACAATAGAAAACCGATCAATCCAAGATTTAGAAGAATATCAAAGAAACCATTATCAGCAAAATATACCTGGTTTCCCCAGTGGTGACGGATCTGCATCTGAATGCGAAAAGCTTTTTGCATCCATAAGGCACCGTAGCCATATCCGAACCAGGGCTTTTGAAGGTAAAAGCTCTGGAACAAATCTTGCCAGACAGGCACGCGTCCCGTCATGTTTGCAGTCCTTCCCAGTAGCCCGAAAAAGAACGCAGTGTTGGTAATAAACACCAGGAAGCCCGCCAACAAGGCTCCGGCAGATCCATAATAGTGCCAGGGCTTTATCTGTTCATTTAATTTCAGCCAAGCAAACACCAATCCAACGACAAAATGAAGAAAGAGAAAAACAATCAGCCCGGTCGCAGACCGACTTCCCACGACGATCATGGCAGAAATTAGATAGAGCAGTCCAAAAATTACTCTTTTTCTTCTGGTTGATTGTTCATCAAAAAGCAATCTCATCAAAAAGACCATGTTGAGAAAGGCAAATATATTCCCGGTATGGTTACGATGCCAGAAAACTCCGATCCATGAGCCAAGGAAATATTGATTATGCATCATTCCCACAAATGGAAAATATGCAACTACGAGGACACTGAGCACGGTCAAGCTTGCCCCGACCCAGGTCAAAATCCTGATCCCACCATGTTTCCCGTAACGAACGGCCAAGTAAGAACCTGCCAGCGTGGAAAAGAACAGGAAGATCAGCTTGTACTGAGTGGCCGGAAGATAAATCGTCCACCAAAGGGAAGCGCATGCATACACAAGAAATGCAAGAAGGATTTTATTTTTTTTCCAGGCAGCAACATAAGCTGGAAACAGATGGTTTCTCCACGAGAGTAATAGGATTAGAAGCAGTGTAAAGACAGCGGCAAAAACAAAGCTATCTTCATTGTCGGAATAGTTATCCACCTCGGGAAATTGCCGAAAGCGAACAAATGCATTGGTGTTTACCAAGGCGAATACAAAAAAAATCACGGAGATATCCAGTACACGGAACAAGAGCGGAAAGTCGTTTCTTAGCTTGGTGTTCATTTCCTGACCTTAATAGGATCCTTTGCCAACCAGCACCACCCAGATCGTTCGAATGATGATTTGCAGGTCGAGCCAGATGGAGTAATTTTGAATGTAATAGAGATCATCCTCCGTATGGAGATGCATTGGCCGGTCGCTGCGACCGTTCACCTGCCACCAGCCTGTTAACCCGGGAGGAACGGCGAAGCGTTTGCGCTGCCAGGGCTGGTACTTCTCGACCAGATAGGGCATTTCCGGGCGCGGGCCGACAAAGCTCATGGTCCCCGGCAGGATATTGAAAAGTTGGGGCAGCTCATCCAGGCTGAGGCGCCGAAGCAACCGTCCCACGTGCGTCACGCGCGGGTCGTCTCTCATCTTGTGGATCAGATTTCCATCCGCGTCTCGCCTTTGCACCTGCTCCTGAAGCTTCTCCGCGTCTTTGACCATGGTCCGGAACTTGAGCATTTCGAACAGGCGCCCATTTTCACCAACGCGTTTCTGACGGAATAATACAGGCGAACCATCTTCAAGAAAGATCATCACGGCACATAAAGCCATCAGCGGCAGAGCAGGGATCAGAACGACAAGGCCGATCAAGATATCGAAGGCCCGTTTGATCAGGCGCTGGTAATCGTCAATGGCCGATGCACGCAGATCGAGCATGGGGATCCCGGCGAAATCTTCAATGTCCGTTCTGTATAATGCCAGGTCGAAAAAGCCCAGCGCGATCCAGACACCCACGGGTAAATCATCAAGACAGGCCACAATCTCACTCATCTGGTTATAGGCGGAATAAGGTAAAGCGATCACAACGTCTGTAATCTTATACGTTTGGATCAACGTCCTGATATTTTCCAGCTTTCCCAGCCGCGAAGCTTTGTCAAGATTGCCATACCCATCGTCCACGAATCCCATCAAGGTCAAATGGTCAGACGGCGAAGCTTGAATTTGCCTACCAACATCCTGTCCCAATGGCCCAGTGCCCACAACCGCTAGGCGCCGGGCAGCCGCAGAAGCTTGAGGACGCGTACGAAAGTAGATTCTTGCCAACACACGCCAGAACAGACAAAGGAAAAAAGCACTTGTTACGAAAACCAGAAATAAGGCACGTGAAACATCGCGATACGATAAATATAAAATCCCTGCGGTCGATATCGACGCGATTACAGTGGATAAAAACAAGGCTGCAAGCTCATCGGCTGCACGCAGGAACTTACGCCCATCGTAAATGGATAAGGCGGAAAAGATGACCACCCATACGAGTGGAAACAGGAAATAAAGGGGAAGGGGAACCTTATCCGAACTGGCGATCGGCTTGAGAAATGAGAGCTCATTCATCACCGGCCGGATGAACCCTGCAAACCAGAGGCAAATTGCGATGCTTAAGGCATCCAGAAGCATGGAGAGCAATGCAAAATTGATCGAGAAGCGCCTGAGCATAATTTCTATCTGAATTTAGCGTTAGAGGAGCACCACACACCATTTGGCTCGTCAGGACTTCGGGTGAATGAATTCCTTCACGACCAGCCCAAGTATATACCACGGCTCTAACAGATATCGCTTCCACAGTCTTTTCGGCTCACTGATCAGTCGATATAGCCACTCCAGGCCTATCTGTCCCATCCAGCGTGGTGGAGTAGGCAGGGTCTCGGCAATGTAGTCGAAGCATGCGCCAGCAGTCAGGATAACAGTTGCATTGATCTGATTCAGGTTTTCTGCAATCCAACGTTCTTGTAGCGGCATGCCCATGCCGACCATAAGGATGTGTGGGTTGAAACTGTGAATAATCTCGAGCACCCGTAAGTTTTCGTAATTCGTCTTCGTGAAATATCCATGATGAGTTTCGATTTTGAGTGAGGGATACACCTTCTGCAGCCGTTGCGCAGCAAATCCGGCAACACCCGGTCTTCCCCCTAAATAGAAGACCTTCCAACCCTGTTGTGCACATACCGACATTAACGGCCGCACCCAGTCCACGTAGGTGACGCGATGCTGACGTTGAACCTTGTACCCAAAGAAACGAGCCAAGTAAACTAGTGGCATGCCATCGATGTGGACCTTATCCACCATGCAAAAGAACTTACGCATCTGCGGATCGGTATGAGACAAATAAATACTATGAAGATTATGATTAGCAATAATCTTGCGCTCCCTGGCAGTCACTGCTTCCGAAATTTCTGCATGGAGATCATTGACCGTCAAAGCATCAAATTCCACGTCAAGCAGACGGATTCGCACCTTGCGCCTCCAAAATTGCTTCAATTGCTGTAATCATAGCCTCCACGCGCGAGCGCCAGCTAGCCTTCTCAAGCACCTGTCTTCGTGCAGCTTTGCCGATCTCCGACCAACGAGCCTGATCGCGGATTGCCAACAGCAGGACGCGTTTAAGATCCTCTTTGTCGCCGGGTTCAAACAGGTAGCCATTCTGTCCATCAATAATCATATCCCGGGCATCTTCACAGGTAGAAGACACAACAGGCAGTGCCATTGCCATGTATTCATAAAGCTTTAGCGGAGACCCGTACATCTTACCCATTTCCAGATGGCTATAGCCCATGTAACCCAGATCGAATCCGGCAATGTATGAAGGCACCTCTGTCCAAGCGACCCGCCCCACAAAACAGACGTTATCTTCGAGATGTAGCAACTGAACCTCGTTCTCCCACGCTTCACGCATGGGGCCATCCCCTACCACTACAAGGTTCAGGTGAATTCCTTCTTGCTTCAATTCGGCCATGGCATGAAGCAGTACATCGAGGCGATGCCAGTTAATCAAGCTGCCAACAAAACCAATCGTCAGGCCGTCAAACAAACGCTGCGGATGATACAAAGCAGCGTCAAAGCGTGCAGTATCAACTCCATTCGGGACTACCAGAATTTTGTCTGGTGCAATACCTGCTATCTCTACCAATAATTCTTTGAGCACCTCTGTTACACAGATTAAGACATCACACTTACGATAAGCCCATAGCTCAAGAGTACGGGCTACGCCAGATAAAGCAATGCTCTTCCTCTCTGTGGCAGCTTCGTAAAAGAAGATTCCACTAGTTTCTAAAATCCAAGGCACACTTTTTCTTTGGAAAATCCATCCCAATGCTTGCATTATGGCAAAGCGCTCATAAACCCAAGCCACCTTTCCACCAAGTTCTTGCCAGGCCTGATAACTGTGAAAAAGGCCCATACTTAATCGGATAAGGTCAGCACCCAATCGGATAAGAGAACTTCGCTCCAATTTTTTCTCGCTGCCAGTCATCCACTTCCTAGGCATGCGGTCGCCTACAATATATGTATGAACAGTCCAGTCCAAAGACTCAAACGCATTGATGACGCCCAAGACGTGTGACCGGGGGCCACTTGCCTCTGCAGTCTGATATGTGGAGACGCGGGGAGCAGCAGAAAGATAACCCAGCCTTTTCGTATGGCCTGCAGATCGACTAGTTTCTGGAGGCATTTTTCCCTCTATCATAATCACATCAATTTTCTCGAGAAAGTGCTTGGTAAAAGTCCACAGTTGTCTGCGCAACCGAATCCCAAGAATACTTTTGACGTACAAGGTTATGAGCATTTAAAGACACTTCATTACGTAAAGCCGGTTTTTCGATTAGATCCATGACTGCTCGTGCAATGGCAACTGATGATTGCGGTTCAATGAGAATCCCAGTTTCCTTGTGTAATACAAATTCGGGTATCCCACCAACGCGTGTTCCCACAACAGGTATGCCACAGGCCATCGATTCCAGGCCAGCTAGACTTACGGCTTCGTACAGTGAAGGCAGAATGGTCAGGTAGGCTGCTCGCAAGACATTAGGCAATTGATCGTGTAGGACTCTACCCGGAAATCTGACTGAGTTCTGGATTTTTAATTCGGAGGCCAAATTCTTTAGTTCAGCCGTTTGCTCGCCATCACCCAGTAGACAAAAGACTACATCTGGATACTTGGAAATTATGGTTGGGATTGCATGTATCAAGTAATCGAGCCCACACTTTGGACTATGGCGCCGGACAGTTAAGATAATTGTGCGAGTTTTGTCAACATCCAGTAATTCATAAGCCGAGTCTGTTGGAATCCCTGGCGTGAAGGTTGTGAGATCAACGCCATTTGGAATATATTTGGCTGCTTGGCCTTGCCGCATAATCGGTGCAGTTTTCTCCAGTAATTCATTACTGGGGGCAATGAACCCGTTAACCATTCGGGTTGCCGTCTGGTAAAGGAGAGTAGGCCTTTGTTTCTCAAGTGCAATCAAGTACTGCGAACTGTGATTAGTCATAACTCGAATTTTAGCCTCAGGCCAAGGAAGAATGCCGAGTAATAAACCATCGGGCACGAAGTTATGGAAATGTATTACGTCCCACTTTTGTCGAGACAGAACGCGAAGAAGGAAAAACGATTGCATTAGAAACACAACCCCCTTGACAATGCGCGGACCTTTGCGGAACATGATGATCTCGTGTAAGTTTCCACCTGCAGACGAAGGAGTAGAAGATAAAGATTTTACATTTTTCTGTGCCCCACCCAAGACCGTAACCTGATGACCAATTCTTGCCAGCGCCCGCGAAAGGTAATAAACATGTGCGGCAATCCCGCCATTGTTTGGCCAGTAATCTCCGGAAAAAAATAGAATCTTCATTAGTAGCCAGGTAGGCAGACAATATTCGTGTCCGGCAGAGGTTTACCCGCTCCTGATTTTCGTAATCTGCCGAAAGTATCAATTGTAGAGAAGTTGTACCCCAGTTCTCTTAACCTGTCAGATGTCGATTTAAGAATCAGTCCGGCTTTTTGATGAGCCTGGTGATCTGCTTCAAATATTATGATTGGTCTATCACGATTAATGACGTCTTTGGCGCCTTCTATCACCAATCCATCATTACCTTCCGTATCAATCTTAATAAGATCAACTCTTTGAAAACTGCCTCTTTTTGCCTCATCATCGACTGTAGACACAGCAACCTCGAGCTTGTCCGCGAGCATATCGGCATATTTATAGAGACTGCTGATCCCTCGATTTGAACAAGATTCCTTTGGAATATACAGCGTTGACCAACCGCTTGTCTTCGACAGTGCAATAGGATGCAAGACCACCCGGTTTTGGAAATCATTCGCCAAGACATTTTGCCGTAAACGATCATACACCTCAGGGTTTGGTTCAAATGCGATGACCTTACCATTTTCCCCAGTGTACTTGGCCATTAGGATGGTGTAGCCGCCCACATTAGCACCAACATCCAATATGATCATCCCTTTTTTTACGAGCCTTTTTAAGGCAGAAGAAAACCCTTGATCATGATACCCTCGAAAGAAAATATTCCATTCAATAAAAGAGCCGAGACCGCAAAGAATTTTCAAATCGCCATCGTAATTGGTCAGCCAGCGATCACCAGTATGATCTCTTCGAAACCTCTCAGGCGGAAATAAATGTCGCAAAAGATAATAGCGGCCTGGAAAACGAATCTGTCGCGTAAATGAGGCAATAATGTATGCTATGTCCATAACTACTCGAAGATGGTTGTTGCGATTAGTCCTCTACAGGAGGGTCGTAAATTAGTCTAGTTTTTCTCGAGTCTATTATATGCTATCAGGGTAGCGAGATACGCAATCAAATAACCCAACATAGTACTGATTGTCGCTCCCCAGATCCCCCACTTTGTGGTGAAAATGATGCTAGTGATTAGACTAAAGATTGCCCAGACGATTGACACTAGGAGCAGCAGTTCCGGGTGCTGTCGGGCTCGAAGTGCAGTGCCGATGCCGGAATTCAGAGCCATAATTACCGGTACAAACATCCATACCAAGAGCAAGTCCGAATAGTCCACATACTTTTGACCATAAATAAACAGCATCACTTCAAATCTAAACAGAACCATCAAAAGCATGTAAGTTAGGGTCATGCACAATAGTAGTCCGGTAATTAATTTTCTCTTTTTCTCAAAGCCACCCATAATATTCAGTCCGTAATCGCGTGACAAAGAAGGTAAGGCAAATGACATTATGGAAGTAACAGAAATGCTCATAGGTTGGATAAGATTTTGAGATGCGCGTAGCGCTCCAGCAGCAGTAGTCCCCAGGAGTCCGACTGCTGTAAAAAGCTGAAACTGTGTCGCAATGGTAACCAAGAGGCCTGTTGCAATTGCCCACTTACCATAGACCCAATTCTCTTTTAGTAGGTCAAACAACTTGAAGTTATATTGTCTTATTCCGTGCTGCATGGCTCTAAATGGGAAAACAAACAGTCCGGTAGAAAATGCAGCCAATCCCATCACCACAACCGCCGTTCTAATAGAGAGCAAATTTGACGTATAAAGTACAAGGGTTCCCGTCAGCAGTACAGAAGAATACAGCAAACTACTAAACATGGAAATTTCCGGGCGATTCTTTATGTAGAAAACTCGGCGCACAAGCCACGGAAGCGAAAGTATGGGGAACAGTAGAGTGAACAGTGCCTGTGTTCTGATCGATTCCGCTCCCCAACCTGCTTCTACCAGGCTCAGCAGACCCAAGGAGAAAAAAGTGCATATGGAAACCAGAACGACAAAATTCAAGACAATCTGATTAGCAATATATTGGTTGATGCTTTCTTGATGACGCGCAGGTCCTAATATGCTCATGGGTTCCAAAAGAACCCCGTTCTGGATCTGAAGTGCAAACTGGAACAGCGCAAGCATGAGAGCAAATATTCCATAATGATCAACGCTAAGCCACCTGGCCAGCAAAATGCTCAAAACAAAATTAGCTCCTGAGTATAACCCCTGGTCTAGGATACTCAAGCTACCTTTTACACCCCAGCGATGAAGAGCTGTGATGGATAACCAGTTGAAGCGTGTACTCATGTGCAGATTATAGTCTGTATGGTTAGCTACCTAAGTTTCAGCCTCTTTACAATCTCTCCAGGGCCCAGAAAAAGTTGGCAACTTAGACCTGTTTCCCCATTTTCAAGCGACAACCCATACTTAGGCTTTCGTTTGAAAAGGTCGATCCCTCTGGGCCAATTTGCTTTGCAGCTCAGTCTTCATAGACTGGAGAATGCTGGGTTGGGTTTTGCTCCGATCATTTTGTTCTTCCGGGTCGTCCGTGATGTTATAAAGCTCGCAAACGTCATCATACCCCGGATACCCTATATACCAGATCAGTTTGTACTCGCCATCTATCATGGCGAAGGTTCCCTGCGTTAGCGGGCTGACCGATGGGCTTTTCTTGGCTTCGATCGCGTAGGCCGGAGGGTGGCTCGCTTCATTTCCGCCGAAACCAGGCAAGACGCTGCCCTCCAGCCAGTCTGGAGCAGAGCCGTCGGTGATTTTCAATAGCGTGGGAAGCAGGTCCACGCAGCTGGTGGGAGAATAGATATCCTGGCGGGCGGACTGTCCCGGAGCAGAGATCAGCAAAGGGATGTGTATCAACGGATCGTACAATAAGGGGGTGACATGGCCACCAACACCTCGCTCGAACGTCTCACCGTGGTCAGAAGTCACGATGAGATAACTGTTATTCAACAGCCCATCTGCCTGCAGACGGTCGTAAAGCTGTCCGAATTCTGCGTCTACGTTCGCCAGATATTCATCGTAATGCCGACGCGACTGCTTTAACGCCTCGTCAGGTAGGGCTGTAGACAAAGGGTGGGTTGGCTTGGGAGCAGGACTCCAGCCATCGTCGAATATTCCAATGAAACGACGGTTGGGCACGTAGGGTTCGTGCGGCGGCCAGAGATGGAAGTAGCCAACAAAGGGTTTCTGTAATTTCAACAGCTCTTCTGCAACACCATCGAATAGTTGCTCAAGAACAAAGTAAAGCTTGTATTTGATAAAAGTCGGAATCCCGCGGGGATATTCTCTCCTGATTTCCTTGAAATCAATCTCGTTTGCCAGATAGCTCTTCAGCTTATCAATCAATGAAAAATACAGGGAGCCCGGGATGCCGTAATCCTGCTCGAGAAAATCTTCATAGGCGCGAAAGGTTATCAATGGATCGTTTTGCCAGACGCCATCATTGTAATGAATGTTCTCGTCGAGGCTGTAGGCTGTTGACTTAATGTGAACATCCAGGGATTTTTTGAATTGGTATAAAAACAAGTCTGCCCATATATTCTGGGCGAATCCCGCTGTCTGGTACGGGCTGTCGATGAGACGAAAGAGGTTATGATCGGACAATTTTCTTAAGATGACCCCTGCCTGCTGAAAGGCGCGGTGTGTCCATGGATAAGTGCCGGTCAATAAAGACGCTGTACCCGGTGAGGTGAAATTCCCTGCAGCATAGTGACGGTGGTAGACCGTTGCTCTCTCCGCAAATCGCGCCATATGAGGAGTGGTCTCCCGCTCATAACCGTAAAGGGACATATGACGGGCGGAAAGCGCGTCAAAGAGCAGGATAATAACATTTGGGGCAGTATCGGCTGATGAGTTCACCACCTTTGGAGCGAGCGGGCTAAGTGCCTGCAGGAGTCCTAACCCGTAGAGGGAAGATGTCTTAATAAATTCTCGTCGTGTGATCTTCATTGGAGTTTGAACACTCCTTATAAAATTCGAACGAGGATGATGAGAATCCCCAGCGCGCTCAAAGGAAGCCAAAAATATAGGAAAACAATGAGTCGATTCCCCAGCGCCGTCATCAGCCTCTGGAAAGGCAAAATCCTATCGGCGATGACAATCGCCATGCCGATCGTCAGAATGGCTATTCCGCCGAAGAAAATCAGGTCGCGGCTCGTCGGTAATTGGATTAGTGTACTTAAGTTAAACAAGGCCACCCAAAAAGTAAGTAAATAAACAATGATGCTCGCGCGAGTTACAAATTTATCCACCAACCATTTGGATGGCAGAAGGAAAGCCAACAACAAAAGTAGGAGCAGAATGATCGTGCACTCCAGCAAGCTGGATGCCAATGTATAAGACAAGATAGCTGTAATCTCGGCTAGAGATAAGTAATAGAGCCAGCTTGGAACCTTCCAAGAGAAGGTAATACTTGCCCAGCCATAGATCAAAAAAACAATCGTGCCATACACGGCCAGTATTTCGTCAAGCGGCGGAATTTTTTTTCTAAGTGCGGTCAAGATTGGTATGCCTTTCTTAGAATCGAGCGATGAGCCCGGCATAATGCTTAACTGCTCATCGCTCGATTATAACTGCGCATCCCACATGAACGATTCCAAACCATAACAAAAAAGCTCCCGACGGGGTCGGGAGCTTTTTATTTTCAAATTTTACTTTCTCTTTCCACCAGCGCCTGCGACCGCTTTCGCTTCGGTCATGGCAGGAGCGGGAGCTTTGGAGCGCATCACTGCCCAGCCAAGGACACCCAGTAAAACGAGTGCCACAACCCAGACGACGATCACGGTCGAGCCGGCTGCGCCCGAGTATTGCACCACGATGGGAGCAATAATCACAGAGACAAGGTTCACTACTTTGATCATGGGGTTGAGCGCAGGTCCAGCCGTATCCTTGAACGGGTCACCAACCGTGTCGCCTACCACGCCCGCTTTGTGACGCTCGGAGCCTTTGCCGGTATTTCTCTCGATGTTCTTGGGTTCATCTTCGATCAACTTCTTGGCATTATCCCATGCGCCACCGGAGTTATTGAGGAACACCGCCAGCAACTGGCCAGAGACAATGATACCTGCCAGGAAGCCACCGAGCGCTTCTACTTGAAGCGTCAGGCCAACAACGATTGGTGTCACCACGCCGAGCAGCGCCAGGGAGACCAATTCCTTTTGTGCGGCAGTTGTGGAGATGGCAACTGCCTGTTTGTAGTCAGGCTTAACCTTGCCTTCCAGCACGCCCAGTTTGAACTGTCGGCGTACTTCCATCACGATCAGTGAAGCAGCTCGAGCCACGGCTTGAATGGCAAACGAAGAGAATAGCCAGGGCAGGGCGCCGCCGATCAACATACCCACGAACACCTGTGGAGAATCAACCCGTATGCCAAGCGTAGTCATCAGCTGATCGGAGGCAACCCCAAGGGCGGCCTGTGCGCGAGAAACGTCGACCAAAAATGACCCGAAGAGGGCCACTGCCGCAATCACTGCAGAACCAATGGCGACACCTTTTGTAATGGCTTTCGTAGTATTCCCTACGGCATCCAGATCCGCCATAATTTGTTGAGCATCTCGCGTAGCCTTATCTGTTTGGCCAGACCAGGACATCTCACCGATGCCATTGGCGTTGTCAGCAATGGGACCGAATGAGTCCATGGCAACGTTGTTGCCGGTGAGGGTCAGCATGCCGATACCCGTCATAGCGACGCCATACAAAATAAAGGTCGCACGAGCCACACTATCAACACCTGGGATCGTCCCAAAGATAAAGATGGAAGCGACAATCGTCAAAGCAATGATAAGCACTGACCATACAGATGACTCAAAACCGACCGAAACGCCGTTGAGAATAAGAGTTGCAGGACCGGTATCTGCCGCTCTCTTGATATCATTTACAGGAGCCGCATGCGTTCCGGTGAAGTATTCTGTCAAACGATCAATCAGGATGGCAAGCACAACGCCAACCGCTACAGCCGTGGGCAAACGCCACCAGCCGCCCCAATCATTCATTGCGTCATTATTCAAGTACAGCCAACCAGCCAGGAAAAATAACCCGGCTGAGATCACGGCTGAGGTAAGGAAGCCGCTAAAGATCGCTTTCATGGCATCTTCGCTCTTGCCGGTTTTGCCAGCCCTAACAAAGTACGTACCAATGATGGAGGAAAGCACACCGATACCGCGTACCATCAATGGGAAGATGATCCACTCCAGTCGGCCGGTAATGTGCCAGAGAGCCAGGCCAAGAATAAGTCCAGAAACGATCGTGACCTCGTATGACTCAAAGATGTCGGCAGCCATACCAGCGCAGTCACCGACGTTATCGCCGACGAGGTCCGCGATCACGGCGGGATTCCTCGGATCGTCTTCAGGGATGCCTGCTTCCACTTTACCGACCAGGTCCGCACCGACGTCTGCTGCTTTGGTGAAGATGCCGCCACCGACGCGCATGAACAGCGCCAGGAGTGTGCCACCAAAGCCAAAACCAAGCAAAGCATCTGGCGCAGCGATGCCAAGAATGATGAAGATCACAGTTCCACCAAGCAGACCAAGGCCATCGGTGAGCATACCGGTGATCGTTCCAGCGCGGTACGCAATCCGAAGCGCCTCGCCAAACGAGCGCTTCGAAGCAGATGCCACACGCACATTGCCTTCAACAGCCATGCGCATTCCGATCTGACCAACGGCCAGAGAGAAACCGGCACCCATGACAAAAGCGAATGCACGTGCCAGCCCGATCAGCAACTGCACCTGGTTATAGGCGGCCGGATTTCCTTCCGGAGTCATGGATTCAACACATGCATCAACCGCACCTTCACCAACTCCCTGAACAGCTGAACAGTGCCATTCTATAGCTTCCGGTGTAGGGGGTACAATATATACAGAGAAGAAAAGTGCAATAGTGAGGACCGCAATTAACGGCAAAATGGAGCGCAACTGCTTCCTTAAGTAAGCATCCGCTCCATCCTTGATTGCTCCCCAAACCTCCTGCATTTTCTCAGTGCCCTTATCTTCGCGCAGGATCTGGTTGCGCAGGAAAACCGCATACAAAAGGCCGACAATGGCAGTGGCAAATACGGCCCAGATCGCGATTGCCTCAAAAGGTTGTAATCCTTGCATGGCGTACATAAGTGGGTAAGTCCTCCCGGAGGATGAAAAATATGGTGTTGTCTTGAAATAGCAGGGGGATTTTACAGGCGCACTAGGTATGTGTCAAGCATCACAGAGCCGTTAATAAAAGGAATAAGCTGCAGTTGACAGCCCGCTCTTATTTTGATAAGATACATCCAAATAAACTCCAAAGAAGGAGAAAAGATGTTAGAGGAACTGGACACGAAAATTACAGAGACCGAGACACAGACAATTTCATTGTCAGCCGCGGCATCTGATGCAGTCAAAAACATTCTGACCGAACGCAACCTGGAAGGCTATGCACTTCGTGTGTATGTCGCCGGTGGCGGTTGCTGCGGCGTGAGTTTTGGCATGGCATTGGATAACAACATCCGCGATGTGGATACAACGTTCGAGGCGAACGGTGTAAAAGTTGTGGTGGACGAAGTATCCATCGATTATCTGCGCGGCGCGACGATTGACTTTGTGAATGATCCGGTCCGGGGGGCAGGGTTTGCCGTGGACAGCCCGAGTGCAAAAGGTCACAGCCATGAACATGGTGAAGGCGGATGCGCTTGCGGCGGTTCGTGCTCGTGCAATAACTAGTACGAATTGAATTGAGATCAACAAAAAAGACCGAACTTTGGGTTCGGTCTTTTTTGTTGATGAAGCACATTTCGATTGCGAAACGCTCAGCGCCCGCGCAAGTATGAAATCACTGCACCGAAAAAGCCGAAAAGCCCGAGACTAAGGATCAACAATCCGGTTGGGATGCCGGTCGCGGAAGGGCTGGGCGCCTCTGTAAACGAGGGCTGCTCAAGGGGCGGAGGCGGCGTGAACGTTGGCAGGCGCGTGGGCGTTTGTTGACCAATATATGCGGACTCGAGAGTCGGGTTAATGGTGGGGGTCGCGATGGGCGTGGGTGTGGCCGGGATCTCCACAAACGGGAGAAGCGCGCCCGGAGAAAGTTTTACATACGGGGCATACACCCAGCCCGAGGAATTCTGCACTCCCGGATAACTGATCTGGATCCAGTCCGGGCGGTCTTCTGCACGGCCGGTTGCGGGCGCGGTTTCATTCGCTAGCAGCACACCGATAGGGGGATAATCAAACGAGCTGGGCCCCGAAAATACACGGATCACCTGCAAATTTTGATACACCGTGACGATGGGCCCGGAAGGTGTGCCTGTCACAGTTGGGACAGAACCCGTGGGCTGCTGCGCCAGCACGGGTGTTTGGGCAGAACTGAACAAGCCCAGTACGAGTATCCCTGTTATGGCCACGATCCAAATCATCAAACGGATTGCGCGCATCATATCGAACCTCTGCTCACTTCCGCAGAATAAACGATACCAGCAGCCCCACGCTGCCAAGCAGACCCAGCACGATAATGAAAACGCCACCGGCACCGAACGAGCTCCCTGGGCTGTCGGTAAACTGCGGAATCTCCAGGGGCGGAGGCGGCGTGAATGTGGGCATGCGAGTCTCGGTGGGCTGGATGTTAAAAGCTGCCGCAAGAGTGGGATCGATCGTGATCGTGGCAAGCGGCGTGGGCGTTGGGGGCGGCTCGAGGACGCGCAGCTCGCCGCCGGAGATGGATACAAAGGAAGCGTAGACCCAGCCCGTCCCGCCGGGATAGGTGATCTGAATCCATTCTCTCCCCGGTGAGATCCCCAGCGCAGGAACCACATCGCCGGGATTTAAGTTCGCCACAATGGGATAAAGGGTGGTGCTTGGCCCACTGCGTACATTGATAGGATCGCTGTACGTAACGGTCACGAAGATGCCGGTCGGGGTGGATGCGTCCTGATAGGCGACCACCTGCCCCGGTGCAACCAGGGCTGCCGAGCCGAGAGCTGCAAGTGTGAGCACCCCCCATAGAGTCTTAAACCAAATTTGTCTCATTGCGTAGATATTCTTTAGAGATGAAACACGACGACAGATCGTCGTCGCTAGTAAAGCGGATTATAATCGAAAACATGGACCGACGAATTTTTCATGGCAACATCAAACCCAATGACATCGCTCATGCCTTGATGGCGGAGTTCAACCGCGGCAACCTGCATGCTCAGGTGCTCGGAAACCAGGACAAAATGGCCGTCCAGATCGCGACCCGCGCCGGGACAATGTCTGGCGGGCAGACGGCGCTGACCATCAACATCCGAAGCGTTGAGGACGGGATCATGATCGAAGTGGGACAACAGGCCTGGCTTGGGGTAGCAGCCAGCCTGGGGCACACCGCCATTTCCGCCTTGCGCAACCCTTTCAGCCTGCTCGGCCGCCTGGATGACCTTGCTCAGGATATCGAAAGCATGCAGCTCAGTGAAAGAACCTGGAAGGTGATAGACCGCACGGTCACCACGCTGAAGGCCTCTCTGACCCTGTCTGACAAACTGACGCGGATTTGCTGCGACTATTGCAATTCAGCCAACCCACTTGGAGAGGCCAGCTGCCTGGCCTGTGGCGCCCCGTTGGGTGACGTGCACCCCACTACATGTGGTAACTGCGGCTTTGTGGTCAGCCTGGAAGAGCTCATCTGCCCGAACTGCAATCAGAAATTACATTAGAATTTCATTTCCATTTGCCTATAGGATATTAATCTGCAAGCCGCATAGCTTGCAGATTTTTGGTCTCCCTTCTATAATACCTGTGTCGTCCAAAAGGCTTGAGGGCTGTTCATAATGTTAAGACTTGATCAACTGGAAGCGAAAATTCAAAAACTTGTGGAAGACCAACTGGCGGGGATACTTCCGGGTGTGAAACTGGAGGACAGGGTCATTCAGCGTCTGGCAAGCGCGGTGCGTGAGAATGTCATTCAGCAAAAAGATGATCGGGCGATCGCGCCCAATGAGTTTACCTTGATCGTTTCGACCGAAACCTCTCCCATGTGGAAAGAAGAAAGCACGATCGAGGCTCTCAAGAAAATCATCATGACGGCCGTGAGGGATGTAGGTCTGCGCTTCACGACGCAACCATCCATCATTATCACCACAGACGACACGTTCTCTGCCGATGAAATCAAAGTGGTTGCATCGCATAGACTGGAACCAGTGGCAGACACACAAGGAATGCAAATGTCTACAACAAATGATGAACATCAAGAAGGAGAAAACATTCCGGAGAATGCATTCCTGATCATCGAGGGAGTGAAAGTCCATCCGTTGAACCAACCCGTGGTGAATATTGGGCGCCGCCTGGAAAACCAGCTCGTGATCGATGACCCGCGCGTCTCACGCAACCACGCGCAGCTGCGCGCCATCAAGGGACGCTTCGTGCTGTTTGATCTGAACTCGACAGGCGGCACCTTTGTCAACGGGCAGCGCACCAGCCAGACCGTACTATATCCAGGCGATGTGATCTCGCTGGCCGGCGTCGCGTTGATCTTCGGCCAGGATAACCCGCCTCCCCGCCCCGACCTGGCCAATACCGCGCCGCTGGAAGCGGAACCCGGAACGAGCGAACGTCCCACGGCAACTCTCGAGCACAATACGGTGGACCTCAGAACAGGAAAGCGAAAAACCATCGACAAAGACGATAAATGATCGCCACCACTGTTCTCATCTTAAGACTCGCTCTAGCCGTCGCACTTTACGCTTTTTTGGGGTGGGCACTATGGACTCTCTTTCAGGAACTCAAGCAGCAGGGGGAAAAGTTAGCGGTACAAAAAATACCGGAGATCATCCTTTCTATCCAAATCGAGCAGGGAAACACCAGTGTGAAACAGTTCTCACAGTCTGAGATCATCATCGGGCGTGACCCCAATTGTGACCTTTCGCTGATAGATGAGGCTCTTTCTGCGCACCATGCCCGTCTTGCACATCATCATGGTCAGTGGTGGCTGGAAGATCTTAATTCCACCAATGGGACATTTCTGAACCGCGAGCTGTTAACCACGGCCGCGGTAGTCATTGCGGGCGACAAATTCAAGTGTGGCAATACCATCTTCAGCATTCAGCTTGGTGATGGTGATGGGCTTTCCCCCACGAAAGCACTCTAATTCGGAGGTCAAACATGGCCGATCAAACCACCCTCGCGATCATCGGCGGCTCGGGCTTGTATGAGATGCCGGGTCTGCAAGATACGCGTGAGCACAATATCGACACACCCTTCGGGAAAACGAGCGCCCCGATCATTACCGGGGCGCTGGAAGGTCAGCGTGTTGCTTTTCTAGCACGCCACGGTATCGGTCATCACATCACGCCGAGCGAAGTGCCTTACCGCGCCAATATCTATGCATTGAAATCACTGGGTGCGCAGCGCATCGTCAGTATCAGCGCCTGCGGCTCACTGCAGGAAGAATTTGCACCGGGTCACATCGTGATCCCCGATCAGATTTACGACAACACCCACGGGCGAGCACGCTCATTCTTCGGCGAGGGGTTGGTCGCCCATGTGAGCGTCGCAAATCCATTTTGTGAGGACCTCTCTAACCAGCTCGAATCCGCTGTCGGCGCGGCCGGAGGAGTTGTCCACCGCGGAGGTTCATTTATCACGATCGAGGGCCCGCGTTTCTCTACGAAAGCAGAGTCGCACACCTATCGCTCCTGGGGCATGTCGATCATCGGCATGACCGCCTCGCCCGAGGCATTCCTGGCGCGCGAGGCGGAGCTCTGCTATGCAACCATGGCACACGTCACGGACTACGATGTGTGGCATGTGAGTGAAGCGCCGGTAACGGTTGAGATGGTCATCCAAACGTTGAATAGAAATACCGCTATCGCGCAGGAGTCCGTGCGAATCCTGGCAAGCCAGTTGAAACCCGAACGGGACTGCGATTGCGAACATGCGCTCGCTACAGCCCTGATCACGCACAAGGAAGTCATTCCTGCGGAAACACGCCAGAAACTGGATCTGCTAGTCAACAAGTATCTTTAATCCATGAACCGAGTCATCCAGGGCAACCTCCTGAAACTGGCGGCGGTCTTTCTCTTTCTTCAAACACTGATCATGACGCTCTCGCCTGCCGTCCGGTTACGCACCTGGGATGTGGACTTTCGCTGGTCGCAATGGGTGGCGTTTATCTTGTGGGGATTATTTGTTTTGCGCCTGCACCAGTCGATCTCACGGGAGCTGCCCGACGCCGATCCCTATCTTTTCCCGGCAACGGCTTTTTTGAGCGGCTGGGGTATGCTGACGGTCTGGCGGCTGGATTCGGGCTTTGGCGCACGGCAGGCGCTCTGGCTGGGCGTGAGTGCGGTTGCACTCTTGCTCGGTTTACGTCTTCCAACCACCCTGGATTTCCTCCGCAAATACAAATATCTGCTGTTGAGTGGCGGCCTGCTGCTGACTGCATTCACGTTGATCTTTGGGACCAACCCGACCGGATTCGGCCCGCGTCTGTGGCTGGGCTGCTGCGGCGTCTACTTTCAGCCATCTGAGCCGCTCAAGCTCTTGCTGGTTGCTTATCTTTCGGCGTATCTGGCCGACCGCCTGCCTATCAAGCTGGGCACAATCCCACTTATCTATCCAACATTTTTGCTGAGCGGGGTTGCGATTCTACTGCTGCTCTTTCAGCGCGACCTCGGAACAGCTTCCATTTTTATTGCTCTTTATACGATCATCATTTACCTGGCAACCGGACGACGCCGTACAGTTCTAATCAGCTCTGGAATTTTGCTCTTCATGGGCATTGTCGGATATTATCTGATCGATATTATTCGCGTTCGCATCGACTCGTGGATCAACCCCTGGCTCGATCCGGGCGGGGGTTCTTACCAGATCATACAATCTATCCTTGCGATCGCAAATGGAGGCATCGAGGGCCGAGGTCCCGGGCTCGGCAGCCCGGCTCTTGTCCCCGTGGCAATTTCCGATTTTATTTTTGCCGCGATCGCCGAGGAGACCGGTCTGATCGGAACGGTGGGGCTGCTTACCGTGTTCGGCATGATCCTGGCTCGGGGGCTGCGAATTGCCATTCGCGCGGCGGACGTCTTCCGCCGGCTGCTGGCTGCTGGCGTAACGGCCTATCTGGGGGTTCAGGCCCTCCTGATTATTGGCGGCAATCTGCGCCTGCTGCCACTGACCGGTGTTACCCTGCCGTTCATTTCCTATGGCGGCTCCTCGCTGCTGACATCGTTCATTGCACTGCTGCTCCTTTTATTGATCAGCAATCATTTGGATGAAGAACCTGCGCCGCTGCGCCAACCACAGCCTTATTTTGCCCTGGGAGTGTTTCTATCTCTGGGGCTGTTTGCCGCTGCCCTGGCAAATGGATGGTGGGCGGTGGTGCGTGGACCTGACCTGCTCACGCGCGCCGATAACCCGCGCCGGATCATCGAAGATCGCTATGTGCAACGCGGCCGGCTGCTCGACCGGACGAACACCCCCATCAACGCCACGGAGGGGACAACGGGGTCGTTTACGCGCGTGTACCAGTATCCCCAGCTGGCACCCGTGACGGGTTATAACCATCCGATCTATGGACAATCGGGACTGGAAGCTTCGCTTGATGAATATCTGCGCGGCTTGAGGGGAAACCCTGCCGCTACGATTTGGTGGAACCATCTACTCTACGGCATGTCACCCAGGGGATTGGATGTGCGCCTGAGCCTGGATCTCTATCTTCAATATCGCGCAGATGAGATGCTGAACGGACATACCGGTGCGGTGATTCTGCTGAATGCACAAAGCGGAGAAATCTTTGTGATGGCTTCGCATCCTACCTTTGACCCCAATCACCTGGACGAGGTGGGTGCACAGCTCAATAAAGACCCTGACAAACCGCTGATCAACCGCGCCCTGCAAGGACTGTACCCCGCGGGCACAATGATCGATGTGTTTGCTCAGGCCCACGCGGGGCCTGGGGATTCCGCCCCCACCGAAGGTGATCTACAGCCCGTTTATGAGGCATTTGCTTTCGAACGCACCCCGCTGTTACGGACACAGGTTGCCGAGCCAGTCTACGATTCGGATGGCAATGACTTGCATATCTCTCCCCTGCAGGCAGCCCTGGCGGCCGCGGCATTGAGCAACCACGGCACAATCCCCCCGCCGCGGATTGCAACAGCGGTCGATACACCCAACGATGGCTGGGTAGTGCTCCCGGCTCTGGGAACGGCATTCGAGGCAATTCCCGTGGCGGCCGCGGATGAAACGGCCCAGGCTTTCGTCGCAGATGGACAAAGCTACTGGGCCCACAGCGGTCAGGCGGAAAGCGAGGAGTCACCGGTCACCTGGTTCGTGGCCGGGACGCTGCCCAACTGGCAGGCCACTCCACTGGTGGTTGCCGTGGTCATCGAGGAGGACAACGTCCGGCTGGCCCGCCTCATCGGGCACGAACTCCTCGTCGACGCGATGAACCCTTAAATAAAATTGCCCCGGCAATCAATTGCCGGGGCAATTCACTTCACGAAGATCTACATTCCATTATCTACGTCTTTAGCGGAGTAGCCGGGGCCGCTCTTGAAGAACTCATAATTTGGCTGGATATCGGGCGTTAGATCAACAACCTCACCTGCCTCGAGCTGCCTGACCGTATCCAGGACGATCGGTCCGCCGTGATGGTTGGTGCCTTCGAAATGACCCGTGAGCCCTACGTTGCTGATATATTCGCCACCCTTGGCTGTATACGCAGAAGGGACTTCATCTTCCGGGAAGATGGCCGCAAAGGGACATTCAGGAACGCACGCACCGCAATCGATACAGGTATCCGGATCGATATAGATCCAGGGCCACTCATTAATCGGCTGACCGGGGATCATACATTCAACAGGACAAACATCAATACAACCGCGGTCTCGTACACACAAACTGGTGATGATATGTGTCATCGGAGTATCTCCTTTTTGGGAAGTAACATGCGATTTTCAGTATTATATCTTGCTTGGAATGACTTCGGAAGTGATTCACGAATATGGCTCGGTGAAAACCGCATTTGGTCACTTCCCCAGCGCAGCTAGGACTTGTTGAATCTGTCGGCTATGGCGTCCCAGTTGACAACATTCCACCAGTTAGAAACATATTCGGCCCGGCGGTTCTGGTATTTCAGATAGTAAGCATGTTCCCAGACGTCGATGCCCATGACGGGAGTTACCCCATCGGAGAGAGGATTATCCTGATTGGCCGTGGAAACGATCGCCAGGCCATCCCCCCTCCGAACGAGCCAGGCCCAGCCTGATCCAAAGCGACCATTGGCAGCTTTCTCGAACTCTGCTTTGAAATTATCAAACGAGCCAAATCCAGACTCCAGAGCTCTCATGAGCTCCGCATTCGGAGTGACCGACGTTTTCGGAGCCATGATCTCCCAGAACATGTTGTGATTCCAGGTGCCGCCGCCATGATTGCGAACCGCCGGACGAATGTCTTCAGGCACCGCGTTCAGATCGGAAAGCAGATCCTCAAGCGACTTGTCTGCCAGCTCGGGGTGTTTCTCCAGGGCAGCATTCAGGTTGGTGATATATGCCTGATGATGCTTGGTGTGGTGGATGGTCATCGTCTGTGCATCGATATACGGTTCGAGCGCATCCACTGCATACGGAAGTTTGGGTAATTCGAAAGCCATAGTCCTCTCCTTTTGGTTGGTCTGTTCCCTCAAACAGATTCAAGATAAATAACTCGAGAAAAATTGTAGCCTTTTGAAGGGCTCATGTCAAGAAAAATATGCTAAAACTCGGAATCTGTCCCAGGAATCGCGCCAGGGAGGTGCGTAAAAACTATCGGAACACGCTGGCCTACTGAGAAAAGAACTTTCGATTATAATTTCACCACCGGCAAGCAAAGCCAGAACAAGGTGGGACGGAATAAACCGGTGGCTGGATCGTTTTTATATTACACATCGCTACACGGGGCGTGATCGGTTGAACGCCATTATCCGTTCGCATTTCTATGATTGGAAATCAATAGAAAGGACAGGATAGGTATGACGACTATTTTCTTTAAACGTTCAGGTGGATTTGTCGGTCAGGGGATGCGCTTTCACGTGGATCTGGACCGGCTCCCCGTCGAGTACGCGCGTGATCTCACTCATCTCATTGAACAGGCCGAATTCTTTAACCTCCCCGAAAACTTCATCATTAAGTTCAACCCCAACGAATACCAGTATACGATCACGGTGGAAAGCGGTGAAATATGCCACACCGTTCGGGCAAACGATTCAACGATGCCCGCACCGCTGAGGCCGCTCGTGGACCAGTTGTCTTCCTTGAAGAGTGTGGCTGGATAGGGCAGGTTCGCACAGCGATCTGCCGGATACTGTGTTAGATGCATTTGTCACGCTGCAAGCGTGACCTACAGGAATAAAAAGACAGGCGCTGAGGGAGGAGCGCCTGTCTTTTTATTTCAGATTGTCTCTAATTCCCGCACGGCAGGACGTTACGCCAGTTGAGCACTGTGTCGTTCACGGTCTGGTTCCCATCGTCACCGTACGGGAGTGTGAGCAGGCGATTGCCGATTTCCGCGCAAGCTTCGCCCTTTTCCACATCAAAGAAATTCGTGCCGCCGAGCGTATATTTGTACTCGATCTGCGTGCCTTCAGGGGCAGTAAAGGTAATCGCCCACTGGTTGGGGCCATCTGCTGAGAAGGCCACAGCCGAAGAATTCCAATCCGGATACTTGCCGAGGCGACTGAGTGTACCGGCAATGTGAACGAGCTTATCAGGGGGCGTCAACTCCGGCACGGTCACCACAAGTGTTAAGTCCACCATCCGTAGTTGGGGCACTGCGGCGACCTCGTTGGAATCAGCCGAGCGATTAAAGGATGTATCCAGCGAGCGGACGACATAGTAATACGTCTGCCCTTCGATCTCGTCGGTGTCTGCATCGGAATTGCCGGTGACGCGCGCAAGCATGGAGTAGGGTCCGCCCGCCGTGCCGCCGCGCGAGACCTCATAGCCATATAAAGAAGGATCGCCTGCAATCGCGTCCCAGGTCAACTGGACACCGGCCAGTGAGGCGGAAACAACTGTCAAACCGATGGGAACGGAAGGAGCTGAGGTATCGCCGCCTGGATTGACCGTCAGGTTACCGGCTTGTGCAGCGCTGTAACCATCCGCGATGCCGTTCAAGTCGGCGTAGATCCAGGCGCGTCCGTTCGAGGTGGAATAGCGATATGCATAGTCGAAGGTGCCGGTTGCCTCAGGCAGCAGGCTGGCGACGAACTCATCATTGTTACTGGCATCCGTGTTGAAGGCTGCCTCGACCCAGGTCCAGGCGGTGTTATCGGCCGGGTCGCTGCCATCGGGACCAAAGCCCAACTGAGCGCGCAATCCATCGGAGGGCCCGGGCTGGCTGGTCACGTTCTCAATATAGACCTGCCCTACGCATGGAACAGAAAAAAAGAAGTCAATATACCAATTGGTTACATTTTGTTACACATCCGGTGCTGCCCCGATGCATCAACGAGTTCCGCAACGTTTTTTTATTGCTCAAAACAAGATTTTGCTGTATGCTTAATTAAGATGTCACTGCGCGTGGCAAGAGGGCGAAGCGATCTCAAATGAAATGACGCCTCGGAGGAGAGGAGTTATTTTAAGGCAATGAGAGCGCTTTGGTGGAGGTGGATTGCGCCGCAGTGACATTGCGCTTTAACCAGTTTTCGCCTGCTCAACCAGCACTCCCTAAATATGACAAATGTCATCCAAATTTATGATAGATGCAACTTATGCGCTACGGCCGTTTCCGTATAATTAGCACATAAGCACGAGCGAGCAGTAACAACTTGCTACTATATCGTCATCAAAGCACATTGTTCCTTCATCGAGTACAAGAAAGCTCATCACTGCCCATAGCACTGAATCGTCTCGTTGCTTGCGTAATCATGACATCATTTTGATATCATCCCAGCCTGTCATGCACAAAGCCGCCCTTTATCAGGGCGGCTTTTGTTTTCATTTTAAAATCTAGCTTCGAGCTAGACGTTGGCCATATCGCTCCGCATCGAATGCGCGGACAGGCGGGTCGAAGAAAAATCCGAGTCGGGGCTCGGCTCGATCACCAGTTTGATGGCGGTCCTGACCTTATCCTCGATCGTGACATCCGCGAATTCGGGAACGCAGCTCACAAAAATACCGTCATTTTTCAGGTAGCCGGTGGCTAGCACCAGTGCCTTCATTGCCTGATTAACGGCTCCGGCACCGATCGCCTGCACTTCGGCTCGGTGATGCTCCCGAATGACCCCGGCGATTGCCCCCGCGACCGCAGAGGTGCGAGAATTTGCAGAAACTTTGATCATGTCCATGGTGTGTCTCCTTATCGATAAGAATGTGGTTGCTTTGCGGATTCAGTGCTGCCTGTGACGCTGGAGTTTCGTGGCGTCTCTCGCAAAGTTGTATACACGTATTGTATGAAGGAAGACCGCAGATTTCCATAGGCCTGTATTTATTTGCTATAGACATTTGTACTGATTCTGTGAGGTACAGGACCGCTCATGCCTGGCCCCCACCGGATGTAACAATCCTCTACTTCCGGCGTCAAGTAATAAATCCTCCGGCTGGAATGCTCACTCACCGCCGGATTGACAAAGGATGGTAGGCCATGCAGGACCATTATGATGTGTTTGCAAAAGATACCGGGTACGGAACGAGCTTTAAATTAACGGTGGAAAGAGAAAGACTGGCCGATCATCTCAAGGCGCTCCGGCGGATCACCTGGGACTTGCGCGCAAAGATCTGCCAGTTTGAAGATGCATTTGAGGACATGAGCGATCTGAAAGCAGAGATGAACTCACTGCAGGATCAGATCAACGCCACTGCCGAAAATTTGGGTCTGCATTTTCAGGAATAGAAACCAGGATTTCATGTAACAAAATCACCGCACCGGCAATGCGGTGATTTTGTTTTTGGCCATGCACAAGCCAGCGGCGGTCGCAGTTCTCTCTGCGCTCGTCAGTGGGAAGATACTATCGGTAGAATGCAGAAAATGCGGTAACATAGACTGACCCATTACTCATACAGAGCGCAGCTTTAGAAGTTAGGAGGATACCCATGGAAATCACAACTCAAGTGCTCAACCAGGTCGAGGTGATCACAATCAAAGGTCGCGTGGACAGCGTCGAGGCGTCACGGCTCGAAGAGGCGCTCGAGGCGGCCAACCGCCGCGGCATGCACTGGCTGGTGATCGATATGAGCCAGCTCGAATATATGTCGAGTGCGGGCTTCCGGGCGCTGGCAACCGCTCAACGCAACAGTAAACGGCATGAGCAGGGCGAGGTGATCTTGACGGAACTGCAGCCCCTCGTCCACGCGGCATTGGAGCTTGTAGGGTTCACAGATTACTTCCAGATCATCGATCCGGGTTCAGCGGCCTTGAAGCATGCACAAATTTCCGCCACCGGCATTGCCGGAGCAGATGCCCAGCCTGCATCCTCCGGAGGATAACGGGGCAGTAAACGATTTGTAACTGTAAAGTCGTCGCGGCCCATCCATTTCTAAACGGTAGCCTTCCCAGAGGGAGTGAAGAATCCCCGAGTAGTTGAACCGATCGGCTCAACTGCTCGGGAGCCCTTCGCTATGCTCAGGGTAACATGTCGAAGGACGTCCTTGGAGTTAGACACTCACAAAATTCGAGTAGACACAGATACAAGAATGGTGTAAAATACAGTTGCTCGTTGTCCGGGTGCCCCCCTCACTCTGACAGCGAGCATTTTTTTAAGCGGCATAAATTTATACAAAAGGACATTTGGATGAAGGAAGTCGCGATCAAGTCATTTGCAGAACTGCACGAGATGATCGAGAACTACGATGCCAGGACAGTCATCTACCGGGGCGTACGATCGGTGCAGTATCCGCTGATCCCGAAGATCGGTCGCATCGTCCCGCCGGATTCAGCCAGATCGAAAGAATGGAATGAGAAGGAGATCCTGCGCCTGTTCAAGGAACAGTCGTTACCTTATCTGGATTTCATGCCCACCAACGACTGGGACTGGCTGGCTCTCGGGCAACAATACGGACTGCCGACCCGCCTGCTGGATTGGACCGGTAACCCGCTGGTCGCCTGCTATTTCGCCGTGGAGCAGGAGGCAAATGACGATAGCGTGATTTATGCCTATCGCAACAAATCGTATATCGATGTGGAAGAGCATCAGGATCCGTTCAAGTACCGGCAGGTTGGCAAATTTATTCCCCGGCATCTAACGCGGCGGATCACCACACAGGGCGGTCTGTTCACCATTCATCCCGATCCTTATGAACCGTTCAAAGATGATGATATGGAGAAGATCGTCATTCCCAACGGCATCCGCGCAACGCTCAAAAAAACCCTCAACAAATATGGCGTGGACCGGTTTTCGCTGTTCCCCGGACTCGACAGCCTGGCGGCGCACATCGAATGGTTGCAGTCGAAGGGCTATTGATGGGCTTCTGCCGCCCGGGGATCATCACAAGTTTGTAATGAACGCCGCACCATTCAACGCCGGAATTGTGGCATAATCTTGTTGTCTGGCCCGAGAATCAAACAGGAGAGATCATCGCCGCGAGCTTCAAAGCCTCCTCCTATTATTCATAGAATAAGGAGCGCGTTAAAGCGTGAGAGTCAGAGAGTATGTGGGTCCGCTGGCAGTCCTGGCGGCCGGTGTTGTGGGATTTAGCCTGCTGTGCAGTGTCTCTGCGATGGCTATGAGCGACCTGGAAAACTATGCTCCGGTCACTCTGGCGCCAATGAACATCATCGATGTGGCGATCTCCAACCTGAGCACGGCTGCCGCCCTCACAGAGCAGTCTGTGACTGAGTTTGTGCCTACACCCACAGCTGTACCCACCCGCACTGCCTCGCTCACCCCCCAGCCATCCGACACAGTAACGGTTCGTCCGACGTTTACGAGCCCTCCACCTACACGCACCCGTCGCCCGCGAGCTACTGCAACTACAGCGCCGCCCACCCGCACCCGGACGCCGGTTCCGACAAACACACATCCACCGACGATCACTCCCTCGCGAACACCTTCGCCGGTTCCACCCACGAACACCCCGGTGCCTACGTCGACCCATTCGCCGATCCCACCCACCAACACGCCGGTCCCGCCCACCAATACATCTGTGCCACCCACGGCTACAGATGAACCGCCGACCGTCGCGCCGGCGACAGACACATCAGCGCCTCCTGCAACACAGGATTCAGACGTTTCGGTGCCTGTGGAAGATCAGCCGGAACCTTAGGCTTGGCCGTGTCGCGATAAACCAAAAGGTCTTGCAGATATTTTCTGCAAGACCTTTTGGTTTTTGAAACACAATCGTGATTCACATTATTCGCTCGGCACGACCAGCCACATGATGATGTAGGCTGCGATTCCTGGCACGCCGCCCGGAAGCAGAGCGATCAGAAACGCCAACCGGAACCAGAAGGCGTCCAGCCCGAAGAACGTTTCCAGGCCGCCACACACGCCCGCGATGACTCGGTTTGAACGCGAGCGTCGTAATGATGTCCCGCCAACTCTCATTTGAACCTCCTAACTAAATTATTTGAACTTTCACTTTGATCTGCCAGTTGACTTCCTGGCAGGATTCCACTGATTTTAAAAAGATTTCCTCTTCCCTTAGTCCCCTCACTTCTTTTGCATGTGCCAGTTCCAGTAACACCGCAGTTCGAGCGAAGTGAGGGGACGGAGGAGAGGAGATTAACGAAGACTTTTGCCGTCCCGCGTAGCTCGCAGACCTTACACAGGGTGATCGTGGTCGTGATCGTGCGGTGGCGTTACCGGATGCTCGTGCACCGTGGTGCGAGGCGAGAACAACGCTACCAGGAAAGCAATTGCAAGCAACCCGAGTAAACCAAACAGGACGAGTGTCCATAAGCCAGGGCCAGCATCGTTGTCACCCGTCACAGGGATCACTCCCTGAGTAACCTCGACAACAACCGTCGGTGGCACCAGAGTCACCTCAGGCGCCACAACCGTATCCTGGTATTTCACGGATTGGACAGAGGCAGGCGATCCGAAAGCGCTCATAAATAATGCAGTCAGGATGACAATTGAAAATAATGCAGTTTTAAGTTTCATAGTAACTTCTTTCTGTCTCTATGGAATAGACTTGCTGACAGAAATTACTCTCTTCTGTTCTCTATAACGACCAGGCATACTCGCTGTTATTCCTTACTTCATGCAAATTTAATCTCAGCCGATGGCCTTCGATCCTGGTCCAACCGGAATAGTTCGGTGCGTTCACGAACCCCCGACACAGCATTGATAGAGTGGGGCTTTCCTTTATAAGCACCGTCCATTGCACTACAGAACACATCCCCTGCCGCCTCGTTTAATCTCACAGGCACACAGGGGTCAATTCCTGCGGGTCCTTATCAGTCGTCCGCGAACGGACTTTGGTAGGATTGCGTTTTCTGTTGCTGGGTATATCCTTGTGTGCGTACCTTTTCTGTATCTCCCCATCGCATTACAGCCGAATGAAATTTCCACAGCAGCCTTTCGGGGATGTAGCTCGAAAGGAAATTTAGGAGGTAGGTGTAAATGACAATGATCAACTTTAGAAGAACAGGGGGCGCCATGGATAAGGAAATGTCCATGGACGTGGACCTGGGCACCCTGCCCGGCGATGCGGCACAGCGTCTGCATGGAATGCTGACTGCAGCGAATTTCTTCGAGATCCCCACAGTTACGGACCTGCGGGCCGGACCCGATGAGCATGAATACACGATCACGGTCGTTGCCGGAAACTCACTCCACACTGTCCATGTGAGCGATGATTCCATGCCGCGCTCGCTGCGGCCGCTGGTCGAGGAACTGACGGAGCTGGCGGAAGCAGCTACTTAGGCCAGAGTCTTCTCAACGTCAGAAAAGGGCTCGCGAACACTTGCACCCGGTGAGGTGTTCACGCTAAACTTCACGAACTGTCTAGAATTCGCGCTCGTTCGCGAAGATTAGCGGATGAAACTGACGGCTTCAGGAGCTATGAGAAAGCCTTACTACTCAGGCCAAAAGCAGTTGTAATCCGGCTCAACTCGTGCTATTGTAGAAGTGGAACAGGTCGGTTCCAGAAAGGAGATCGCCATGACAGACTGGGACCTGATGACCGAATATATCCACAATGCCATGCACGTGCTCGAGAAGGCGCACGCCGCATCGAAGCAGCTGCGCGAAAACGCCAACCCCGAAACCTTCGACAACTTTCGCGCCCAGATGGAAGAGATCACCGAGCATCTCACCCAGCTTCAAATCGTGCTGAATAACCAGGAGGCATTTGCGGTGGATGAATTCACCGATTGGCTGAGCAAGGCGTTCACCGGGAAGCCGTCGGCTTATCGACGTACACCGCGCATGCAATTGGACACGCCATCGGCACAGGAAGGTTAATTACCGGCCCGACAGCGGAAACAAATAAGAAATCCCAAACACAGAATAGACATATTCCGTTCTATTCTGTGTTTTCTTTTCAAGAGATCGTACTCACCATAATTTGATTCTGAGCCGACACTTCCTGGCGCTTGCGTTCAGAATAAGTGTGACGTGCAGGCGTCGTTTCACTCAGTATGACATTCTTGAGAGCCCATTCGAAACAAGCATGTGCTGATCTTTCCTGCTAAAATCCGTGCATGCTCGATCCCCGCGTCCGCGTCGCTCTGCCCTTTGCCCTGCTGACCGCGATCATCGCGGTCTCCACCGCCTCGATCTTTATCCGCTTCGCACAGGAAGATGCACCGTCGCTGGTGATCGCTGCACTCCGGCTGACGTGCGCCACGCTGCTGCTTAGCCCCCTGGCCCTCACCCGTCACCGCGCCGAACTGCAGAGTCTCACGCGCAAGGAAGTATTGCTGGGAGCAATCTCCGGTTTCTTCCTGGCTGTGCACTTCGCCACATGGATCTCTTCGCTGGAATACACCTCGGTGGCAAGCTCCGTTGTGTTCGTTTCTACGGGTCCGCTGTGGGTGGCGCTGCTCTCCCCGGTGATGCTCAATGAACGGCTGACGCGCGCTGCGATCATTGGGCTGGTCGTTGCGCTTCTCGGTGGAACGATCATCGGTCTCTCGGATGCCTGTGCCTGGGATGGCGGACTCGCCTGCCCGGAGCTGGGACAAGTGATGCAAGGCCGCGCCATGTGGGGAAACTTCCTCGCTCTGGCAGGCGCGTGGACTGTCTCGGGCTATCTCATCATTGGCAGAAAACTCCGCGCGAAGATGTCACTCATCCCGTATATATTTTTAGTGTATGGCATGTCTGCCGTTGTGTTGCTCGCGATCATGTTCGCGGCGGGACAATCTCCCCTTGGATATCCCCCACGCGCCTATGGCTGGATCTTTTTGTTGGCAGCGTTTCCTCAGTTGATCGGTCATTCCACCTATAACTGGGTGCTGCGCTATCTGCCGGCCACGCTGGTTGCGATTATCACACTGGTTGAGCCGATCGGCTCTGCTGTGCTCGCCTATTTCATTTTGCGTGAGACTCCCACCGCCGGCGTGCTGCTCGGTGGGCTGCTGATTCTCGTTGGTATATATTTAGCATCACGGCCCAGGTAGGTCATATGCTTAATTTATCTTCCAAAGACCACGATATGTTACGCGGAGACTATGGACCCGCCACGAAGATGGCCATGTCGATCGTGGCGCGCATGGCGGAAGTGGCCGGAGCGAAAGAGCTGCTCGACATCACCGGCGCGCACATCGACAGCACGGTGTATATCGGCGACGCAGGGCTGGAGTTTGCCGAGCGGCTGGCGAGCCTCGGTGCGAAAGTGGCCGTGCCCACCACGTTGAACGTGAGCGGGCTGGACGAGCATCACTGGCAGGAATGGGCCGTCCCGTCGGAGTGGGCGCGGCAGGCCTATCGCCAGATGGTGGCCTACCGGAGCATGGGCACCGTCCCCACCTGGACGTGCGCGCCATACCAGACCGATCTGCGTCCATCGTTCGGGCAGCAGATCGCCTGGGGTGAGTCGAACGCCATTGCATTCGCCAATTCCGTGCTCGGGGCGCGTACAGAGCGATACCCGGATCTGTTCGATATCTGCTGCGCCATCACCGGGCGGGCACCGGCTATCGGGCTTCATCTCAGCGAGAACCGCGCCGGGCAGCTGCTCTTCCGCCTCGTGGACGTTCCGGAGCGCTTACAGCAAAGCGACGATTTTTATCCCGTGCTCGGGAACCTGATCGGCAAGGCCGCGCTCGATAAGATCCCCGTCATCGACGGGATAAGTGTGAAACCCGATGAAGACCAGTTGAAAGCCCTCTGCGCGGCGGCAGCTTCCTCGGGCGGTGTGGCGATGTTCCACATGGTGGGCATTACGCCCGAAGCGCGCACGCTCCAAGAAGCATTTCAAGGCAAGACGCCCATCGAAACCATCGACGTCACGATGGATTCTCTGCGCGAGTCGCGCCGCCAACTGACGCATACCGACAACACCAGACTAGATATGGTCGTGCTGGGCAGCCCGCATTTCTCGCTGGCCGAATTCAAGCGCCTGGCGCCGATGCTGGCAGGCAAGCGCAAACATCCGGATGTAAAGTTCCTGGTCACCTCCAGCCGGGCGATGACGCAGCTTGCTGAAAAGGCCGGTTTCCTCGAGACGCTGCAATCCTTCGGCGCGCAGCTTACCGTGGACACGTGTATTCTCACTTCACCGATGCTGCCGGCTGAGATAAAAAACCTGATGACCAATTCTGCAAAGTTCGCTTATTACGCGCCGGGCCTGCTCGGCAAGCAGATTGCCTTTGGCAGCCTGGAAGATTGCGTCAACTCGGCGGTGGCGGGTGAGATCCTCCGGGATGAGTCGCTATGGCAGAGATAACGCTGCAAGGAAAAGTGGTCATCCCGGGCGAGGCACGCGGCGAGGCGCTCGTCAGCACGGAGCCGCTCTCGTTCTGGGGCGGCTACGACTGGAAGACAGGCGAGATCATCGACCGCCGTCACATCTTATCGGGCGCGATTGCAAAGGATAAGATCCTGGCTATCCCGTTCACGCGCGGCTCGTCCACGACCACAGCCGTTCTGCTCGAGGCGATCCGGGCAAAGACCGCGCCCGCTGCCATCATTACGACCGATACCGATTTCTTCTTTGCACTTGCTTCGGTGGTTGCAGACGAACTGTACACGTCTCCCCTGCCGCTGATCGCGCTCCGAGAAACGGATTATGCGGAGTTGAGGACGGGGGATGAGGTGGAGATATTGAGTAGTGGGATGGTTATCATTTATAGAGACTAAATCGCACTGCCGACGGAATGTCATTCTGAGTACTTTACCAACTAAGATTTGTCCTTTATCTGGGGATAAAGGCGATGCAGACGGATACGAGCATCCGCATTAGAAAATTGCCACTTGATCTTGACCTGGTGCTGGTTGCGAGACGCCGCCCAGGCTTGGCATTCGGCTTCCAAGGTCGTTACGTCTGCAAAGCGGCGGTTGAGGCATTGGCGCTGCATGGCAGACAATTCCAACTCGGCCATGTTGAGCCAGGAGCCATGTTCGGGGGTGTAATGCCATTCGAGTTTCTCTGCAATGCGTCTGGCTTCTGCGGGAGTGAATTCTTCATAGAGCGACCAAATGCCATGGATGTTCAAGTTATCGGTGATGAGAACGATCTTATGAGCCTGAGGAAAATCTTCATCCACCAACTGACGGAGTTGGCGAGCGAAGGTGTGGGCAGTGCGATCTTGGCTGACAGCCACCCGACGCCAGCCGGTCAAGGGCTCACAGACCAACAGGATATTGGCACTGCCTTCGCGTCGATACTCATAATCCTGACGTATCTCACCTCGCCCTGGCTTGGGCAAGACCAACTCGGCTCGTTGCGACTGCAATTCCTTGCCTTTCTCGTCCAGACACACCATCGGATACTCTGGGTCATACGGTCGTTGGTAGACCGCCAGCACATCTTCCATCTTGGCGATGAAGCGCGTACTCACTTTTGGAAAACACCAACTCTTGATTGCCCAGGGTCGCAGTTTGTTTTTTTGAGCAACTTCAAGACCCAGGTGTCCGAAATATGCTCGGTATACCCGAGCGCCACCATCCGATCTGCCAACAACTGCAGCGTCCAACGACTGCGACCTTGCGGTGGCTCGCAACAGGCCAACATGACGAGCTTTGCTTCGGCTTCGCCATCGATCTCGGTAGGTCGCCCGGACCGCTCGCCTTCACCCAAGGCAGCTTTCAGTCCTCCGCTCACAAACCGTTGTCGCACTCGTGAGACCGTCCGGGCACTGACCAGCAGATCCTCTCCGATCGTTCTATTGGAATTGCTTCGGCGTGTCGTTCCGCCTCGACTGCTCACGCTCCGCTCTGCCGCCAGCAGCAAAATGCGTGCCCTGGTTTGCACACGAGCTGAACGCTTTCCAACTCGAACCATATTCTGGAGCTGTTTGCGCTCCTCAGGACTGAGCCGAATTTCGGGTGCTGTTTTCATCCTGCTACATTACCATATGGTACTAAATTTTGTTGGTAGAGTACTGAGAGCAGCGAAGAATCCCCAAGGCGTTGAGCCGAAGGGCTCAACGCCTTGGGAGTCCCTCACCTGCACTCCCTGGCACCGCCCGCCAGGGCAGGTGTGAAGCTGAACGCTTCACGTTCACACTTGCCCCGGGCGCAAGTGCCGGGGGGTGCAAGTGTCGCCGCAAAGCCACTCAGGGTGACACAACAGAATCAGCTCTCGGCTAACAAGCTGCACGATTATAATAACCCTGTACAACAACCAAAGGAGAGAGCATGACAGAAGCAAACCTGCCTCAAGCCGTTCAGGGTATGGGCGCGATCGTCCATAAGGGCGGCGTGGCGTTCCGAGTGTGGGCGCCGCATGCCCAATCGGTCTTTGTCAAGGGGGAGTTCAACAACTGGTCAGATGAGGGGACACCCCTTTCCCATGAAAAAAACGGATACTGGTACGCGAACGTGGAGGCGGCAACGCCCGGCCAGGAATATAAGTTCGTGATCATCAACGGCCAGCAGAAGCTCGAGCGGATCGATCCGCACGCACGCCAGGTGACCAACTCCACGGGCAACAGCGTGATCCACGATACGTGCGCGTTCGACTGGCAGGACGACACCTTCCAGCTGCCGCCCCACAATGAACTGGTGATCTATGAAATGCACATCGGCTCATTTTTCACCGATACCGAGGGCAAACCCGGAGGCTTCGAGGATGCGCTGGAGAAAATGGAGCACCTGCGGCGGCTGGGGGTGAACGCCATCCAGATCATGCCGGTCGCCGAGTTCGCAGGAGATTATTCGTGGGGCTATAACCCGGCGCATATTTATGCCGTCGAAAGCATTTACGGCGGACCCGATGAGTTCAAGCGGCTGGTGCGCGAGATGCACAAGCGCGGCATCGCCGTCATTCTGGACGTGGTCTACAACCACCTGGGGCCGAGCGACCTCGACCTGTGGCAGTTCGATGGCTGGCAGGAGAATGGCAAGGGCGGCATCTACTTCTACAACGACCACCGGGCAGAGACTCCCTGGGGCAGCACGCGCCCCGATTACGGTCGCGAGGAGGTGCGCCGCTTCCTGCACGACAACGCGCTGATGTGGCTGGAGGAATATCACGTGGACGGGCTGCGCTACGACAGCACGCTCTACATCCGCACGCTGGACGGTAACGAAGGCAACGGCCTGCCCGAGGGCTGGGGACTGCTCCAGCGCATCAACGGCGACATCCGAGCGCGCGTCCCACACACCATCCTGATCGCCGAAGACCTGCGCAGCAACCCGTGGCTGACGAAATCCACCGGGGAAGGCGGCGCGGGCTTCCATGCCCAGTGGGACGCCAACTTCGTCCACCCGGTACGCGAGGTGGTCACGCTGCCGCATGACGAGCACCGCTCGATGGAGGTCATCCGCAGCGCGATCGCGTTCAGCTATGATGGCGACGCCTTCCGGCGCGTGATCTACAGCGAGTCGCATGATGAGGTGGCGAACGGGCGGGCGCGAGTGCCGCAGGAGATCAACCCCGGCGACCCCACCGGCTGGCACGCCCAGAAGCGCTCGACGCTGGCGGCGGGACTGGTGTTCACCGCGCCCGGCATCCCGATGCTCTTCCAGGGACAGGAATTTTTGCAGGGCGAGTGGTTCCGCGACGATGTGCCGCTCAACTGGGACCTGAACGAGGAATACCAGGGCATCGTGCGCCTGTACCGTGACCTGATCGGGCTGCGGCTGAACAGGCAGGGACAAAGCCGCGGACTGTGCGGGCAGTTCCTCAACGTCTTCCACGTGAACGATGCTGACAACATCATCGCCTTCCAGCGCTGGGACCAGCACGGACCCGGCGACGACGTGGTGGTTGTGCTGAACTTCAGCCACCCGCCGAAAGAGCACTACGAGATCGGCATGCCCTCGCCGGGGCTGTGGAAGCTGCGCCTGAACAGCGATGCCTCGATCTACAGCAGCGACTTTCAGAGTTTCCTGAGCACGGATATCGAAGCGTACGAAGGCGGCAGGGATGGACTGGCTGCCCATGCGGCGCTATCGATCGGGCCGTATAGTATGTTGGTGTTTAGTCAGGATAAATAATTTGTCACCCTGAGCCCGTAGGGCGAAGGGTCTCCAGTGTGCTCGAGCCAAAAGGCTCGAGCACACTGGGATTCTTCGTTCGCCAAAGAACGGCTCACTCAGAATGACAAAGGGATTGCTATGAACCTCCCCTCTCACAACTACCTCGACGAGCGCGGCATTTCGTATGAGCGCAAGAGCTTTCCGCCGGAGACGGAAAAGGGTGCGGCGAATGTGGCACGGGCGCTGGGCTTTTCGGAGCGGCAGGCGGTCAAGACGTTGATCTTCCAGAGTGATACGGAGGAGCGCGTGCTGGTGATGCTGGGCGGCGACCAATCGGCTATCTCGGGGCATCTCAAGAAGGCGATCGGCTCGCGCAATATCAAGATGGCAGACCCGGACGTGGTAAAGGCAACCACCGGTTATGAGATCGGCTCCATCCCCGCCTTTGGCTGGCAGCCGCCCGGGTTCCGCTCGTTCGTCGAGGCGAGCCTGCTGGACGAGCCGGTGCTTGGAACCGGCGCGGGTGTGTGGGGCGAGGAGATCCTGATCACGCCGGAGAATTTGATAAAGGCCAGTGATGCGATCGTTGTTAATTTGACAGATAGAGACAGGCCCGTTACAGGGTAGAGGGGGTAAGGGATAGCGGTGGCTTGTTGGAAAGTAGAAAGTGGAAAGAAGATCGAGGGCGTGCGCTAGGGGACAAGCCGGGTCACATGCCCCGGTAGGTCCCAGGCTTCTGCCACGACCGTCTTGCCGTCTGTTTGAGAAGCGAATTCCCACCAGTCGCCCCTGCGCCGGACCGCTTCGCCTCTCTCCAGAACGTTGCCGTCGGGGGCATCCAGCACGGTCACGCGGACCTTCGTCACCAGCACATCGTCGCTGACGTTGACCCGGATGCACCCTTTCTTCCGCTCAATGCGATGCACCTGCGGTGGGTTGAACCAGTCGGACAGGGCAAAGTTATAGGCGGTCTTCATCGGCGCGGCGGCCGCAAGCTCCGCATACAACGGATTGGTTTTGGCGGCCGGTCGTGCGTAATCGACTGCATCCCGAAAGTTGCTGTTATGTGCCTGCTGGCGAGGGCTGCGTTTGAGCTTTGCGCGCTTCTTCTGCCTTCTGGTTTTCTTCGGCTGCGCCATGGTCACCACCGTGGTGCCATCGGGTAACAGGCGGAAGATCAACTCGCCGATCTTGCCGCGGAATCCCTTCATCGATCCGTGGAATAATGCTTTGGTCATGTGGTCTCCGTTCTGGCTGCTGTGTGCGCATGAGTGGGACGGGTCTGCTATGCATCTGGTCAGGCGTTGGCCTAGTACTGGCCAATGACGGGCCATGGGTGCGTATATGGTCCCTACATCCTCCCTATATCCTTTCTATATGCCCTGGTGTTGTTTTCCAACTGTGTTTTCCTGCGCCGTAAGGCGTTCGTGGTGTTCCCCTGGCAGGCTGTTTTGGCAGACCCCGTGGGCTCGGCGACCAGTATAGCCGGAAATGCGGCGCGGTGACTTTACAGTATGCTTACTGGAGTTCAGGGAGTAGGGATTGGAGACTGGAGATTGGAGGGTGGGGTTCAGGGGTCGAGAGGACTCTTTACTGCCAACCCGCCGCGCTGGAGCACATGGGTATAAATCATAGTGGTGCGGACATCTTTGTGTCCCAAGAGTTCCTGCACTGTGCGGATATCATAACCGTTCTGGAGTAGATGAGTAGCAAAGCAATGACGAAATGTATGCGGACTGACAGGCTTGTCCACGCCGGCCCGCCGAGCTGCCTGCCGGACTGCCTTTTGAATGTTGCTGGGATGGATATGATGACGAAATTTCTCTCCGGTGCGCGGCTCGCTGGAATAAGAGGAAGCAGGGAAAAGATACTGCCACGGCCATTCCCGGGATGCGTTCGGGTATTTTCGTGCCAAAGCTGGAGAGGGCATCGATACTCCGGGGAGCTGCGCTTTTTGATCGGTTTCGTACACTCTTCGAACTCGGTCCAACTGGATTTTGAGCAAGGGAAGCAGGCTTTCCGGTAGAACCGTCACCCGGTCCTTCTCGCCTTTGCCATCATAGATGGTAACTGTCTTATAGTCAAAATCGATGTCTTTGACCCTGAGGCGCAGGCATTCCGTCACGCGCAAGCCACTCCCGTAGAGCAGTTTCGCCACCAGCTGATATTCACTGCTCAGATAATCGATCACTTTCTGGGTCTCTTCTCTTGTCAGGACCGTCGGCAGATGCTTTGGGCGGGACGCGCCTATAGATTTGTAGCCAACAGTCAAATCCTTGTTCAAGACATGACGATAAAGAAACAGGAGTGCGCTGAACGCTTGGTTCTGTGTAGAGGCAGCAACTTGCTCTTTTTCGGCTAGGTAAATCAAAAAAGCACGGATTTCTTCATCGCCCATCTCACCTGGATGGCGCTTTTGATGGAAAAGAATATAGCGTTTGATCCAGTGCAGGTATGTCTCTTCCGTACGATAAGAGTAATGTTTCAAACGCAGTTGTTCACGAACCCTGTCGAGGAGCTTCACGGCTGGCATGTCCACCTCTTGCTTTGAAAAAGATTGTATTGTTTAGTCTCTACAACGGGATCACTGTTGGGGGGCTGCGTATATTATAGAAAATTTTCCTCCTAATACGCTTTACAGTTGTGATAAGAGGAACTTTCTTTCCTCTTAACAACGTAAAATTCATGAAAAGAGGAATTTGTTCCTCCCATAAGCCCTTATGAGGAAGATTTTCCTCTGACGCAATAGTTAGGCGCTTCCTCGCAGATTGCAGCAAGATTCGGCGGTCACGAATTTGGAACATTGCGAGTTGTCTTAGAGTAAAGGCAATCGCTCACTAAAGCAGGCGTAGTTGATAAATGAAGAGAGGAGCCACTTTTGGAAGAATC
>DATHTL010000078.1:0-9222 GCA_035463255.1 Anaerolineales bacterium | reverse complement strand
CACACCATTCCAGGAGATGTATGACGACCCTCATGACCTTATCACAAACCCAATACTCGTCGCTGGATGATGCCCGCCTGGCAGAGCAAGCCCGCGCCGATCCTGAAGCTTTCGCCGAACTGTACCGCCGTCACGTCCGGAGTGTTTATCGCTATCACCTGGCGCACACGGGCAACATCAAGGATGCAGAAGACTTGACTTCCCAGACCTTTATGGCCGCCCTCGAGGGGATCCGCTCGTATCGCGGGACGGCCCCATATATCGCATGGCTGATCGGGATCGCCTCTCGTAAGCGCGCCCGTTTTTTCCGCGGGAGCAAGCCCGAGGTCTCATTGGATGCGGCACTGCACCTCCCCACATCCGGTCTGCCTACCGATAAAGCAGCCGCGCGGCGCATTCAAATGGACCAGGTGCTGGGCGCGTTGCGCACGATCAGCCCGGACCGAGCCGAAGCGCTGATCCTGTGTTTCTTCAGCGGACTCAGTCCATCGGAGGCCGGACTCGTGCTTGGCAAAAGGGAAACCGCCGTCCGAATGCTCATTTCGCGAGGGCTGCAGGACCTGCGAAGCCGAACCTCCCTAGCATTGGAAGTGGATTATGAATAAAGACCTGCTCAACCAACTCCCGGCTGACGAACAGCCGATTGCCTCGAAATTGGATTCCGTTGCAGAGGATATGAAACTATCTCCATCGTTTCAATGGAAATTGGAGAATCAGTTAATGGATGCTTATAAAACCCAAACGCAGCCTTCACAGGGCTGGCACACCAAAATGATTCCGGCGCTGGGATGGGCGGCCCTGGCGATAGGCGCAATATTTCTTTTCAATTGGGCAATGCGCTCCCAGGCGCCTGACGTTCCGCCGGCTGCTCCAGCGACATCTGTTTCGGAAATGTCGTTTGAAGCCAGTGTGAGGCAGGGAAATATTTGTGCCGGTCCACTGGCGCTCGCACATGGTTTTTCGGCGTTCATCACCAATGAGGATAAAACTAGCTTTGTCCCACTGGATACAGCAGACTCCATTGGTGAGGTACGCTCCATTGCCTGGTCACCGGATGGCAAGCAACTGGCCGTTATTGGCAACACAACAGGAAGCGGCACGATCTACATTACAGAACCAACCGGCGGGCAAATAGAGTATATCCTTTCCGGCTCGGAAGTAGGCTACTTGTGGGATGCTGCCTGGTCACGGGACGGCCGGCAACTCGTCATCTGGTCATCGCCAAACAACGCGTTGTATTTGCTTAATTCCGACGGGGCTGGGCTGGTCGAAAAGCAAGTGAGTGTGCAAATTCTGGGAAAGCCACAGTTCGCGCCCGATGGCAAGGGGGTTGTTTTTTACGGTGGAGATATGACAGCTACAGGCTTGTTCCAATTTATCCTGGCTGACTCACAGCTTACCCTGATCAACCCTTCGGTCGAAGATGAGAGTGGCTTCACCTTCTCTCCAAATGGTTCGCGTCTGGCGTATATCGAATACGACCGGGACGATGGCGAAGCCCGCCTTTTTACTGCGGATACTCTGACGGGCGAAAGAGCGATTCTTGGCATATTGCCCATACCAAAGAAATCTGGTTCTTCACTTCCCGAGTCTGCAAGCTTAAGCTGGTCAGTGGATGGAGATTTTCTCATGTTCGAGATTGGCCGTAACGAGGAAGATCGTGCCGTATACCTGGCCTTCGCAGATGGTACGGGCCTGATCAAGGTTGCGGACGCTGCCCACGCGCCATCCATCTCGTCAGATGGAAGATGCCTTGCCTATATCAGCAATGAGCAGGTATTTTTAATTGATCTGGCTGGTATTTCTGCGACTGCAACGATTGCGCCACCCGTGTTGCTCGCGGACCTGCCAGCAGGAAGAAGCAACGCTGATTTCAAGCTCGATAAATTGCAGTGGAGACCATGAGCAATTCCTGCACGAGATCTTTGACGGGTTGATAACCCGTCCTACAAAACCCGGCTTCCGAAGCGCTATCCTATCGCGTTTCGGAAGCCTTGCTTTTAAGCGATACAATTTCCCCTTGTCATTCAAAAGGAAAATCATCATGCAACGAACCTTTCATCGGGATGCCTTTACGTGGCTGAATTACTTTTCACTAACGTTTTACGGCTTCTTTCTCAATGTGCTGGGTCCGATCACCCCGTTCTTAAAAGATGAGCTCGATCTGTCGTACACCGTGAGCAGCCTTCACTTCACAGCGTTTGCAGTGGGCATTCTTTTAATTGGATTTGGCGGGCACTTCGTGATCCAGCGCCTTGGGCGCGTGCGAGCTCTCTGGATCGGCATGCTTGGCATCAGCCTCGGGATCTTGATCCTGTTGACAGGCAGCAGCCCCATCGTCACGATTGGCGCTTCGTTTCTCATGGGGTTAGTGGGCTCGCTGATCCTGGCCATTGTCCCGGCAGCTCTTTCGGATCGGCATGGCGAGTTACGCGCTGTTGCCCTTTCGGAGGCAAACGTGATCGCGTCGTTGTTCGCTACGGCTGCGCCAATCATGGTCGGCTGGTCCGCGCGTGTCCTTGGAAGTTGGCAACTGCCCGTGGGGATAATGGCATTTACTCCGCTTTTGCTTTTCATGGGCTTCGGGAAAGCGACTGCCGATGTAACTACTTCGACAGCTGAAGAACCAGTTCAATCGGGTAAATCTCTGCCGATGCTGTTCTGGGTGTACTGGGCAGCGATCGTGCTGGGAGTTTCCGTCGAGTTCTGTATGATCTTCTGGAGCGCGGACTATCTGGAAAACGTGTTAGGTATGGTAAAGGCAAGTGCCGCCCAATCCGTGAGTCTGTTCCTGGCCGGGATGATCCTCGGACGCATGGCCGGCAGCCGGTTGGTGCAGCGTTTTTCCACGCGGGCGGTTGTCATGTTCTCTATTTTGATTGCAGGCATAGGCTTCCTGTTGTTTTGGCGAACCGGAACTGTTTCGCTTGCACTAAGTGGTCTATTTCTGACCGGGCTGGGTGTTTCCAATCTATATCCTTTGCTGCTTTCTCAGGCAATTGGTGCAGCAAATGGGAACACGGTCCAGGCGGGAGCACGCGCCACACTTGCATCCGGCACCGCCATTCTGGCTCTGCCTCTCGTGCTGGGACGCCTGGCAGACGCGGTGGGGATTCGTCCCGCGTATGGAGTCGTTGCGCTGCTGCTCTTCAGTGTCTTCGTGATCAGTCAAATTGGCGGAAGGATTTCTTTGTCACGCCGGTCGCCAGTGCAGCAATAACCTGATTCAGGGGCTTTTCTCTTGGCTTGACAGCGATGCTATAATGACTCCATCGCGTTCGAATTTAATTAATAAGGTAGACAGAGAGTCATCAGACTCCAGGATGTGGACATGCCCCCGACATCCGATCCGATTACAAGTATTCTCCCCGGGCTGGTGCTTACGATCTTGATCATTGCAGTGCCGCTCGCCTTCTTCGGGTCCATTGGGCTGCTCAAGCTTTATCGGCGAGCAGTGATTCGAGCAATGCGCAAAAGCAGTCATGTACAACGGGCCGAGCCCATCGCGCCTGACTCTTCCATTTCCTCTCATGAAACAATGAAAAGATCACTCCAGATCTCTGCTATGGAATCCGGCACCGGTACCGCGGCAAGTGCAGACAAGGATAGTCTTTATGCAGACCTCGTGCGCGCGCCGTGGAAGACCGCCGCCATCTATGGAATAGCAGGGCTATGCTATGCGCTTATGATGACAATCGTTTTCATAGCGGCCAACGACGATGGATTTTATCCGGTCCGATTCCTTGTCCTGTTTTGGTACTATGCCTGGCCGGTTGTGGTGACAATCTGGTTGGTGGCGGGGGCAACATGGCGGACAAGGCTCATCGTCCTTTCCATTTACTTTTTCATTCTAGTATTTCTGGTGGCCATCGCGCTCGTCACAAATTCAGTGCTGAACTGGAGGCAGCTTGCCGCGCTCTGGCTGCTAACGAACTTCGTCATTGCTCTTGTGCTATTCGCCTTCTTCAATCGCCGAATCCGAGCGATGGGGCCGCTTGTATTAACCTTCATGATCATCGCTGTAACAGGCTCGCTCTTTACGCCTCTCATCGTCGATAATAATACCCGGTTCCTCTCCCTTCTAATCAATCTGGGAAATTCTCTTGGGCTGGGTGTTTCGGGCATCTTTCTGGGGCTTTTTTTGCTCGGTTTCTTTGTGTTCGGCGTGATCGGCTGGATGGTGCTTCAAAAGATCGGAGACTGGTATCAGAACAAGCGTATCAGCGAACAATCCATCACGCTCGATGCCATCTGGCTGCTATTCGGCATCTTCCAATCCATCGGATTGATCTTCGAGGGAGAACGGTGGTTCCTTGCCAGCCTTCTATCCTTTTTTGTATATAAGCTTGTCGCCTGGGCAGGATTTGCATATGTACGCCGTAACAGGGCGGCAGATGAAACTCCTTCGAAGCTGCTCGTGTTAAGGGTATTTTCTCTGGGTCAGCGCAGCGAGCGCCTGTTCGATGTGCTTGGTATGTACTGGAGATTTGTCGGCAGCGTTCAGCTCATTGCAGGACCAGACCTGGCGACCACAACTATGGAACCGCATGAGTTCCTTGACTTCCTGAGCGGAAAATTGGCGCGTCGGTTTATAGACAACGATCAAACACTTGATCTGCGTATCTCGCAAATGGATCTCACACCTGATTACGATGGACAGTTCCGGGTGAATGATTTCTTTTGCTATGACGACACGTGGCGCATGGTTCTCTCCCGCCTCGTTCGTGAAAGCGACGCGGTCATCATGGATCTGCGCGGGTTCTCCGCGCAGAATGCCGGCTGCATTTTCGAAATCAATGAATTAATCAACCTGATGCCGCTGGGACAAGTCGTATTTATCATTGACGGTTCAACCGATGAACCGTTCCTGCGCCAGGTGCTACAGCAATCGTGGGAACAGATGAGTCCCACGTCGCCGAATCGCCTGGAGAGCTCCGGGATGCCACGCTTGTTGCATCTCAATCGATTGGGGGCACCTGAGGTGAAAAGACTCCTGCAGGTTCTCTCCAACGCGGTGAAATCCCCTTCTGAAGCACAAGCTTTGGCTTGACCAGGCCGAATAAGAAATCATATGCATCAACGTTATTTACTCTCGATCGACAGCGGCGGCATCCGCGGGATTATCCCAGCCGTGGCCCTGGTCAAGCTGGAAAAGACCACTGGCAAGCTCACGCGCGATACCTTCTCCTTTGTGGCTGGCACATCCACGGGAGCCATCCTCGCGGCTGCTATCGCAGCAGGCGTCCCGGCGACGCGTATCCTCGACTTTTACGTCCACCGAACGAAAGAGATCTTCAATGGATCTCCGTTGAACTATATCAAAATGATCTTCTCGGGCTCGCGGTACTCCACGCAGAAATTACATGATCTGATTGCGGAAGCAGTTGGCCCAGCAGTCTCATGGAAATTGAACGACTCCCCCATCGATATTCTGTTGACAGCCAAACGCATCTCCGATGGCATGCCGTGGTATTTCGTTCGAGATAACGCCATGAACTCAGGCTGCACGGGCCGCCTGGGGATCGTCGACTGCGCCACTGCCTCTGCCGCGGCACCGACCTATTTTCAACCCTGGACCATGCCTGAAAATTTGATGCCTTCTCCATGCGAGGTCGTTGGCAAATTGGTAGATGGCGCCGTGGGCGTGACAGGCAACCCCGTGTATCAGGCCTGTATCGAAGCCTTTGAATATACACCAGGTTATACGCCAGAGGATACACTGACTGTCTCTCTCGGCACAGGCAGGTTCAAGAAAAGAAAGGAACCGAGATGGATTGGCGCCTGGCTTGAATGGGTGTTGGCTGAGCTGTTAGCATCCCCGGGGGAGCAGCAAACAGAATTTACCTCGAAGCATTTCCCTGAAATGCCGTTTTACCGTATCGACATGGAGCTCAATGAAAATATCGGGCTGGATGATCCTCGGAAGATTGGGCGGTTGATCGAGTATGGAGAGAGCCTGGCGGAAGTGATCGACTGGGAGGCTATCCTGGCAGGCATCGATACCCGCTTTAAGATTGGCAGTACGAACACGCTCTGGGAGCAGTACAAGGTACAAGTTCCTTGAATCAATGTGTAGTTTGGCGCTCCATAGCGCTGATAGAGACGACCCATAATTTCTGTTTTTGGAGGAAACATTGCGAGCACTCATTTTTGACCTGGATGGGACACTTATTGACACGGTCTATGCCCATATCTTTGCATGGCAGAGGGCATTAGCGGAGGCGGGGATGGCAATCGAAGGCTGGCGAATCCACCGGAAGATCGGCATGAGCGGCGGACTCTTCACTCGCGCGGTCGCGCGTGAAATTGGGCGCGAACTTACCTTGGAGGAGGCAGAAGCCCTCCAGCAGCGACATGGCGAACTCTTTCGAGAACTCCTGCCGGAGCGCCGACCTCTGCCTGGCGCGGTGGAGCTCATCGAGTTCCTGTACTTGAACAACATCCTGTTCGGAATCGCCACCTCGGGTCGCCGTCCGGAGATCAATGCTTCGCTCGATGTCCTTCGCATCAAGGAGGAAACCGTGATCGTAGAGCGCGGTTCGGTCGCACGCGCGAAACCCGAACCGGATCTCTTTCTGGCCTGTCAGGAGAGATTGGGCGTGGCTGCCGGCGATTGTTACGTGGTCGGAGACGCGGTTTGGGATCTCCTGGCGGCCAGACGAGCGGGCATGTTGAGCATTGGCTTATTGAGCGGAGGATACGGGGAGGATGAGTTGAGCAAAGCAGGTGCCTTCCGCGTGTATCGCGACGCGGCTGAGCTGCTTCGCTCACTGGACGAACTGGGCGTTTTGCCCTGAACGCGAAGCCAACATGCGCAGCTAGAAAGTTTTTGAGGTACTGATCTATGGATGTTGATTCAATCCATGCTCTCCTCATCACTCTGCACTCCGTTTCCGCAACCGGTAGTTTTTTTGCGGGCAGCTTTCTAATGATTTCTCCCGTTTATACATCCAGCCGACGATTCTTTCCCTTGTACTGGTGGACTCTGGTTAGCATGTCTGTTTTATTGGCAGGCGCCATTCTGGTTTACTGGATGGCATATTCTGCAGTGGAACGAATCATTTTCCCTGGTTTGTTGGCTCTCAGTCTTTACATGCTTTACCGCGCATGGAACGCTAAACGCCTGCTACAAGACCAACCCAATACATGGAGACATGACTACCTTGAGCATATCGGTTTTACACTCATCTCGCTATTTGAAGGTTTTATCATCGTAAGCGGACTCAATTCAGGACTCCCAGGCTGGTCGGTTGCTCTTATTGCCATACTGGGCGTTCTGCTTGGCCGATGGTTGATTGGTCTTGCACAGCGAAGGGTTGAATAGAAATTCCATATTTTGTTTCGCTTTATAGGAACCTGAAGATGATCAAGAATTCGACCAATTGGGCAGGGAATTACACGTATCAAGCTGCTCAAACCCACAGTCCTGAAACAGTAGAACAGATACAGGAGCTTGTCCTCCGCAGTGATAAGTTGAAAGCACTCGGGACGCGTCACTCCTTCAACAACATCGCCGACTCGTCTGGCGATTTGATTTCCCTTGAGCGCTTCGAAAAAATCCTGGATGTAGACCGCGAACATCTCACAGTGACCGTGGAGGCGGGAGTCCGGTATGGGCATCTCGCCCGCTGGCTCCATGAGCAAGGTTATGCGCTACATAATCTTGCATCGCTGCCGCACATCTCGGTGGCGGGCGCTGTTGCGACGGCCACGCACGGCTCTGGTGACCACCATGCAAACCTGGCAACAGCCGTATCCGCAATGGAGATCGTGACAGGCAATGGAGAGGTCATTGTTTTGTCTGAGGCGAAACATCACGAACAATTAGAGGGAGCAGTCGTCGGTTTAGGCGGGCTCGGCGTGGTCACCAGACTCACGCTGAATATCTCGCCGACCTTCCAGATGCAGCAGGATGTATACGAAAACCTTCCGCTCGGGACAATGGAGCAGCATTTTGATGAGCTGACATCGCGCGCGTATAGCGTCAGCCTGTTCACCGATTGGCGCAGCGGACTCTTCAATCAGGTCTGGCTGAAACATCATGTTCCCGATGGAATTTCGATTCGAGCAGACCCAGAGCTATTTGGAGCAAGGCTGGCCACCAGCCACCTTCACCCCATCGCCACGCTCTCCGCCGAAAACTGCACCGAACAAATGGGGATCTGCGGCCCCTGGTACGAGCGCCTGCCGCACTTCCGGCTGGGATTCACACCGAGCAGCGGTGAAGAGCTGCAAAGTGAATACATTCTGCCGCGCCGGCATGCATTTGCTGCCTTCTGCGCCATCGACCAATTACGGGACTATGTCGTCCCACTCCTTCAAATCTCAGAGGTCCGCACCATCGCCGCGGACAATCTGTGGATGAGCCCTTGTTACAAGCAAGCCTGTGTTGCCATCCACTTCACCTGGAAGAAAGATTGGGATCGTGTGAGGAGGATGCTCCCGGTGCTTGAAGAACAACTGGCGCCGTTCGAGGCTCGTCCGCATTGGGGCAAATTGTTTACTATATCCTCGGCGCGCCTGCAATCCTTATACGAGAGACTGCCAGACTTTCAGGCATTGCTCCAGCAATATGATCCACACGGCAAATTCCGGAATGCTTTTCTCGATCAGTACATCTTTGGAGACCTCTGATATGAGCGCAGCAAAATCTCATACTGCCATAGACACGCTGGCCTGGCTCATTGAGGAAGCCTTCGAGGGCGATCCATCGCATTCGCTGCTTGCCAATCTTCGCGAGCTGCGGAAGGAAGATTGGACGGCCGTTCCAGGCGACAGCGGTCGCTCGATTGCCGATATCCTCGAGCATGTCGGCTGGTCCAAATGGATGTACGATGACTATGCCTTTGGCTCTGCCTCGCTACGCGGCGACCAGCCGCCGATGATTCCGCCAGGAGGTGCACGCTCACGTCCTCACGAGGAACTGGTGGCCTGGCTAGTGGAAGGACACCAACGCTGGCTGGCCTCCGTCCGTGCCCTGCCCGACGACTCCGAGCTGGACCGTGAGCGCCTCACCAACTGGGGCGAACGCCTGTCGACGCGCGTTATCGTCCGCATCATGATCGCCCACGATCTGTATCATGCCGGCGAGATCAATCATCTGCGTGCGTTGCTGCAATCGACAGATCGCTGGCCGTATGATTAGCGCCGCGCCGTCACTCAACATATTTCGTGTTATCCTCGCCGGATGAATCCCATCTCTTCCATTTTGAATTATCATCC
>DATHTL010000077.1:0-38195 GCA_035463255.1 Anaerolineales bacterium | reverse complement strand
AGATCATGCCGCAGAAGCAGATCGTAGTTTTGATGGATGCTACCGGCCAGCGAATTCTCAATGGGGATGAGACCCGCATCAGACGCGCCACTGACGACAGAATCAAACACCACATCAAATGACTCACACGGCTGGGTATCTACAGCCCCAAAATAGTTGAAGACAGCCTGTTCACTATACGCACCGGGTTCGCCCTGGAATGCAACTTTCATGGTTACTCCCAACGGTGGTTGAGTAGAGCGGCGCTAGTCCGCTCGTACACTTGCACCTGCGTGCAGGTGCAGGTGTCGAAACCACCCATTTTCAAACGCAGCCCTGTAACAAGAATTACTTTGCTTATTGGTGGTTTCGATACGCCGTTTCACGGCAACTCAACCACCGGGAATTACTAATTACCACTTACTCTATTGCCTTTCCGCCCACTCCACAATGGCACGAAACCCCTCTTCTACTGTCTCATCCGAAGCGGCAGTGGTCATGCGGATAAATCCCTCTCCCTGGACGCCGAAGCCGGAGCCGGGTACCAGCCCCACATTGGCTTCTTCGAGGATGCGCTCGCTGATCTCGAGGGAGGTCATCTTTAAAGGACGGAAATCGAGGAAGAAGTAAAATGCACCCTGCGGCGGCATGACCAGGACCTTTTCACTTTCGAGCTCACGCGCGATCCGCAACACCATTGCACGTCGACGTGCATATGCCGCGCGCATGTCTTCTGCAGCCTGTTGAACGGATAGATCAGTCAATGCGAAAGCAGCGGCTTTTTGCACAAAGGGCGCCACGCAGGTAATGGAATTCTGTCCCGCTTTCAATGCATTCTCGATCACTGCCGGCGGCGCAGCCAGATATCCCACTCTCCAGCCCGTCATCGCGTAGGTCTTCGAAAGGCTGTTGACAAGGATCGTCCGTTCTTTGGCGCTCTCGAATGCCGCGGCGCTGGTTGGCTTCTCACCATAATACAAATTCTCATAGACCGTATCGCTGACAACCCATAGATGATGCCGCGCCGCAAAGTCCTGCAGTTGCTGCAAGTATTCGCGGTTTGGATAGGCGCCAGTCGGGTTGGAGGGGTAATTCAATACAATCACGCGCGTCTTTGGAGTCAATGCTTTTTCCCATGCTTCAAAATAGGGAATAAATCCGTTCTCCGCCGGCGCGGGGATGCGGATCACGGTCCCGCGCAGCATGTTCGCCATATTGGCATGTGTGCCCCAGCTGGGGTCGGGGACCAGCACCTCATCGCCGGGATTCAAAATGGATTGCATTGCGAGATAATAAGCATGGATTCCCCCATGCGTGACCAATATCTCAGTATCAGGATCATACCAAAGAGCATGATCGCGTTCCAATTTGAGAGCGGCGGCGCGGCGTAGTTCAGGATATCCCTGGCTGGGGCCATAATGAGTCAGGCCATCCTGCATTGCCTTGAACGCAACCTCCAGCACCGCGGGCGGTGTTGGAAAATCCGGGTCGCCGACCTGCAGCCCGATGATCTTGCGTCCGCTGGCTTTGAGCGCAAGGATGCGGTCTGCCATGGCCACGGTGGGCGATTCGCGCAGAGAGTTGAATTGGACGTTGAGGCTTTGCATAATATAGGGTTTGTAGGGCGGGTTCTTAACCTGCCACAGTTTATCTTTTTGAAAAGATGTCAGGCTATAACCCTGACCTACAAATAAGAAGGCAGTGTATCAGTTCTATTCAAATATCGTCAACCTTCATAATCTCCTGTACAATACAGCCATGAATACGGAACTCATTGACCGCATAACCAACATCTTTCAAAAAACATTTGGAAGCGCACCTGCGCATATTGCCCGCGCGCCCGGACGGGTGAACCTGCTCGGGGAGCATGTGGACTACAACGCCGGATTTGTCCTTCCTGCTGCTATCGACCGCGCCACCTACATCGCCTTCTCGCCTTCGGATTCGGAACAGACAAACCTCGTCGCGGCGGATTTCGGGCAGGAGTCTTCTTTCTCACCGCAAACGATTGCTTCGAAAACCCGGACCGACGGTTCGCCGCTGCCCGAGTGGGGACTGTATCCCGCAGGAGTGATGTGGGCATTATCAGAGAACCCGGTGAACGTACGCAGCATGAACGCGGTCTATGCATCCGACGTGCCGCGCGGCTCGGGCTTGAGCTCTTCCGCTTCGGTGGAGATGGCATACGTCATAGCCTGGCAAACCCTCGGCGGCTGGATCCTGCCATCGATTGTACGCGCCCTGCTCGGGCAAAAAGCCGAGAACGAGTATGTGGGCGTCAATTGCGGAATCATGGACCAGTTCGCCTCGGCCTGCGGCGTGAAAAACTATCTGCTCCTGCTCGATTGCCGCTCCCTGGAATGGAAACCCATCCCGTTGCCGGAAGATGTTTCCATCGTGATTGCAGATACCAAGGTGCGCCGCAAGCTCACCAGCGGTGAATACAACAACCGCCGCGCCGCCTGCGAAGAAGCCGTGCAGCTACTTAAAGAAGATTTGCCCAGTATTGAAGCATTGCGCGACGTCAGTGTGGAAGATTTCGATCGTCTCGCGGGGAAGCTTCCGGAAGAGGTTTCGAAGCGAGCCCGCCACGTGGTGGAGGAAATCGAGAGGTCGAAACAGGCCGAGGCGTTGCTGCGAGCGGGGAACGTTCAACGTTTTGGCGAGCTGATGAACGAATGCCACGTCAGCCTGCGCGATCTCTATGAAGTCTCCTGCCCGGAGCTGGATGTGATGGTGCGCGTGGCTCAATCCCTGGAGGGTTGTCACGGCGCGCGTCTCACTGGCGCGGGCTTCGGCGGCTGCACGGTAAATCTTGTTGCACGGGAGCAGGCTGAGAAGTTTTCGGAGCTGCTGGCCAGGGGGTATGAGTCTGAGGTGGGCTATCCGCCAGAAATTTATATTACCTACGCCTCCAATGGCGCTGAACTATTAAGGTAATTCAACAGTCCCTGCCTCTGGCGGGGACTGTAATTTATTTCCTTAAAGCACTCCAGGATTTGCCTACAGGCAGAAAATCAGTCATAGGACATGAAATTTGTCCTCTGTCCAATGCTGAATGTCACTAGTGTTGTCAGATTTGCAAAGTGGGATGCTAGAATGATTTCGTACATATTCTCTCTGCCATAGACTGCCATGAAGCGCATCCTCCTCCCCATTATCTTCATAACCTTCCTTTTCTTCACGACTCCTTTTTCGGGAGGCATGGCTGCTTCCTTGGTGGAAGCCAGAGAGCGGAATATGGTACCGGGCAGCATTGTTCAATTTGAGCATCTCACCATCGAGGATGGGCTTTCACAGAACGCAGGGTTGGTGATCTTTCAGGATAGTACAGGTTTTCTCTGGATCGGCACGCAGGACGGATTAAACCGCTATGATGGCTACTCCTTTAAGATCTTTAAGCACGATCCGGAGAATGTCAACTCGCTGAGCCACAATGCTGTCCTTGCGATTACAGAGGATCAGCATGGCTATCTGTGGGTCGGCACCTGGGGCGGCGGACTAAACCGATTTGACCCCGCCACCGAGACATTTACCCGCTACCGTTCCGATGCAGATGCGCCAGACAGCCTCAGTAATGACGTGGTTACTTCTATTAAGGAAGACACGGGCGGAGCACTCTGGGTGGGGACGCTTGGTGGTCTGAACCGTTACAACCCGGAAAAAGACGGCTTCGACCTTTTCAAGCATGATCCCGACGACCCGAATAGCCTCAGCAGCGATGCCATCTCTTTGATCTTTGAGGATTCAAAACACCAGTTGTGGATTGGCACCGGAGCCTATGGCGTGGAGGGATCAGGGCTCAATCAGCTGGATCCTTCTACAGGAAAAGCGACCCGCTATCAGCACGACGAAAAAAATGTTCGATCGCTTTCCAGTAACAACATTTCGGCCATGTATGAGGCGCCCGATGGGAACTTCTGGATCGCGACCGGCGGCTTCAGCCTTCCGGGCGGCGGGCTGAACGAGTTCAATTCACGCACCGGGCTTGCCACACATTACTCTCACAACCCTGCCATCGCGGATAGTCTCAGCGCCAACGACCTGATGACGCTATGGGGCGATTCCACCGGTGTCCTGTGGATCGGCACGTGGGCGGCTGGTCTTAATCGCATGGAGCTTTCCCGGCCTGGCCATTTTACGCAGTACCAGAACGATCGCTTTTTCCCGGACAGCTTAAGCGGCAACGAAGTCTGGTCCCTTTTTAGAGATCGATCGGGAATCTTGTGGATCGGTACGTCGCACAGCGGGCTGAATAAATTACCTGCCAACAGCGGCCAGTTCAGCTTGTATCGGCACAACCCCAGCAACCCAGACAGTTTGAGCGCCAGTGCCGTTGGTGCATTTTCGGAGGACCGGCAGGGAAACATTTGGATCGCCACCTGGGGCGCGGGACTCGATCGCCTGGACTTGCATACCGGCCAGTTCAAGCACTATCGACATGATCCCGATAACCCGGACAGTCTGTCTGACGACCTGTTTATGGACGTCTATGTAGATGATTACAACATGGTCTGGGCGGGCACGCTGGGCAAAGGCTTGGATGCCCTGCACCCGGTCACCGGGCGGGTCACTCACTATGTGAATGATCCCGAAGATCCGAACAGCATTGTAGATAACAACATTGCGGCCATTCTTCCAGATCGAAATGGTGGCTTGTGGATCGGCACGTTTGGCGGGCTCTCTCATTATGATCCAGGCACCAACACCTTTACGAACTATAGGAATGATCCCAATCTTCCATCCAGTCTGGCTGAGAACAAGGTTGTGAGTTTATATCTGGATGCGAAACGGAACATTCTCTGGGTGGGTACCTGGGGCGGCGGGTTAAGTCAGTTGGATCTGAATGATCCCCTGCACACGGATCCTGAGCGCGCCACCATCATCAATTACCGCCACGACCCTGACGATCCCTCCAGCCTCAGTGAGGACTCGGTCTGGGCTATCCACCAGACGCATGATGGTGTTCTGTGGCTCGGCACGCAGCTGGGACTGAATCGCTTCGATCCGGACTCACAGACCTTCAGCTATTACACCGAAAAGGATGGCTTGCCTAACAATGCGGTGCTGGGCATCCTTGAGGACTATGCCGGGCACCTCTGGTTGACCACCAATAACGGACTCGCCGAATTTGATCCGCGTGCTGAGACGTTTATCACATACGATACATCGGATGGATTGCAGAGCAACGAGTTCAACTCGAACGCCTATTACCGTGCTCGCAGCGGGATCATGTTCATCGGCGGCATCAACGGGTTCAACGTCTTCAACCCGGTAAATATCGAGCCCAACCCGATCCCGCCGCAGGTAGCCGTGACCGGGTTTGAGGTATTCAATGAGCCAGTCGCGGTGGATCTCTCCAGCCATGAGCCGATCGAGCTTTCCCATAAGCAGGATTTCATTTCGTTCGAATTTGCCGCCTTCGATTTTCAAGCCCCGCAGAAGAACCGCTATGTCTACAAGCTGGAAGGCTTCGACAAGGATTGGATTGATGCAGGCAACCGCCGTTATGCCACCTACACCAATCTGCCGGGCGGAGAGTATGTCTTCCGGGTCAAAGCCTCCAACAGCGATGGGATCTGGAATGAGACCGGTGTCGCTATTCCTGTCTTCATCACCCCGCCTGTCTGGCAGACGTGGTGGTTCAACGGCTCCCTTTTCCTGGTGCTGGGCGCGCTTGTCGCAGGCGGATTCAGGTGGCGGCTGAATGCAGTTCGTGAACAAAATATTTTGCTCGAAACGCAGATCGCGGAACGCACTTCCGAGTTGCGCGAGACCAACAGCCTTCTCGAAAAAGAGATCGAGCAGCGTAAGCGCGCAGAGGCGGCTCTTTCCAAGCGGGCAGCCGAAGAGCTCCATCAATCGGAAGAACGCTTCCGCGTGATGTTCGACAATGCCGCGATCGGTATCGCCCTGGTGGGAATGAATCGCCGCCCTCTCGAGGCGAATGCCGCGCTGATCAAGATGACTGGTTACACCCCTGAGGAATTCTTCCAGTTGAGCGGGGTGGAGCTTAGCTATCCTGAAGATGCAAATATTGGCATCCCCGAACTCCAGGATGTGCTCGAAGGGAAACTGGACTCGTATCAGATTGAAAAGCGCTATGTTCGTAAGAATGGGCAGGTGTACTGGGTCCGATTGACCAATTCGGTGGTGCGCGCCCCCAATGGTCAACCGCAATATTTCGTGACCATGATCGAGGATATCAACGAGCGAAAACATGCTGCTGAGGAACTGCGCAAATCACAGGCACGCTTCCAGGCCATCTTCGATAATGTCGCGGTGGGTGTGGCCGTGATGAGCCTGGAACGCAAACCGATAGCGCTTAACACAACTGCTGCGAACATCGTAGGATACTCGGCTGAAGAGTTGTTGGGAATGGATCCACGATTACTGGCTGTGCCTGAAGACCGGGGGGCCGATACCGATCTCTTCAGGGACCTCATCGAAGGGAAACGCAGTTCTTATGTGATGGAACGCCGTTACCGCCGCAAGGATGGACGAGTATTCTGGGCACGTATCAATTATTCGCTGGTGCGCGATCTGGAAGGCAACCCTGATTACCTGATCGGAATCATCGAGGATATCGATGAGCAGAAGCGCGTCCAAGAACGACTTGCCGAACAGGAAGCCGAATATTTGCTCACCCTTCAGCAACGTGTGACGGAACGCACGCAGGAGTTGGAGGATGCTAACCATCGTCTTCAAAAAGAGATCGAACACCGCGCCAAGATCGAAAAGGAACTTGCCGAAAAGGCTGCCGATGAAGCCGTCACCGCGGACCGCACCCGCCTGGCGCGCGACCTGCATGATGCTGTTACACAAACGTTGTTCTCTGCCAGCCTGATCGCCGAAGTGTTGCCCGACCTATGGGATATGGATGTCGAGGAAGCCAAGAACTCGACGGAGGAATTAAGACAGCTCACACGCGGCGCGCTGGCCGAGATGCGCACACTGTTGCTCGAATTACGCCCTGCCACACTGACACAAACGCGTCTCAGCGACCTCATCCGCCAGTTGTGTGAAGCCTTTATCGGGCGTTCACGCCTGCCGATCACATTGAATATAGAAGGTGAACGCCATCTGCCTCCGGAAGTCCAGGTAGCGTATTATCGCATCGCACAGGAAAGCTTGAACAACGTGTTCAAATACGCGCGTGCCACACAGGTGGATGTGAGTTTGTGTCTCTCCCCCTCGGGAGTACGCTTTGAAGTGCGTGACAACGGCATCGGGTTCGACACATCTACCGCCAAACCGACCAGCCTGGGTATGCGTATCATGCGTGAACGCGCCGAAGCGATCGGCGCGGACTTCCATATTTCGAGCGTACCCGGCGCGGGAACGCACATTGAGCTGATCTGGAGTGAAAACCCGAACAGGAAACTGCATGTTCTTTAAGAATTACTCACTCTGCTCCAGTCGCCGTATACGGCGACTGGAGCAGAGTGAGTAGAGAAAATGGAGAACTCTATGACTATAAAAATCCTTCTCGTTGATGATCATAATGTTGTACGAAGTGGTTTAAGTAAATTTCTGATGGTCAACAAGGACTTCAAACTGGTGGGTGAAGCCTCCGATGGCGCCGAAGCCATCCAGATGGTCTCATTGCACAAACCGGATGTTGTTCTGATGGACCTGATGATGCCGGGCACCGACGGCATTACGGCGACGCGCGAGATTCACAAAAAGTATCCGCAGGTCAGGGTCATCGCCCTAACGAGTTTCGCTGAGCAGAACATGGTGCAGGGCGCGCTCCAGGCGGGCGCCATTGGCTATCTGCAGAAAAACGTCACTGCCCGAGAGCTGGGAAATGCCATCCGTTCGGCGTGCGCGGGACGCATGACCCTTTCGCCCGAGGCCACCCAGGTGCTAGCAGAATCGGTCGCGCAGCCGCAGATCCCTGGTGAGCAGCTGACCGAGCGCGAGCGCGATGTGCTCAAATGTATGGTAGACGGGCTCAACAACAATGAGATTGCAGAGCGCCTCGTGGTAAGTCTGGGCACGGTCAAATTTCACATCTCTAATATCTTCCACAAGCTCGGCGTCGATAGCCGCGTCGAAGCCGTCAAACTGGCGATCGAACAAAAGCTGGTCTGACCCCCTCCGCCCCGCGCTGCGGGGCACCTTCTCCAAATTCGACACCCAAATCTTAATTGGCATACAAGCTTTTGATATCGAATTGGGGGAGGCTGGGTGGGGGCGTGGGGGTCCTATCCGTTCGGCTAGGTAAATACTCAACTAGAGTCAGATACACAGGGACCTCGCCTGTCATACACTACAAGCGAGGTCCCTATGATTCGTATTCTGATCGCAGATCCTGACTTTGCAACACGTAAAGCACTTATCCTCTTGCTCAATCGTAAACTGGGCTCAAATTGTATTATTGAAGTTAAAGACGTCGAAACTCTTATCCGTACCCTGGCAGATGCCCCGCCCGACCTGCTACTGCTCGATTGGCGCCTCTATGGCTCCCCTGCGCCCGAAACTTGCCGCCTGTTACGAAAGGCCTATCCACATCTGAAAATTGTTCTCCTCAGCGTGGATGCCAGTGATGCTGCCGCGGCGAAGGAGGCAGGTGCCGATTTCATTTACAAGGGTGCCTCTCCCGACGAATTGATTGCTACTCTGACGTCCCTTTTGCGTAAGAATAATGAACAGGGCGGGACGCTTGGCGCGACCCGCCAGGACTAAGTTCTATCTGGAAGGAGAATGAAATGCAAGGAAATCGCTCGAATATTGGCACACTGATTGCCGGCACCCTCTTGATCCTATTCGGTCTCATGGCCCTGGCAGGCCAGATGTTCCGTTTCATCAACTGGGGCGCAATCTGGCCACTCTTTATCATAGGGTTTGGCGCGCTGTTCTTCGTGGCCATGTTTGCCGGTGGAAGACAGACCGCGGCATTTGCCATCCCTGGCAGCATCGTCAGCGGCATCGGACTGGTCCTGCTCTTCCAAAGTATCACCGATCGCTGGGAATCCATGTCCTACTTCTGGACGCTGATCATTTTGTCTGTCGGTGTGGGCATCTACATCATGGGATCGTACAGTGGAGATGCCAATCAAAAAGCCGCGGGCTGGCGCGTGATGAAAGTGGGATTCATCCTATTCATCATCTTCGGAGCATTCTTCGAGATGATCTTTTCATCTTTTGGCAACATGATCTTCCCAGTACTGCTCATCCTCCTGGGCGGGTATCTGGTCTTGAGCCGCTCGGGGTTGTTCGGCAGCAGGAAGACAGAAGAGCCTTCCGATACACCTCTCCCACCAGCAAGCTAGTGATACAAACCGTCCCGAAGGCTTTATCAGCAAACCTTCCGCTTCACGGCAACTTGCGGGACGATGAAATAACCGAACCATCATCTTGAAAGAAGGAAACCATGGATCAAAGAAAGTCTTTATTCTGGCCGTTGCTTCTGATCGCAGCCGGCGCGGTCTGGCTGCTGGTCAAAGCGGGAACAGTGCCCTCTGCCAACCTCTGGGCGCTCACCCACATCTGGCCCTTCCTGCTCATTGCGGCGGGAGTGGGTATAATCTTGAGACCGTATTGGCGGTACACATCCGTTGCATTAGATGTACTGATTATCGGCGGCGCATTACTGGCGATCTTTTATGCTCCGCAACTGGGATGGGCGAGTCCGTCCATGTTTACCATGTTCAATAATAGTGAATCCTTCATCGGCCCCGGCGAGCGCGGCTCCGGCAATGTCGTGAGCGAAATGCGTGATGTGAGCGATTTTCGCGCTATTGAGATCAGCTATCCCGCTCAAGTGCTTGTCAAGCAGGGAAGTAAAGAATCCCTTGAGATCGAAGCCGAAGACAATCTCATGCCCAACCTGAAGACACAGGTCAGGAATGGCACGCTCGAGATTTTCTATCGCAGAGAAGGGAACAAACACGTCAACCCGACGAAGACTGTCAAGATCACGATCGTCGTGAAAGATGTGGATGATGTGGATTTCAGCAGCGCTGGCGAATTGATTATCGAAGCGGTTGAGACAGATAGTCTGGATGTCTCCCTCAGCGGAGCCGGTAATGTGGAGCTCGACGATATCCAGGTGAAATCTCTTCAGGTGGATCTGAGCGGCGCAGGCAGTGCAACTGCCTCCGGCGTCGCCGATGATCTCGATCTGGTGATCAGCGGCTTTGGCGATTTTAGCGGCGGCGACCTCCACAGTAAGGATGCGCGTGTGAATATCAGCGGCGCGGGCAGCGCCACCGTCTGGGCGGATGATGATCTCAACGCTCAAGTCTCCGGCGCAGGCTCTGTGAGTTACTACGGCTCTGCTGCCGTAACCCGGCAGATCAGCGGCGTCGGTGGTGTAAATCATATCGGCGATAAATAGCATATGTAACTGTGACTGAACTGGCCAACTGGATAGTACAAAGACTCCCCTACCGGTAGGGGAGTCTTTGTTTTCCGATCAATAAAATGAATGCAGACTTCATCTTTTTGGAGGAGCATATGCAATTCGCTGCATGGTACGGAATTCTGGTGGGTTTCTTGATGATCGCACAATGGGCCTTTTCAATCATTTCAGGCGGCGTCCCTGAGTTTCAGACCGCCCCCTGGGAGATCGCCTTTCATCTAGCTGCCGAAATGTCCACTGCGTTGATCCTCATCCTTGGTGGTATGGCGGCTCTTAAGGCAATGACCTGGGCAAAGCCATTACTGCTTGTCGGTTTGGGCATGGTGATCTACAGTGAGATCGTCAGTCCTGGCTATTTTGCCCAGCTCGGTCAATGGCCGTTCGTCGCCATATTTGGAATGTTGCTTATTGGAGCAGTCATCGCTGCAACACAACTCTTTCAAAAGAGAATGGAAGCAAAGCTTTGAGAGACTGATGTTTGTATGAGTTCTTATAATGAAGCCTACAAACGGAGAACAGAGATGTTAAGAAAAGTAGCTTATGTACTTGGCGTCATCATTGTTTTCATCGCTATCTTGTTCATTGCTATGAGCCTGTTTAATTCCCCCACCTATGCCTGGCGTATTTTGCGCTACGGTCAATCGGATACTCGCGATGTGAACATTTTCCCTGAGCGCGCCATTTCGAACGGCGAAACGGTATCCATCATCACCAGAGGTAAGCACGGCACGCCATACGAGGTGGAATATCCGTACAGGGACGACACACGGAAAGAAGTTCTCGATGATCTAATCCAGAGGACGGGGACACGCGCGTTTCTCATCATCAAAGATGACAAGCTGATCTTTGAAACCTACCTGGATTCATCGCGTAAGGAGATCAACACATCGTTCTCTTCGGCAAAGTCCTTCAATTCGGCGTTGATCGGTGCAGCCATCGCGGATGGCTATATCGGATCTGTGAATGACCCGGTGATCCAATACATCCCGGAGATCGCGGGACGTGGGCTTGACCAGCTTACCATCCGTGATCTGTTGCTGATGAATTCGGGAATTCGCTATATTGAAGGCGGTGAACTCCCATTCTATAAAATTCCCTTTGCAGACGATGCGCTCACCTATTATCCACCTGATCTGCGCAAAGTGACACTCAGCGTGGAAGCGAGTGGCGCTCCAATTGGTGAGGCGTTCCACTATAACAATTACCATCCGCTGCTTGAGGGCGTCATCCTTGAGCGTGCAACGGGCATGCATGTTGCTGAATACCTTCAGGAGAAATTCTGGAAACCAATGGGGGCAGAATTCCCCGCGTCCTGGAGCCTGGATAGTGAGGCGAGCGGCTTCGAAAAAATGGAGAGCGGGATCAACGCCCGCGCCATTGACTATGCCCGCTTCGGCCTGATCTTTTTACATGACGGGCTCTGGAATGGCGTTCAGATCCTGCCCGAAAGCTGGGTGCACGAATCGACGGAGCCTCTTCGTCCCGATCCGCGGACTTGGAAAAGTGTGCCGCTCTGGCCAAGCCATGGAGGCTATTACAAATATCACTGGTGGGGACTCAATAATTCGGATGGCACCTATGATTTTTATGCTCACGGCAGATACGACCAGATCATTTATGTCGCGCCGCGCAAGAATGTCGTGATCGTGCGCCTCGGCGATGCGCTGGATCCTCAGGTCTTATGGCCGCTGGTATTGCAGGATGTGGTAGACAATCTGGAATGAGTGCATAATCGCTTGACTCCTATCCACTTGACCACACTGTCCATGCGGACAGCGGAAACTCTCCTGCTGACAGGGGAGTTTTTATTTTATAGCGAATAAGATAGGAATATAAGAAAGGAGCTTACCATGTTTGCTTATGCTGTTCTTTTCATTCTTTTGCTGCCGGTCATGTTCTTATCTTCCACCGTAGAAAGTCTCTTTTCCACAGATGAGTTGACCGAAATGGGCATTCGCCTGGAAAATCCACAGGCTGCAGAAACCCCGCTAGAAGCCATCTCCTGAGGCGAGTATTCCCCCTCTCCTATACCGGGGTGAATTTTAGCGGGGAAATTTTGCTGAGAACCCGTGCTCACTGGATTTCAAAACTTCCTAATCGACAAAACCTTATAAACTCGATCAGGTGTCGCTTTTCATCGCCTGCAAAAAACTCGTAGGGATGCATGCCCATTGTATCGAGTAAGCCATCCTGTAATGTTTCCTCGATCATGGCTCGCTCGACGGGAGACAACCATTCAGGCAGTTCATCCCTCAGCCAAAACCTGGAATCCCAGTCGATGCGGGGTTCCGTATTGGGGATATCGTCCAGCGACCGTTCCAGAGCCTCTGCAAGCGACCAGGCATCTTCCGCTCTCACCGTCTGGCCATCATTGGTCAGATATGTACCATCCCAGTCGGCGTTGAGCTCACGAAAGTTGTAGATGGCTGGCGGACGTGTCCCCATGGACTTCCAGCCATGCAGCCTGGCAAGCTCGAGAGCTTTTGCCCAGGCTTGCCTGCTGAATTTACGACAGATATCCGTGGACAGGTTGATCAATTCGTAGCTCATAGAGGAATGCTTAATTATACTAACTGCTTTTTACTTAAACACTTCGGCTGCGGACAAATAATCCTTGCCCTCCGTCTAGCGTGGAGACAGCGTTATATTCCTTGACAGGAATATTCCTCTCGGGGTATATTCGGGGTATGGACACAGTTACCTTAAGCGCCCTTGCCGAACCCAATCGTTTGCGGATTGTGGAACTCTTGCGCGATGGTCCCCACCCCGTGGGAGAGATCGCAACGCGACTCTCGCTTCGCCAGCCACAGGTCTCCAAGCATCTACGGGTGCTCAGCGAGGCCGGTCTGGTTGGCGTGCGGCCCGTTGCGCAGCAGCGCCTGTACCAGCTCCAGGCCAAGCCATTCCAGGAGCTCGACTCCTGGGTAAATACCTTTCGCCAACTCTGGGAAGGCCGGATGGATACACTCGACGAGTACATGCAAGAACTCAAGAAGCAGAACAAATAGCGCGCTTGACAACCTGCACAGTGATCGCATTAACCGTATATTTACCAGTTCAAATGAAAAGGAGAACCGATGCCCGAATCCACTCAAGCTACAAACAAGGAAGATCTTGTCGTAACGCGCATTATCGATGCGCCGGTTGAGATGGTGTGGAAAGCCTGGACCGAGCCTGAGCACGTGATGAAATGGTGGGGACCGAAATACTATACATCCCCCTCCTGCAAAATCGACCTGCGTGAAGGCGGCAAGTTCATCTTTTGCATGCGTGCTCCGGCGGAGCAAGGCGGTCAAGATACATATACCTCAGGCGTTTATAAAAAGATCGTGCCGATGGAGTACTTGGAGTTCACACAGGGCATGTCGGATCAAGACGGCAATCCCATCGATCCCCAGCAGGTCGGGATGCCGCCAGATTTCCCGGCGGAGATCCGCACATCGGTTGTCTTTCGAGCTATCCGAGAGGATATGACCGAGCTGACCATTACGGAATACGAATGGCCCGTCAGCCAGATGTATGTCTACTCGCTGGCTGGTTTGCACCAGACCATCGACAAGATGGCCGCATCTCTGAAGAAATGATAATCACCAGGGCCGAAAAATTGAACGCGGAAGAATTTATCAAAAAGCTAAAGACATACCAATCAAAAGCCGCAGCCAAAGCTCATAGTCATCTGGCCGCCGATGAGGAAGATGTGATCATGGGTGTGCGCATGGGACAGATCTTCGCGCTTGCCAAGGAATTCATCGACATGCCGCCGGATGAGATCGAGAGGCTGCTCGAGAGCCCCATCCACGAAGTGCGAGTGGGCGCGGTCAGCATCATGGACTGGCAGGCCCGCCGCAAAAAGATATCCGACGAGCAGAGAAAGATATTGTTCAATCTCTATATCCGGCGACATGACCGGATCAACAACTGGGATCTGGTCGATCGTAGCGCTCCGTATGTTGTTGGTGGATACCTGATCGATAAACCACGCAGAGTCCTGTACAAGCTTGCGCGGTCCAAGAACACCTGGGAGCGCCGCACTGCCATCGTCAGCAGCGGCTATTTCATCCGCCAGGGCGAGGTGGACGACACGTTCAAGATCGCGGAAATCTTGCTCGACGACGATCACGACCTGATCCACAAGGCAACCGGATGGATGCTGCGGGCAGCCGGCGACGTGGACCGTGAGAAACTGATACGCTTTTTAGATGCACATGTTGCCTCGATGCCGCGTACCACGTTGCGCTACGCAACAGAGCATCTGGAAAAAGAGCAGCGCGCTCAGTATCTAAAGAAAGCTAAGTAAAGCAAGAAACAGTTGTGGTTCATACCGCTCACTTAGGAGTAAAGCAAAATGCAAAAGATCACCCCATTTCTGTGGTTCGATAATCAGGCCGAGGAGGCGATGAATTTCTATGTGTCTATCTTCAAGAATTCAAAAGTGTTAAATATTGCCCGCTATGGGGAAGGAGCTCCTCTCCCTGCCGGGACAGCGATGAGCGTAACGTTCCAGCTCGAGGGACAGCAGTTCATGGCCTTGAACGGCGGTCCGCACCATAAATTCAACGAAGCGATCTCCCTGTATGTCGACTGTAAGACGCAGGAAGAAGTAAATGAGCTCTGGGCAAAGCTTTCAGAGGGCGGCGAAGAAGGTCCGTGTGGCTGGCTGAAGGATAGGTATGGTCTGTCGTGGCAGATCATCCCTACCGCTCTGGGAGAACTGCTGAGTGATCCGAACCCGGCAAAGTCGCAACGTGTGATGCAAGCTATGCTTCAGATGAGCAAAATCAATATCAAGGCATTACAGGAGGCCTACGATCAGGCTCCGGCCGGTTCGTAGTCAATATCCGGCACGTTCACTGGAACTTAATACAAGCGACCTCACAACACATTCGAGTTGTGAGGTCGCTTCTTTGCAGAGCTATTGTTCTACTCTTGCACTACACGCTGTAAAACGCCGCGCGTTTCCCAATCTTTGCCCTTTGAGATGTACAGAAGCGTTCCATCCTCGAGCAATTCAAGAGTATCCGATTCGGCTTCGCCACACTCACCCTGAAGTTTTTCGGCCTGCAGCTCTATTATGTTCACGTGAATAGCTGTAACGCGAAAGTTGCCTGAACAGGGGATGAGCGGGATATCGAATACCCCCAGCGTATTGCCCACTTCAACAGGCTTGAGCACAGAAATGGTCAACTTCATGTCCCAGCCGTTGCTGTTATGGATTGTGCCTGCCCAAACACCTAAGAGAGAATTCGCTTCCATAGACCGCCTTTTGCCTGAACGTAGAGAATCATCACGGGGCCATTATAAATCTTTTGCCATGTGATCAATCTCATTTCCACTCCATGGAATGCAGCCACTCCAGAAATAGTTCATCCGTAGAGTATTGATAGGCATATCCTCCAAGTGCTCTGAATTTCGCTGGCGCAGTCACACCATCTTCAATCAGCAAGCTATTCTCATAATGAATGTTATTTCCCAGGCAGTCAAACGCGATGGGCCAGAGACATTCCTTACGAAGTTCCTTGTAGTCGAAGGTATTTAAGATCACATCGAATACGTCGTAGAGCCGATGTGAGGGCACAACTACTTTTGTGAATACATCCATGTTTGCTGTAACAAGCGCCGTCTTTCTACCCACGGCCTTTTGCGCGAGCGCAAAGTTCCAGACGGCCGGATTGAAATTCAAGTGCTCACATCCCTTTTCCATCGTCTCGACGATAGAAGGGATATCCATATCGATGCATTGGGCGACAACACCCGCGATATCCACGATGGTTAGAGCACCAGCCATCCATGGCTCCACAATACCCAGCTCTTCGAAGACATGCTTTTGGATGATGTCGCGCCAGTGTGGGTAGCCCGGTGGGGTTACTTTGAAATAAAGGTCAGAGGAAAGCGTGAAACCGAAATCAAATACGATACACTTTATGTCGGCAGGACGAATGCAATCCATATTGTTTTGCATAGCAACAGAAAATGGGACAATCAAAACATCTGAATTCTATTACTTCCATACCTCATGATAGGGATGTGGCAGTAACTCCTTGAGCTTTACAGCAGAATTTTCACCCAAAATCACGTCTGTCAGATCCAGATTGGCTTCATCGATCCCATACATGAATTCCCTGCATCGCCCGCAGGGAGCCAGCACCGTATTCTCACCCCAGACCGCAACAATCTTTGCGATCCTGCTTTCGCCGGCCGTGATCATCGCGGCGATCGCGCTGTGCTCTGCACAAAAACCGATGCCGCTGCTCATGTCAATGCACACGCCCAGATAAAGATTCCCATTGGAACTGAGCAGGGCACAGGCAACATCCCCGGCGCTGTTCCCTAGAAACAATTCTCTGGGTTTGAGAACAGTTTTCGCCGCTTCGATCATTTCGAGGTTTGTAAGTTCGTTCATAGGTAATCCATTCTCCAATTCCCAATCACTTCTTAAGCCAACACACTGTTTCGAGCACATCACTCATTCTATATATTTTGAAGGCCCCAACCCAGTGATAAAAGTAACTTCCCTCTTCTCTGGAGAGGGATAAAATTGAAAGCGAATCCTTCTCATGGGAAACGACCGTATGTCCCGAGCCAGGCACAAGCGCAGACTGACTCTCGCCGAAAAATATCCGCCATCGCCGCCATGCTCCTGCGAGGTGTGCCGGAGTTACTGCAAGCGCCCCGGCTGGTGGACGGTTTCCGAGGCCGACCGCGTCATGGAGGCGGGCTACGCGAGGCGCATGATGCTGGAAATGTCACCCGAGCTTACATTCGGTGTACTTTCCCCTGCCTTCAAAGGTTGTGAAATGAAGTTTGCCTATCAAGAGTACGCCGAGATGGGCTGTACTTTCTTAATGGACGGCAAATGTGAGCTGCATGGAACAGGTCACCAGCCGCTCGAATGCCGCTACTGCCACCACGAGCGCGCCGGGATGGGACCGCGCTGTCACTCGGATATAGAAAGGGATTGGAATACGCCGGCGGGACGCGCGTTGGTTGTGAAATGGTCGAAGGCGGTGGGGTTCATGAAGCAACGAGCCTAAGGATTCAGATTATCTGTTCGCGAAAAACACTTCGTTCTCTTTGATCCTTCCAACACCGATTCTTCGCCCATCGATGTCTTCGAATACAAACTCGTAGCATCCATATGGTGTCAGACCCGGTGAGCGGATCATCTTTGCCCCATTCTTTTTCCATTCGCTGTAAAGCACATCCACGTCTTCGATCTTTTCGGGGTCGAGATAAGCATCGTACCCTGCTCCGTACCGCTCCTGATTGGAAGTCACTTCGCCATATCTGGACTGGACGACAATTATCTCAATCTCATCCCGGTAAAGGGCTGCGAACTTTTCCTCTTTGTCGAAATGGGAGACCACTCGAAAGCCCAACACATCCCGGTAATAATCGGCAGTCTTCTGTGCATCCGGCGCCACAAACACGATGGCAGCATTGACTAACTTTGCATAACTCATCTACGTCTCCATGTTTACGACTGGCTTGCTCAAGTCCTTTCGCAAATGAAACACCGTGGTTTGATCAGGCATCCGTTCCGGTCCGCTCACAATTCGGTAGCCATGTCTCTGCCAGAATTGCACGGCTCGCGGGTTATTGACCTGCACGCCGGAAAGGATAGCCACGATTTCCTTATTTTGTATGATCTCTGCCTCAATCGCTTGAACAACTGCATTGCCGATCCCCTGCCCGCGAAACGGCTCCGCGATCATGAGAAGAGAAAGGAAAGCATGCTGCGGAATTCCTTCGAAGTTGCTCGGGACGTAATCCACCACCCCGATCATGATTCCATCTGCCCTGAAGATACCGCAGAACAAACCGCGAAGCTCTCGCGAAAGCTCGAGGTCCTTTTGCACCATTTCCATCGAAGCTGTAGATGCCGGTCCTAATGCCAAAAAGTCTTCACACTGCCGGTACACCTCAACGACTGAAGTTAAGTCGTCTTCAGTAATCGGGCGTATCTCAAGGGAATGAGCATGAATCAACATTGAGCAGCTGCCTGCACATTAATCCAACCGGGGCGGACCCTGACGGATGCGCTCGACAACTTGTTCTTCCGGTTCGCCGATTAATTCCTCGATCCACCAGGTGAGTCCAGCCTCCAGCCGCGGGAGAAGCTTGTCCAGGAGTTGGGCATGGTCCAGCCCAGCAGTCTTGCCGCCCACTACGATATCAAAAGGAGTGGTCAGGGTGCGGTTGGCGTCCACATAAGCTTTTATCTCGCAGATATCCATCGGCGTAACTTCTACCCCCATCCCTTTTGTGTTCCTCTTCTCTAAGAGCACACCATCACATTTGAGAATTCGCTGCATGGATTTTTTGCGCGGCCAAATGCCCACCACCCACAGGGGAATACGCGGCTGCTGGACCGGCTTAGGCGGATAATGCATCTCATCCATGAGGGTTAGCTTGAGGTGGTAATGTTTGCCGTCGTAATCGAACTGTTTACGCTGGTAGAGCAGGGTCAGGATATCGATGGTTTCATCTAGCATCTCGGCGCGGACCCGCGTGTCTGTGACCTCATCAGGGAAACTCTGCCATCCCATCCAGACCGCGCCTGCTCCCAGCCCAAGAGTCAAGCGTCCATCAGACAGGTGATCCAAGGCAACTGACTCACTGGCGATCTTCCACGGGCGTCGCAGCGGCACAGGGATAATCATGGGTCCCAGGCGAATACTCTGTGTGGTCATGGCGGCAGCCGCCAGAGCGATCATCGGATCTTCACACCAGATCGCGTCTCCCAGAAAACAGCCGTCCCAGCCAGCCTGCTCTGCTAAGGAAGCCAGCTGTACGACCGTGCGCACGCTCGTATAGGGCAGGGCTAATCCAAATTTCAGTCTTGTCATGTTGCCTCCCGATTTGTCTCTACGTTACGTCTTTGCATAAAAGTGACCTTTTCTTCATCGCTATTTTACGTCTCCCGAGAGGCTCGAGACCTGTCCATTTGACCAGTGCAATACTGCACTGCTGGCAGGGGAGGTTTTTGTGTTGCACGAATATATTCAACCTTGCGAAGCTTTGTTGCCTCGTGATCCAGATCTATGAGAAAACCTTCGCAAGGTTAGTAAAAAGGAGACTCGCCATGAAATCAATTTCGCAACCCGCTGTCATTACCCCGACCATCGTTCTGCTTGCTTTACTTGCAGCCGCTGTGGTGTTCATTGGCGCCACGGGCAAAAAGGTGCCTCTGCTCTCCAACATCCGTGTGGATATCGTCCTCCTCGTACTGCTTGGAATGTCGATCTGCACCCAGGCGGGCATCGGGCGGATTGCCGCGACCGGGCAATGGTCTCATCCACTGGCGATCGTCGGCTACATTCTGGGCGGGACGATACTGCTAATCGCGCTGGCTGTCTTTGTCGGCTGGAAACTGCCGTTCATCCAGAACGATCAGCAGGCGCTCATCGCGATCGCCCTTCTGGCATGCCTGAAAATAGTGAATGCTGTGACGCACTATCTTTTATCACGTGCATAAATACGGGTCGAACGCCTTGCGAGGGTTAACGGAGCCCTCGCAAGGCAGACCCGATTAACAGCAGGCAAGTTGGATCATGAGAGCACACATTCTCACAATCGATAAGCAGGTGAAACAAAGGAACCATTTCATGCAGAACAGAACATTCAGCGCAAGAATTGCCAGCATTTTCCTTATCGTACATGGACTCGTTGAGATCGCCGGGCTGGCACTGATCACTTCTATTCCTCTGGCCTTGATCAGTTTCGGTGGATTGAACGGCCAGGCACTAGAGCACAATGCTTCCGCTGTGGCCATGTACGGTGTCTTTTGGGGTATCGGCCGCTTCGTTGCCGCATGGGGGAGTTGGTCCTTACGGAAGTGGGCGGTGCTCTTAGGAATTATCCTTAGCGGCGTTACCATGGTCGCTGCGGTTACCATCATCCCGGCGGGCGTTACAGATACACTGTTTGCAGTCCCTGCTTTGGCCTTTCTGCTTTATACGTGGTTCGGCAGTGAACAAATCGATATGCAGCATTAAGAAAATCAGAGAAACGAACGTGATCCAGGATTGGAAGGTGGAAGATGCAAGCCAAACCGATGGTGATTGCCCGGCTAGGGCTAACACCTGATGCTCTAAGCGGAGAGACGATCATTGTGACCGGCGCGGGCGGCGGGATTGGATACGAGGCCGCGCGCGCTTTGCTCTGGCTGGGTGCCAATGTGATTCTCGCGGAGATACATCTTGTAAATGGCTTGCGAGCACAGGAGGCTCTGGAAGCAGAGTTCGATAAGAACCGCGTGTTATTTGTGCAGACCGATGTAGGTGATGAAGCCAGCGTACAAAAACTCTATGAGCAATCCATGCTCCACTTCGGGAAGGTGGATGCCGTCATTAACAACGCGACCATTGCCGTGCTGGGTGAAGTAAAAGATCTTCCCATCGACGAGTGGGACCGCAGTTACCGCGTCAATTTGCGCGGACCCGTGCTGATGGCAAAGACCTTTTTGCCCGGCATGATCAAGCGCAATCACGGCGTGTTCGCCTGCGTCTCCTCGACCGGCACAGCTTTCCTGGGTGGATATGAAACGTTCAAAGCCGCGCAAGTTCATCTGGCAAATACACTCGACGCGGAGCTCGAGGGCACGGGCGTCATCGCCTATACGATCGGACCGGGACTCGTCCCCACGGAGACCGCGTCCAAAGCCGTGGAACAGCTTGCGCCTCAAATGGGCATGTCCGTCGAGCAGTTTTTTGAGATGAATAAGAGTGCAGTGCTCTCGGTGGAAGAGGCCGGCGCGGGGTTTGCCGCCTCGGTGATCTTTGCTCGAAAATTCCGCGGGCAGGAGATCTCGTCCATGCAGGCGCTCAAGGCCGCGGATATCAATTTTGGAGGGGAGAAAGTGGAAAGTGAAGCGGCGCAGGTCCCTGCTGACAGGCGGGAGCAGGCTCTGGCCTTGTGTGAAGCGGTATATGCCACATTGAAAGAACAGTCTGACGGCTGGAAGAGTCGCTCGCTGTTCGAGCGCCAGTGGGTCATCCGTGATTTCAGAAAGACTGCGGGCATGCCGGTGGAAGAATGGCTGGAAACTCTTCGAATGCTGGAAGACAACCTTCAGCACGGAGTCGTGATGCATCTCCCCCTACCACTGGCAAAACTCGCCGGGTATTATGACCACCTTGCTGAGCTGGCAAAGGGCTATGAGAAGAACAGGACAAAACTGGAAGAAAATCTGCGGCATGTCTATCGCTGGCGCGATGAAGTGAACGAGCTTGCAAACCTTATCTAGCAAATGAAAGAAGCATAATGAAGCCTTATCACCGTCCCTTCGACGATACCCACAATGATTTTGAAAAGATGTGGCGCTTTCTGCAGCAGGATTATGGTCACAAGCAGGAACGTTTTATCTGGCATTACAGTCGCCTCGGCGATTGGAAATATGGCCTGTGGCGCGAACAAAAATATATTCCTTCCTTCTTTCGCAAGCACTCTGAGCTCTGGGTAGATGCCTTTGATCAGCTGCTGGGCTTTGTGCTGAGTGAAGATGGAGAAGAAGTCTTTTTTATCTTTACTCTGCAGGGCTATGAATATCTTTATGCCGAGATGCTTGATTGGACCCTTCACAATTGGGGACCGCGCTTTCCCAGGCTCCTCACAGAAGTCCATGAATATCAGGCAGAAGCGCTTGCCATGCTGCAAAACAGGGGCTTTCGCTCTGAGGGCGTGGTGGCAACCACTCGACAATATGATCTGATGACCAAAGAAGCGAAGCCCATTCAGTTGCCTGCCGGGTATCGAATTATGGATATGTGCGAGAACGGTGATTTTCACAACAAGAGCCTGCTCTATAACGCTGGTTTTGGGAACGAAGACCACGTCACAGATTTCGAGCTGCTGCGGTTCGAATACTCGCGCGAAAACCCGGCCTACGACCCACGCTTCGATCTCTCGGTGGTCACGCCAGAGGGACTTCATGTGGCTGGCTGTGTTGGCTTTCATGATCCGGTGTATGGCATCGCGGAGATCGAAAAAGTCTGTACACATTACCAACATCGACGACAAGGATTGGCAGAGGCAGTGATCCGGGAATGTTTCCAGCGGCTGAAAAAGGCTGGGATGAAGCGAGCCTATATCACCGGATACAGTGAGGGAGCGAATGCACTGTACGAAAAGCTCGGTCCCTGCTGGCAGAAACAATGGTTCCACTATGAGCTTGCACAGCAGGAAAGACGAAAATGACTGGCACTAATCCAATCATTCAGAATTTGCTAGAGGCGAATCCCCTGCGCGAGCCCACGCTGCGGTCGATCATCCGGGAACTGGAGCTGCCGCGGGGCAGCCACGGACTTGATGCCGGATGTGGGATCGGACTTCAGGCGTTATTGCTGGCAGAAGCTATCGGGCCCGATGGAAAGGTGTACGCCCTGGATCTTATGCCTGAGCTTCTCTCCTATGGAAAAGAATTGGTGAGCAAAGCGGGCTTTGGGGATCGGATTACGTTCCATGCAGGAGATGTGAACTGCCTGCCCTTCGAGAGCAACAGCTTCGACTGGGCCTGGAGCGCAGATTGCATCGGTTATCCCGCGGGTGACCTGATGCCGTCGCTGCAAGAGCTTATGCGCGTGGTGAAGCCGGGAGGCAGTGTCATCCTTCTTGGGTGGTCCTCCCAACAATTGCTCCCGGGATACCCACTGCTCGAGGCCCGACTGAATGCAACTTGCTCTGCATACAACCCGTTCCTGAATGGCAAAAGCCCTGAGTCAAATTTTATGCGGGCACTAGGGTCGTTCCAGCGAATGGATTTGAATGAAATAGAAGCAAAAACTTTCGTGGGGAATATTCAAGCTCCGCTCAACAGTGGGGAACGCGTTGCATTGATGTCGCTGTTCAAGATGCTATGGGGCGAGCCGCAACCGGAGGTCTCGGCAGAGGATTGGGCAGAATACACACGCTTGTGCACGCCCGGGTTTCCAGATTTTATTCTAGATATCCCCGATTACTATGCCTTCTTTACATACTCCGTTTTCCGAGGCAACGTTCCCGAAGAATAAAGATGTGCATCCACTTGACCAGTTAAAGATCTCACAACAATAAACGATTGGAAAAACAAAATGCCAGATCGTAGAACAAGAAGACTCTCTATTCCATCTTTCGCACGAAAGGCAAAACGTATGATGCTCATTCTAATTTCTGTAGTATTAGCCGGCTTGCTTCTTCTTGTGAGCGCGTTGCTTATCTGGAGCTACCCCGGAAAACCGAAACCCTTTGTGAATAAGGATGGAAAACCTCTCTCTGGCAGCATTTCAGAAAAAGTTTTCGTGACTATCAACGGCGTGGAACAGGGAATGTTTATCAAGAGCAAGGATGCAGCAAATCCTGTGCTGCTTTATCTGCATGGAGGCATGCCTGATTACTTCCTTTCAGAGGATTACCCTACAGGTCTCGAAGACTATTTTACTGTCGTTTGGTGGGAACAGCGCGGTTCAGGAATGTCTTACAGCCCCGACATTCCGCGTGAGAGCATGACGTTGGAACAAATGATCTCCGATACGCTTGAAGTGACGAAATACCTGCGTCGCCGCTTCGGCAAGGAAAAGATCTACCTCATGGGACACTCCGGAGGGACGTTTATTGGCATTCAAGCCGCGGCGCGGGCTCCAGAGTTGTACTATGCCTACATTGGCGTGGCACAGATGTCTTACCAGCTCAAATCAGAAAAACTGGCGTACGACTATATGCTCGAGGAGTTCAAAGAGGGTGGCAACACAAACATGGTACGAAAGCTGGAGGCTGCACCTGTCACGATGGCGAGCGGCACACCGGATGCGTACCGCGCATTGCGCGATCCCGCTATGCACAGCCTGGGAATTGGCACGCTGCATGACATGAATTCGGTTGTCACAGGGATCGTCATCCCCTCCTGGCAATGCCGAGATTACACATTCATAGAAAAGTTCCATACATGGACCGCCAAGGCCAAGTCTGGTGTAGCTCTGCTATGGGAGGATATGCTCACCACGGATCTAAACAATAAAGTGACAGAGCTTGACATTCCCGTTTACTTCTTGTCCGGCATATATGATTACACGGTCAACTACACACTGGCAAAGGAATATTTTGAGAAGCTACAGGCGCCAGTCAAAGGGTTTTATACATTTGAGCAGTCGGCTCACAGCCCCATGTTCGAAGAGCCAGAAAAAGTACAAAAGATTTTGCTGGAAGATGTACTGACAGGAACGAATACCCTCGCTGACGCGAAGTGAGAGGATATCCTTACTTCCAAACAGGGGTTGGAACGATAAATCCACCTATCCACCTGACCAGTTAAAGACTCCCCCATCGGCAAGGGGGTCTTTTTGTCTGACAACATAGAATCAAAGCAAGACAAGCAATTACCTTCATAAAGAGGAACAAATTATGAAACAACAACCCTCCCTTTACTGGCTCGTCCCATTGATTGTTGTGCTGGCACTGTTTTCCGCCGGAATTGGCCTGTTCTATCCAAACGTAGGCAATTCCTTTTCGTTTACAACCGTTCGCGGGGAGATTGTACAAATCTGGGGGCAGGGATGGTATCGCTATGATACGCCTATCGGTGCCCTGAGTTTTCAGGCAGCCGATTTGATCACACTTTTTCTGGCAATCCCGGTGTTGATTATTTCCTTCGTGCTCTACCGGCAGGGTTCACTTCGAGGTGGGTTGTTGCTCACAGGCGCGCTCGCTTATTTTCTTTACAATTACATCTCCCAGGGCTTTGGCGCCACTTATAACAACCTGTTTTTGGTTTACACACTTCTCTTTTCTGCCAGCCTGTTCGGGCTGATCCTGGCGCTCGCGTCTTTCGACGTGCAGACTTTTCCTGAACACTTCGCAACTACGCTGCCAACCCGCGGCATAGGTGTCTTTCTGGTGGTTTCTGGCGTTATTCTAAGTCTCATCTGGATCGTGCTTTCTATCGTCCCGGCCTTGCTCGAAAATAAAGCGCCGCTGGAGGCATACTATTACACCACGTTTATGACAGGGATTCTGGATATTGGCGTCGTTGCGCCTGCCCTCCTCGTTGCTGGGCTCTTGATTCTTCGCCGTACTCCGCTTGGCTATCTCCTGGCATCCACAATGCTCATCTTTACTTCGATCCTGGGTCCGAATCTCACGGCGGGTGGGATCATGCAAGTGCTGGCAAACGTCATTACGATCGGCCAGGCTATGGCGTTTACTGTCCCGTTTGTCATTCTGGCGCTGGTCGCTATCGGGCTGACTGTTCGTCTGTTCCGCAGTTTTTCAGAAACCACACCCAAGACCAGCACGGTCAAATACGAGAAGGGAAGCCGCAATGAACGCTACTCGCTCAGCTAATTCCAATAACGTCCGCATCCTGTGGGCGGCCGTCGCGCTGGCACTCCTTACCGCGCTTTCTTATGTATTGATGGCATTGAATGTTCTCGGCGTTGGCGATCTGCGGGTAGGTGAAAAGCCCAGCAACGTTATCTTCGTTGCAGCCGGATGCTACCTGCTTGGCGGCTTGCTGATCCTTCTGCGCAATCGCTGGCTGCTACTCTTCGGGGCGTTCATCAATGCTATGGTCCTCCTGTTCTTCTTTAATCTGTATCAGGATCGGCCCGGTGTAATCTTCTCTCCCGGCGGATTGATTTCGAAGGCTGCACAAATCCTGCTTGAAGTCGCGTTGCTTTACGTGATCGCCGTCAATTGGCGCAAATCACCTTCGAACAAAGATCAATCTCAAAAATAGCACAAGAAATGAAAACTACCATCATCGTCATTTGCATTCTCACCACTCTATCCTTGATAGGCTGGCTGGGACTGCAAATTAAACCAAGAGCGTTTCCACCCTATACGGAAAGCACACCTGAGTTAAAAACGATTCCACTGCCTTCGGGGCTTCCTTCACCTGTGGAACGGTTTTACAAAACAGTTTATGGAAGCAATATCCCGGTGATCGAAACGGCTGTCGTCAGCGGGCGGGGCACCATGCGGCTTGGCGCGTTGAGCGTACCCATCCGCTTCCGATTCGTCCATGAGACTGGTCAGAACTACCGTCACGATATCGACTTAACCTTCTTCGGTCTGCCAATTATGAAGGGATATGACACTTACATCGACGGTCGTGGCTTTGGCAAAACACCCGGTGGCGTGGAACAGGGAGACGGCTTCAACCAGGGTAGCAACATCAGCTTGTGGGCAGAAGCGCTCAACTGGTTTCCGGCGGTGCTTGTAACCGATCCGCGCGTCCATTGGGAGCCGGTGGATGATCTGACGGCTCTGCTCGTAGTGCCCTTTGGGGAACAAGACGAAGTTCTGGTTGTGCGATTTGACCCGGAGACCGGGTTGGTGCAATACGTTGAAGCCATGAAATATAAATCCGCTGCCGGCAAAAAAGTACTGTGGATCAATAGCATCTGGTCCGATGAAGGCAAGCCCTGGGTTCGCCTCGATGTTGAGGACACGCTCTTCAATGTGGATGTTCACGACTATATCCGTGCGGACCAATCTTAATCAGTAAATCCATTCAAAGGAAACTACTATGAAGCTCCTAATCATCATTGCATCCATCCTTGTCCTTGTATTTTTGCTGGGGTGGATCGGTTTACAAATCAGGCCCAGACCCTTTTCTCCATATCCCGAGCAGACAGGAGAGATCAAGACCATTCCACTGGCTGCCGGTTTACCCGCACCTGTGGAGCGCTTCTACAAAACCGTTTACGGGGAGGAGATTCCCGTGATCGACTCGGCGGTGATGAAAGGACATGCTTTTATCGCTCCTTTCGGCGTCAAGCTGCCAGCGCGCTTTCTGTTCGTCCATGAGGCTGGCAAGGGGTACCGTCACTACTTCGAAGCGACCTGGTTTGGCATGACGATCATGAAGGTTAACGAGCGCTATGTGGATGGCAAGAGTCTTTTCGAACCTCCTGTTGGAGATCCGATCATCGATGATGCCAGCACCAACCAGGCCGCCAACCTGGCAGTGTGGGCGGAAGCCGCCTGGTTCCCCTCGATCTGGATCACAGACCCGCGCGTCCGCTGGGAGCCGGTGGACGACAACACAGCGCTATTGTTTGTGCCCTTTGAAGACAAGATGGAAAACTTCGTGATGCGCTTCAATCCTGAAACCGGCCTGCTCGACTCCATGGAGGCCATGCGCTACCGGGATGCAGGTCCACAGGCGAAGAAAATACTATGGATCACCCGGAACGTGGAAGGCAAAAAGATCGAGGGAAGCAAGCTCAACGCCATCGGCTCTGCCACCTGGATGGACCAGGGACTTCCGTGGGCGACCTTCACACTCGAAGAAGTTCACTATAATGTGAATGTAAGTGAGTACATTCGACAAAAAGGTCCATGAGGTATTTATTCACATGACCACACTATCCACTTGGATAGTGTAAAACTCCCCCGGTGACGGGGGAGTTTTTCTTTGCGATTTATTATCATGATTTTCGAATGAAACAAACTGTTGATTAGAGGATGAAATCGATGACAACGTTTGTCACTGGTGGAACCAGCTCCATTGGACGAGTGCTGATCAAGCAGCTCGCGAGGCAAAACAAAAGAGTACGCGTACTCGCGCGCAGGTCCAGCAATCGACGAGGGTTGGAGCTGCCTGGCGTAGAATTTGTCTATGGAGATGTGACAGATCCAGAGGCGGTACGGCTAGGCATGCAAGGATGTGATCGAGTTACTCATATGGCTGCAATCGTCGGCTACAACGTGCCCGAGGTGGAATGGTGGCGGGTAAACAAAGATGGCACCTGCAATGTACTCGAAAGCGCCCGAGAGCTAGGAATTCGTAGTATTGTGCAAGTCAGCTCCATTTCTGTACTTGGTCCCACCCAGCCGGGCGAAATGGCGGATGAAAATCGGCCGGTGGATACCAGCAAATATTTCAACCTATACCAAAAAACGAAACGCGCGGCGGACGACCTCTGTCGAGCATTCGCTGCACCCGGTTTACAAGTGAAAATTGTGTACCCTGGCTTTGGATATGGATGTTCCTTTGCGTCGAGTCACCCAAGCTTGCAAGAGCAGACACTCTTGCGCATGGCAACAGGAAAGCCGGTCGCCATCATGGGGACTGGAAAAAATCGGTTGTGCCTCTCGTATTACAATGATACGGTCGAAGGAATCGATCTTGCCCACCAGTATGGACGCGCCGGAGAAGACTATATTCTGATCGGAGAAAATCTGACGTTTGTCGAAATCTGGGAGCACATTGCAAGCCTCTTGGGCAAACAGCCTCCGACCCGCAAAATCCCTCTGCCTCTATTACAAGTGATCTCCAAGGTCAGCCAGTTTGTTACCGGGAAGTCTTTGTTCCCACCCGAATTTTTTGAAATGATCTCGATGAACTGGTGTTTCTCAAGTGAAAAAGCCAAACGTGAGTTAGGCTGGACCCCGCATTCCTTTGCAGACGGAATTGCTCTAACCTGGAAGAAATACCAGAGGGCAACCAACGAAAGGGAAAGAGATGGATAGTTCAAGGAACAAGAAGGTCGAAGAAAGCATTACACGCCTCATGCGTAAAGTGGACACCACAAAAGTTTGGCTGGTGACACATCTCGGACGTTATGGCACTCGTGTCAATTCCAAACCAAATTCTTGGCCAATGCTACCGGGCGCATATATGCTGGGAGACCCGCGAGGGCAAGTCGCCGTCTGCACTCTGACAAGCAATGAACTCTTTGCCCCTTTGGCTAAGCTGCCGGGCGTAGCGATTGCCGGACGAATGTATTCAGCCAACTTGGGTATCGAGAAGATGATCGCGAATGTGACTGCGAATCCTTCCATCCGTTTTCTTCTTATTTGCGGAAAAGAGTCCACATATTTCCAAGCCGGCCAAGCCTTATGCGCCTTGATGGCAAACGGTGTTTCATCAAATGGTCATATTGTTCAGGCAACTGGTCACATGCCCGAGTTAAGCCATATGGATCAAGGCACTATTGATCGCTTCCGGCAGCAAGTGAAGCTGGTGAACCATGTAGGCGAGACTGATCCTGAAAAATTGGGCGCTACGATACAGGAACTCTTTGCGCAGAGGGTTGATCCATACCAGGATACGCCATTACAGAAGAAAGCTATCTCTCTCAGTAGTAAACAGGCAGATGGATTTCAGCCCATCCGACTGGGTGGACATCGTGAATCCTTAGCATATGACCCAAAGGGATTTTTTATCATTAGCCTGGACCGGAGAGTGAGCGAGATCGTTGTCCATCATTATTTGCCGGATAACTCGCCTGCTCATGTTGTGCGAGGACGCAACGGAGAAGCGATCTTGCTTGCCCTGTTGCGTGAAGAGCTTATCTCGCAAAAGAGTCACGCCGGTTATCTGGGCGCGGAACTTGCCAAGGCCGAGACTGCCCTACGTCTGGACTTACAGTACGACCAGGATCGGCCTCTACGCCTACATCAGGAGATTCCACAATGAACGTACTGATCGCTCCGATGGCAGCCATCGCGGAAACCAGCGGACCCTTTTCGCGCGCAAAGGCGCTGGCGATAGGTCTCCTGCAAAAAGGGCATACACCAGCTTTTTGCGCGGCGAAAGATATTAACTACCAGCACGTTGACGGCGTTGAAGAATATTTTGCCCCCATCCCTTCACCGATGGGACTACCGATGACGATTGGAAAAAGAGCTTTCGGAATCGCGCAACGCCTTGGCGTCCAACAGCGCCGCAAAGTATGCAGCTTTGAAGAGGTGTTATTTATCGTGGGAGCGATCCAGGAAAGGTTCTTTGCTGAGGATGTACTGGCAGTCAGAAGGGCAATCCAAGAGTTTAGACCCGATGTAGTATACGCCGAGTTCCGTCCGGCTGCCATTGTCGCTGCCAAGATAGAAAATGTTCCTGTGGCGATCAGCTACAGCTATCCAGCTCGAAAGGCGTACGCATCCAGTCCTCAGTACAGTAATGGAGTGAAACGCTTTCTTCGGCAGCAAGGATTGGGAGATATCGAGTCGGTCCTCGATATTTTCGAGTGGGCCGATCTCAAAATCGTTCCAAGTTGCTATGAGCTGGAACCGATTGACGATCCGAAAGTTGTGTTTACGGGACCATTTACTACTCCCCACATATCGCCACCAACGCGTGATCGCGACAAGAACGCCATTGTTGTTTACATGGGAAATGGATCGATCACCTATCCAACCCAACTGTCTGTGCTCAAGCGGGCCTTCCAGGGCGGCACGTATCAGATTTACATTGCGAGTTATCAGGCAAACCCGGCTGATGAGAACAATATCCATGTTGCCAGGCGGTTCGATTTCAAAAGCATCTTTCCCTACGCAGCTGCATTTATCAACCATGGCGGGCAAAACAGCATCCTTTCGGGGATCATGTCTGGCATACCACAGCTTATCTTTCCGGGAAATGTGTTCGAGCGCCAATACAACGCGCACTCGATTGAAAAGCTGGGCATAGGCATTGGTTATTCTGATGCTCAATTCCAACCTTCCACGCTCATTCAAGCCGTGGAGGAGATCAGGAATAATAGAAGTTACATAGAGAATATTTGCAGACTCCAATCCCGGCTCGAAAGCCTGGGTGGAGTTGACCACGCGATACAGAGTATTTCGAATCTATGTTCAAAATAACGAGTGCGCCCTTTTGGTCCTATCCAATTGACCGATGCAAAATGCCCTGGAGGACACTACCAACCTTTTCCAGATAAAAACGGCAGCATAGCGATCTCACCAGATGGAAAGCAGTTGGCCTTCGAAGAAAAGCTGCCACTCGACAAATTTGGCTTGTTCGTTTCAGACCTGGATAGCTCGAACCGAAAATTGGTGGCAGATGGCGATCCACATATCGTGACCACCCCCGCCCGGAGCGCGGAGGGAGATTGGCTGATGGTTAGTGTCCATGATCCAAATGCAAGTAGCCAACCGAGTCCGGCACTGGCATTGACCCTGGTGGATGCCTGCCAGATTATTCCCTTGCCGGATCTGACTGGCTACGTCACATCCTGGCTGCCCTAAATTCCACTCTGGGTCACCTGTCCACCTGGACAGTTCAAAACTCCCCTCACGAGAGGGGAGTTTTTTGTCGTTTTCCTCTATCATGGAGGATGTTCCGATGATCAGCCGCTTTCTCAAAACCAAGTTTCACATCCCGGCATGGCGAACGGGTGCGGTTTCCCGACCGCGTCTGATTGCGCGCCTGGATGCCGGATTGGATGAAGGCCGCAAGCTGACACTTGTCTCTGCACCCGCCGGGTATGGGAAAACGACGCTGGCCGCCGAATGGATTCAAACCATTCTTAGTGATCGGAAACCCGCGTCGGTTGCCTGGCTGTCGTTGGAGGAGGGTGAAAATGACCCGGCCCGTTTTCTAGGTTATTTGATCTCCACGTTGGGCTCAGTTGACGAGACGCTTGGGCAGAGCACAGCGAGTCTTATAGTCATGCCGCAGCTCCCGCCTCTCCCGGCGATCCTGGATGAATTGATTAACGATCTGGCTGCGTTGGAAACCCGGATCATCCTGTTCCTGGATGACTATCACATCATCACGAATCCGAAATTACACGAGGCGATGGAATACTTCATTGAGCACGCGCCCGCTTCGTTTCATCTGGTGATCACCACCCGCGAAGACCCGCCTTTTGCACTGGCACGCAGGCGGGCGCGGGGACAAATGACAGAAGTCCGCGCCCATGACTTGCGCTTTACATTGCAAGAAGCCCATCAATTCTTTAACAAATCCATGAGTCTGGAGCTGGGTGAGGAAGCGATCCATGCGCTGGAAGCGAGAACGGAGGGCTGGGCCGTTGGTTTACAGCTGGCTGCCCTGGCAATGCAGAATCTGCCCGGGCAGCAGGATTTCCTTAACGATTTCAGCGGCAGCCATCGATATGTGATCGATTATCTGCTTGATGAAGTGTTGAAACGCCAGCCGCCTGAAATCGCTGAGTTCCTGAACAAGACGGCAACGCTCAAGCGCTTCAACGCTGAACTGTGTCAGGCTGTGACCGGGAATGCCGCTTCTACTGCCATCTTGTCTGAGTTGGAACGCTGCAACCTTTTCCTGATCCCCCTGGATAACCAGCGCGGCTGGTATCGTTACCATCATCTCTTTGCCAATGCCCTGTGCGCGGCGCGATCACCTGAGTCGGAGCATGAGATCTGCGCGCGAGCAGCTCGTTGGTTTGAAGCGCAGGGACTGTTGTCTGAAGCAATCCCCTACTGGCTGGCCGTTCCCGATACAAAAGAGGTAGAGAGATTAATTGCCAACCTAGCAGTCGATCTGATCAAAAACGGAGAGTTACAAACATTACTTGGCTGGCTGGATGCGCTGCCGGCACAGGTGGTGGAAAACAACCCGGACCTGCTCTCCTACAAGGCGCTTTCTTTACTGATGACAGGGCAGCTCGATCAGGCACGCGATTGCGTTGCCAGGGCAAATCAGGACTTTGATGGTCAAACGAAAAATACCAGCTATGGACGTCTGCTGGCCATGCAAGCCTGGTTTAGCTCTGTCAGCGCGGAAACCAGAACGGGCGAACTGGCACAGGCCGCGCTGGGGCACCTGGACGAGTCCGATTTATTTTTCCGTATTTTAGCGCTTGTTGCGTTGGGCGATCATTATGCCTGGACCGCAAACCTGGCCGCTTCGACCCCTGTATTTAAGGAAGCCTGGGAACTCGGCAAGAAATTAAATCATCCTTTTATCACGCTGGCGGCAATGGTAAACCTTGCATTCAATTTGCTGGATCAGGGTCAACTGCGCGAGGCAGAAGTATTATGCCGTTCTGCACTCGCCGAATATGTGGACCATCGCGGGAAGTACTTGCCCATTGTGGGAATGATCTATAGTCCGCTGGCGACTATCTGCTATGAGAAAGGCGATTTTGACGAGGCGCAATTCTTCGCCGAGACGGGCTCTGAATTGTGCCAGCGATTATTTTCCAGTGCCATTATGGGGAAAGATAATGAAATCGTCCTGGCACGGATCGCTTTTCAGCGCGGGGACGCGAAACAAGCTTTTGATACTTTGCAGTCTACAACAGACTCGGCTCGCCAGAGTAACATGATGCTGAACGTGTATAAGATGCTGATCGTTCAGGTGGAGCTTCATCTGGCGCAGGGGAACCTGCCTGAAGCCAGAATAGATCTCCGTGAGCTGGATGCCGTGGTGCAGTCGAACCTGCTCAAAATCAAACATGTTGTCGAGCATTTATCTGCCATTTACTGGTCTTTAGCAAATGAACCCAGGAAAGCTCTTGAAATCCTGGATCGGCTCGAGCAGGAGAACCGTGAAGAAGGCAGTGTTCGCCGGGTGATCGGCGTCTCGATTACGAAAGCGCTGACCTATCAGCAGCTATCCAGAGAGGAACAGGCATTAAGCGAATTCGAGAAAGCCATCCGCCTGGCAGCTCCTGCGGGATACAGGGCTCCTTTTTTCCCGCGCGGTAAGCGTCAGACCCGTCCTTTGCTGCAAGCCACGCGCTCCGTAGCGCCTGCTTTTGTGGATAGCATTTTAGAGGCAACCGGTCCCGCTAGCAAATCCTCTTCTCCATTGCCAGACCCGTTAAGCGAACAGGAACGCAGAGTATTGAAACTGATCGTAGCAGGCAAATCCAATCAGGAGATCGCCAGCGAACTGGTGATCAGCGTTGGAACAGCCAAGTGGCACGTACATAATATTTTGCAAAAACTAGGCGTGGAGAATCGCGCCCAGGCGATTGCTTACGCCCATCAGCTGGGGATTCAATAAGGAGCCGGGCCAGGCTCAGCCGTTTCCTGCTTCCGTTATCGACTATTTTCCCTACCCGAAGATTTTCTAAAACCTATCCTCGAACCTATCTCCAGATAGGCGACAGATTGCGCAGGCAACTATACACTGTGACTGTCGCTACAAGAATTCAAAAGGAGATTGACATGAACAAACTTTTACTCATCACGGTTGCAGTCCTCTTGCTCGCAACTGTGACTGCCTGTGCACCTCGCCTCGCTATCAACGGAAATCCGGAAGAGGTTTCCAGCACTGCATCCAAAATCGCGGACTTCGACCTGCCCGCCGATTATGCCCCCGAATTTTCTGCCAGCCTGGCGGGCTATGATGTCGCCGCGTACAGTCCCGGCGATGGACACAGCCACCTGTACTTGATCCAGTCGGAAAACGAGACAGATAGTGCAAAGCTGGAAGAGATGTTAGCCGAAATGGTCCCCGGCTCCAGCGACGCGAACACGCGCATGACCGTCATCGAAAACCGCTCAGCCAGCCTGCGCGGCGAGTCTGCAACTATCGTCACCAGCGATGGCGTTGACCACGAGGGCGGGTCATATCGTCAGATCACGGTCGCATTCCAGGGCAAGGGTGGACCGGCCCTTTTGGTTCTTTCCGAGCCCACCGAGCGCTGGGACCAGTCCACGGTGGATGTCTTGCTCGCCTCCATCCAGTAGACAGGCAGCATGGAATCGAGCCCCGGAAGTGACCTTATGGAAACGAACATCGAGCCCACGAATTATGAAATCCGCGTAAGGGGCCACCTGGATGAACGTCGCATGCGCTGGTTCGAAGGATTATCAGTCTCATCTCACTCAAACGGTGAAACCATCATCAGCGGACGCATCCTGGATCAGGCTGCACTGCATGGAATTCTCAACCGCATCCGAGATCTGGGGCTGCCGCTCCTGCTCGTGAGACGCACAGACATCAAGTTGGAAGAATAAGGAGAAACAAAATGGATACCGCAATTAGTCACTTTGGCAACTGGGTGGGAGTCGTCCTGTGGATCGTGCTCTTTGGAGTGTTCCTGCTCTTCACCCCATTCTACAAGAAGAGCCAGCGTAAGCCCTCGAGTGTGTACATGGCGTTCGTGATCGCGCTGGCGCTCGAAATGTTCGGTGTGCCTCTCAGCATGTATGCGATCACCTGGGTCCTGGGCCGCTCCCTGCCAGATGGCATCCTCTGGGGACACACGCTCATCGGTCAGATCGGGCACTGGGGCATGTACATCTCGTATATCTTTTATCTCCTGGGCATTCTGCTCATCGTGCTGGGATGGAGAGAGATCTACAAACGCTACTGGAGCAAAGAGGAAGGCCAGGGTGAACTGGTGACGAACGGCATCTATGGTTATATCCGTCACCCGCAATACACCGGCTTCATGCTCATTACCCTGGGCATGATCTTCGAGTGGGCCACTCTTCCATTGCTCATCATGTGGCCGCTTCTGGCGATCATCTACTACCGGCTTGCTAAGAAGGAAGAAGATGATATGGAAACCGAATTCGGCCGGAAGTATGCAGAGTATCGCCGCAGGACCGGGATGTTCCTGCCTCGCCTGTCGCCGGGTCACGAGGCAGAACCGGCACACTCTTCATAAAAACATCAAGGGATGGAGGTTGCCTGCTCATTATAGGCAACCTCCATCCGTCAAAGATAGGAGCTCGAATGGATCCCGAACTTTACGTCTTCCCCAAGATCAACTCTGCGGTTGTCAAAGTTGCTGCATCAACAACCTTATTCATAGTGGTCCTGGTTACTGCTGCCCTGATCCTTCCATTGCTTCCGGGCCCGCAGTTCTGGGCGAGCATCGATCAAACGCTTAAGGTTGGACGAGTCTCTGTCAGTGTGGCAAACCTGCTGCACTTACTGGTTGGTTACACGCTTTTCATCTATGGTTCTTACCATGCCTGGAAAGCGACCCGCCTGAAGAACACCGTGGAAGATCCAAGGCACGAGCTGGCCACCCGCATTCTGGATACTGGCTATTACGGCAAAGTCCGCCATCCCATGTATGGCATGTTCATCCTGGCAAATGTCGGGTTGGGCTTTGCCATGAACTCGGTCTATGGCTTGGGATTTGGACTGCTCTCGCTGGCTGCCTTCGTGGCCAACGGCATCTTCGAGGAGAAGTATGTCATGCTTCGCTTCTTTGGCGCAGCATACCAGAATTACATGCGCCGCGTGACAGCTCGCTACTTTACCCCTGGACAGGCGATTGCCCTGGCACTGGTTCTGGCTGTGTACATTGTTGGGCTTTTCTTGACATAGATCGAGCAACCCGTAACGTCACCTGTCCACCTGACCAGTGAAAACTTGCCTGTTGATGGAGGAACATCCGGCCCGTATATCTTATGATAAAGCCAGATCCTCCTCGAGGAGAACATTTAAGATGAAAAAGATACTTTTGTACATTGTATTTGGGCTTATTGGTTTCGTGTTACTTGCCGTCGCATTTTTCACAGTCCGCCAGATGGTAGCGAATGCCCAGATCGAACGCGAGGCACAAGTGCTTCCGGCATCAGCTCCGGAGTTGGAACAGACGACCCGGCTGGAGATCCTTCCTTTATATGAGGAAGCCAGCACAGAAGAAAGCTTTGATTTCGGTCACGGCGTTTCGTATCTGATACGTACCGACTCAGCAACCATCCTGATGGACGTCGGCAATAACCCGAAGGAAGCTGCACAGCTACCCGCGATAGAGAATCTACAGACGCTTGGCATTGCCTGGGGAGAAATCGATGCCATCGTGATCTCACACCCCCATCCCGATCACATCGGCGGCGTCAAAGCCTGGCAGAACAAAACCATTTCGTTTGGAGATTTTACAGGTGATCTGAGCAGCATGCCGATTTATGTTCCAGCGTCGCTTTCCTATCCGGAAGCCAAGATGATTCACTCTTCGGAACCCACTTTGATCAGCAGTGATATTGCGACAACCGGGGTTATCCCATACCCGGAGGTCTATCCTATTTCCCTTTTCGACCCCAAAGGACAGGAACAAGGACTGGTGATTGATGTTGCCGGAGAGGGTCTTGTGATGATCACCGGTTGCGGCCATCCCACCATGGAAAAACTCGTTTCACGGGCTGAAACACTGTTTGGTGAACAGGTTGTGGGAGTCGTCGGTGGACTACATTACGAACAAATCGGCACGGAAGCCGTTCAGCCACACATCCAATTCCTTGCACCTCGCCAACCCAAGTTGATCGCCCTCTCGCCGCACGACAGCAGCCCAGAGGCACTCGACGCGTTTCAGTCAGCGTTTTCGGGAGCCTATCGTTTTATCAAAGTAGGGGAATCCATTCAATTCCCCTAGGAGAAAATTATGAAAACCATTGCTACGGCAAACCTTGGAAATCAGTCCTTGCCAGTTTCAACCGGTGCATCGAGAATTGTACGTAGAATTGCAGGGGCACTTGGGCGCATTCTGGCCGTGCTGGTCAGCTTGCTGCTTTGCCTGCCGATCATTCTTCTGCCGTTCACAACCTCTGTCCCGGCCTGGGTCTGGATCCTGCTTGCGGCTGCAGATGTAACACTGATCGTTCTGCAATTCCGCTTTTCAATTGCATCCCCGGGCACATTCTGGGTTTTGGCAGGTATTATCCTTCTCGGGCTGCTTGCTGTGGCTTCCTCACAGTTCTTCGCCACCACTCCGCCTATCACCGGTGCAGATGGGCAGCCGATCCCCGGCTCCGTCGCGGCGCTCGAGAAAGTAACCATCAACGGGACGGAGCAATGGATTAGCATCCGCGGACATGACGTGAACAAGCCTATCCTGCTCAATCTCGGCATGGGCGGTCCGGGCGGAGGCGGGTTTGCCACTCGTTCACTCTTTGAGCCGCTGGAGAAGGATTTCGTGGTCGTCGCCTGGGATGAACCCGGAACGGGCAAATCCTATAAAGCCGTTCCAATGTCCACGCTCACCACCCAGCGCTTTGTCGATGACGCGTATGCCCTCACCCTGTATGTGCGCGAACGCTTCCATCAGGACAAGATCTATGTGTATGGCGTATCCTGGTCAAGCATCATCGGTGTAAATCTGGTACAGCAGCACCCTGAGCTCTTCTATGCCTACATCGGCAACGGACAAATGGTCAACACCACCGAGAACGACATCCTGGGCTACGAGCTAGCGCTCGACTATCTGAC